>SIAZ01000031.1 GCA_009695405.1 Pedosphaera sp. | reverse complement strand
TCCGAAATCTTCGACTACATTGAAATCTTCTATAACCGCCAGCGCCGTCACACCTCCCTCCGAGGCCTTTCACCCGCTCAGTTCGAACTCAAAAATAACTAACCAATAACTCCCTTTTCTCTGTCCGTTTTATCGAAGCAGGCCCAGGCCCGCCGCGCTGCTATTAGCCATGCTGCATACCGGTTACTTCGATCCCGCTTTAATGCGGCAATTCGGCAGTCCGTTACTCTACCCGCCCTCGATTCAAGGATGGTGAAGTTAGGCTATGATTTAAATGGCACCTCAGAGGATCCCTCCACCCCCGACGGATTGGGGAGGCTTATTTTCCGTCGTGTCCATGAACACTTCATCAACGACGGAGCACGGGAGGCGCAGGGATACCAAGATTTCTCACCTGAAGGCGGTGGATACAAAAGTGTAAACGGTCTGCCCCTCTTGATCGGTGTCCCGAATACCTTGGCCACTTTCATTAGTCGATGGCAGGCCTTAGCCGTCACAGATGCCGTAACCCAGAACGGCATCAGCGTCGATTCGATTCAAAAATTTCAGGGCGCACACTGGTGGGATGTTCAACCGTTTGCTTTAACCCGAAATCTGCCTCATGGAATGTGGATAGACTCAGGGCCACCCCCTCAATTGGAAGGTCAATCCCGAGAACTTTTTCGCTCTAATATCGTCGAAGTCATTCGAGCTTCGAGCCAACTTAGCCCTGACGACGGTGTCACCCTTGATATTTCTCCTAGTGTATTCGGAAATAATTCATTGGGGTCTAACGATGGAAAAGGGCGATCTCTCAATCCGGTAACAGGGCAACCCTATCCTCCAAACGTTGTAAAACGAGGGGATTTCACTCGGGTCCTCGCAGAACATTGGGCTGATGGACCCAAATCAGAAACACCGCCAGGCCACTGGGATGTACTCGCCAACCAAATGCGTGATCATCCGGACTTCCGCGCCCGATTTCAGGGCCTTGGAACGGAATTCGATCCTCTTCATTGGGATGTGAAGATGTATTTTGCTCTCAATGCTGCTTTGCACGATGCCGCCTGCGCCGCTTGGACATTAAAAAGGCAGTATGATGGTTTGGCGCCCTATGACCGTTGTTCGGTTTATGGCGGCGATGGGGCAATCCTCAGATTCCTCTTCCACTTCAAACTTTAGTAATTACGGATTACCACTGACGCCTGATTTGATTGAGTGGACAACAGCGGAGACGGTCAAAGCAACGGCCCGTCATGAAGGGTTACCCGCGGGAATAATTGCGCTCCGAGTTTGGCCGCGTCGGCCTACTAATATCACTCAAGCTTATTCGGGGGTTAAATGGATTCGCGGTGACTTCTGGTGGCCTTATCAGGCGGGTAACTTTGTGACACCCGCCTTTCCGGGATATATCTCCGGCCACAGCACCTTCAGTCGTGCCGCGGCCGAAGTCCTAACCGCACTGACTGGTTCCGAGTTTTTTCCGGGCGGTAAGGCGACGCAAACCTTTTCTGCAAATACCTTTCTTCGGACAGAATTAGGACCGACTGAATCAATCGCCTTGGAATGGGCTACCTACTACGATGCAGCTGATCAGGCGGGAATTTCTCGGATTTGGGGCGGGATTCACGCGTCCTGCGATGATTTACCCGGCCGTATCGCGGGAGCGGAGTGTGGTCTAAAGGCTTGGGCTAAAGCGCTGGTTTATTTCGGTCCACAACCTGAGGAATCCGCTCCTGTCAGGACATCTCTTGAACGGCGGAATGACCAATTAGTGTTCACCGTTGAAGCATCAGCCGGCTCCTATTTTCATTTACAAAGGTCTCTGACAATCAAAGGCCCCTTTACCAATCTGAGCCCCAACTCAGTAACAGGCTCGGGGCCCACACTAAGTCTCACTCAACCCTTGGATGGGGACGCAGGTTATTTTCGGGTTGTGCGATCGCTCAATCCTTAAGAGCATCCTTCCATCCAATGGGTTGCAAGTTAATTGGGGAACAGAGAAGACAGATTCTATAATTTGGGCGGCATCGAACGAGTGGAACTAATTTTCAGATACATTGGTTTGAATTAGCTCAATAAATCTTTTTGGGACTGAACTAGACTCTCTACACTAAGTTCTAAGCTTCTGATAACCTTATGACTATTCTATGAAAAAATCTCTACGAAGTGGTTTTACGCTGATCGAGTTACTGGTTGTGATCGCCATTATTGCTATCCTAGCTGGAATGTTGCTTCCGGCCCTTGGGAAAGCAAAGAGCAAAGCGATTGTCACCAAGTGCTCAAGTAATCTTAGAAATTTGGGGTTAGCGATCCGCATGTATTCGGACGATAACCGCGACCAATTTCCCGACTGTACCGGAGCCGTCTGGCCTTGGGATCTCCCAGCAAAAGCGGCCAACGCATTTGTGCGGTATGGGGGCCAAAGAAGCATTCTTTATTGTCCCGGCTTTGAGAAACAAAATAATAATCAGCTCTGGAGTTTTACAACGGGGGTCACCAACGAAGTCGCCTCTGACACCGCCACGGGTTATCGAGTCATCGGCTATGTTGTTGCCTTCAAAGGGGTGGGGCGGGTCAAAATTACTAATATCACCGAAAACTTTAATCCTAAGTCTTGGATTGTTGGCGGACAGGAATTTGAACCCGGCCCCTCAGCGAGGGTGATTGTCGCCGATGCAACGCTCTCGAATTCGGCAACACGAACCGGTACTAGCCGCAATTTCACCAAAGTGGACGGCGGTTGGGCTGGGCATAGTACCGCTCATTTGAATGGTCAACTTCCGGCGGGTGGAAATATTCTTGCCCTCGATGGTCATTCTGAATTTCGTTCATTTGCACGTCAGGAAATTAGAACTGACGGATCGGCCCCTCATTTTTGGTGGTGATTTTAACGAATCCCTATCTGTGACTTCCCATCTGACCTCAGCAATCGTATCATCGATTTTTTAACAATTATGCGAATTGAAGGGACTGACTTTGTGGATACGGATTTTCGCTCTAGTTCAGGTTCTCTGCCGCGACCGGCAGGGGCTCATTTTCAGGCTGCAACTGCGGCCGGCCGAGCTCCGACCCGCGAGGAACTGGACAACCAATTAACCGCGACACAACAGGAATTAATCCGCTTAAGAGAAGCACAAGATCAGTTAGAGCGAGCCAAATCGGCGGTCGAAGAAATGCGCCGGCGTCGAGCTGAATTCCACACTGGCCGCGAAGAAATGCTTCATAGCCTTATCCGAGGGGTTGGTTTGCTCGATCAATCTGAGCAAAGCCTTCGTCGGGATACTCAGCAAATGGGTCGAACCTTGGAGGATCTAAAAACGGCTTTGACCCATGTGCAAAGCTTGAATGAGCAAGTCTGGACCGATAGCACTTGGGAAACTGAATTATCTCGCGCGCTCGCTACTATCGAAAACGCACGAATGGAGTATACAAAAGCGCGGTTGTCGTGGCCTATTTTAGAGGGGCACGGGGCCATTGGTACTTCAGCTAATCCACCTTTCACACCGGTCTCCAACTTAGCTGATCTCTCAAAGTCTCAATTAGCTCGTGTCGGTTTGGCTTTGAACTGGCCGGTGCTTTTATTAGCTCTGGGAGTGTTCGCTCTGACTGTAGTAATCGCTTTGAAACGCTGAGGAGTTGAGGTGGGCTGGTTTAGCAAAACGAACGATCCCATGCAGGCCCGCCAGAAAAGTCTGGAACGGGAAATTTCTCGGCTGCAGAAACGGATTACGCATCTCTCCGCTCAACCGCCGCCCCAAGCCCAACTGAACCGACGGCAACATTCTCCCTCAGTCAGAGGAGCGCTGACCGATCGACCGATCCCCACTCCTGCACCCCGCCCATCCTCAGTTCCCTCGGGCGGATTAAACTCTTCAAGTGCACCACTCGATCGCTACAACTTAGTGGAGGCATGGGCCCGATGGAAAATCAAGTTTGGGCCGCGTCCGCGAACCCCCTCAGGCCTAGTCACTTTGATGGCTGCCGGTTCGGTCCACGGACTTCGCCCCCTTCGCTACGAACGAAAGATCGCTCGTCGCCGACTCCTTTTATCGCTCAGCTTTTTGTTGCTGATTCTTTACGGAATTGCCCGAATCATGTTCCGCAACGGGCTCTGAGGAGTCCCTATTTCCAGCTGCTTTAGTAGCCGTATTGCGAAACATTGCCCGCTGCCAACACATAACCGGTCCGTTCCCTATACCATTGGAGATCGAGACTCCCATTTGCATCGAAGGGCAATACATTGGGATAAGCAAAGCTCACCTTGGGATAAATCGAGCTTTTGCTCATCCATTTCTTGATCTCGGAATGACCATCAGCAAAGGAAAAGCCGCAGGCACCATTGTGGTAAGAGGCTGGGATATCCCCCCAATTACCTGCATCAGGGTTATTAATGAAATAGCCATCGTTAATCGAATCGGGATGTTCATCCAAGGTTAACCAAGTTTTTGAGGGATTTGGGACTGTTGTCTGCTTGAGAAATTGAATCCGATCACTAAAACCCCAATTTCTTCCGCTTAAAGTAGGATCGTTACCGATGCTGAATCGCCCGAAAAAGGAGTTCATAGCGAGACTACGATTGCGGGACCACCCCTTGGCCATTTGCGCCGGCGAAGACCGTGTATCTGCCGGACACTTATAGACGCCGACCGTACCCCCGGTGTACTTTCCAAGGACTCCGTTGGCCACCCACTCCTTGTTGGTGACACTCCGTTCGGCAGTTCCAGTCCCCACGCTCCAAGTCATCACGTTGTTAACCCAATTATCGAAGACCCTTTTGTCGATGGCTTCGATTGTCTCAGAAACCCCATAGTTGTTGGCAACTTTGTCTTGAAAATCACCGGAGTAAAGATGCCAAGCGAGGGTCAATTGCTTGGTGTTGTTAAGACAACCAATCCCTTGAGCCTTTGTCTTCGCCTTAGCCAATGCGGGCAAGAGCATCCCCGCAAGAATGGCTATAATGGCAATCACCACTAATAGTTCAATTAAGGTGAACCCACGGCGGAACCGATGATTTGGTAAAATACAAGAGGTCATAAAATCGATAAATCTAACAAGTCGAGACACCTGAAATCTGCAAATCTCAAATGTAAGCTTAGATGCTTTAGAGCTTAATTCAATCCAGTGGCTCAGATCAAGGCTACCGTAGTCAAGGGAGGATCTGTAACACAATGTTGGAATCGGTAAAAACGGAGTCGTTCAGGTGAGTACCTCGCGAAGAACCTTACCATGAACATCGGTGAGTCGATAATCGCGCCCCGCATGATGGTAGGTGAGCCGTTCGTGATCGAAGCCCAGACAATGCAGTAAGGTCGCCTGCAAATCATGCACGTGAACTGGGTTTTCAACGCCGTGGAATCCTAGTTCGTCGGTGGCACCGTAGCTAAACCCAGCTTTGATTCCACCCCCCGCCATCCACACTGTGTAGGCTTGAGGGTGATGATCTCGTCCTTGGCTGCGACCGAGTGCTGGATTGGATTCGACCATCGGGGTTCGACCGAATTCTCCGCCCCAAACCACCAAGGTGTCCTCAAGCATTCCCCGTTGTTTGAGATCGAGGATTAGAGCCATGCTGGCCTGATCTGTGGCCGCTGCGTTGGACCGTACATTACCAGTGACATCACTGTGGGCGTCCCAGCCTTCATGGTATATATTCACGAAACGAACCCCGCGTTCAACCATTCGACGTGCGAGAAGACAGGCACGGGCAAAGGAAGGTTTTGCTGGATCACAACCGTAAAGATCGAGGATCGACTTAGATTCGCCTCGCAAATCCATTAACTCAGGAGCCGATGTTTGCAGTCGAAATGCCATCTCATAAGAGGCAATCCTTGTGGCGATCTCAGGGTCACCCGCTCCCTCAAGGCGCTTTCGATTGAGATCACCTACCACGTCGAGTGTCTCTCGCTGTAATTGCTTATCAATGCCTGCGGGCGTATCGACGTTCAGAATGGGTGGGCCCTGATTCCGGAGTCGAACCCCAGTATGAACCGTGGGCAGAAAGCCGCTGGACCAGAGGGACGCTCCGCCACTGAGCCCTCCGGCTGTGCTCATTACTACGAAGGATGGGAGATCCAATGATTCAGCTCCAAGCCCGTAAAGGACCCACGAACCCAGGCTGGGGCGACCGGGTTGAGCAAAGCCTGAGTTAAACAAAATCTGCGCAGGGGCATGATTAAACTGATCGGTACGGACCGCGCGGACAAAGCAGACCTCATCTACAATCTTGGCTAAATGAGGGAGGACCTCAGAAATCTGAGCTCCACACTGACCGTGTCGGGCGAATTTAAAACGAGGCCCCAGCACCGCCGCATCGGGTCGAATGAAGGCATATCGTTGACCTCCAATCACCGAGGGCGGTAACGGTTTTCCCTCTAACTTAGCGAGTGCTGGTTTGAAATCGAAAAGTTCCAACTGACTGGGGGCACCCGCCATAAAGAGATGGATCACCCGCTTGGCTTTCCCTGGGAAGTGAGGTGCTCGCGGCCCTGGCGACCCACCTCCAGAGGCTGCCTCCGCGCGAAGTCGCTGAAGTCCGACCCCAGAAAGCAAACCGGCAAGAGCCATCTTTCCAAGACCGATACCGCAGTCCTGAAGAAAGTGACGACGACTGACATCAACGGATTTAAAAGGAGGGCGGTTCATCGCAGAGTAAAGAAGTTCTAGAACGTCAGGGGTCAGCCTTTTACTATCATTTCATCCAAGTTTAGCAGAGCTCGAGCGAGAGCGGTCCACGCCGCACGCTCAACCCGTTCCAGCACTGTACCCGATTCATCGCCCATCAGAGAATTCGGGTTCAATTCACCCTTTGTAAATCGCCCTCGTTGGACCTCCAGAAATCGCTGCAGGGATGCTGTCTCGTCTGTAGTCGGCGGACGCGTCATACAGCGGCGAAAGGCATATTCAATCCGAGCACGGGTTGTCCCCGGATAATCGGCTAGAGAACGCCCCAAGGCTTGAGCGACCTCAAGGAAAACGATGTCATTGAGAAGAGTCAGTGCCTGAAGGGGCGTATTGGAAACTTCACGGCGCGCCAGACAGGATTCTCCAGTGGGGGCATCGAAGGTGTTAAACAGAGCAAACGGGGCGGTACGCTTAACGAAAGTATAGACACTGCGACGGTAGCGATCTTCCCCTTCGCTGACAGGCCATTTTGCTCCACCCCAAGCCGCTTCCATGACGCCAACGGGTTGAGGCGGATAAACCCCAGGACCTTCCATTTTCATCGAAAGCAATCCGCTCGCAAACAGGGCCGCGTCACGGATCTGTTCGGCATCTAACCGAACTGATGGACCACGGGCCAACCACCGATTTTCGGCATCCCTAAGCCGCAGATCAGGAGAGGTTCGCGATGACTGGCGATAGGTGGCACTCATCACAATCCGTTTATGCAACCGCTTCATAGACCACCCATCTTGCATCCATTCTACGGATAACCAATCAAGTAATTCAGGATGAGACGGCGATTCGCCTTGATAACCAAAATCCTCAGTAGTTCGGACGAGTCCACGACCAAAGAAAGCCTGCCACTGGCGATTGATCGTGACCCGAGCGGTGAGGGGATTATTGGTGGAAAGCAACCACTGAGCGAGACCCAGACGGTTCCGAGGATAGTTTGATAAAAACGGAGAAAGAACCGATAAAACACCCGGTTCGACCGATTCAGCCGGTTGGAGGTACTCTCCTCGATGATGACGAAATGTGGGCCGGGGATTCGTCTTGGGTCGTTCACGAAGCACCAAGGTGGTCCGATGCGAAACAGGGCGTCGAAGCTCTTGGATTTCGCGCTGAGCATCGGCTAATTCGGGGGTATTTAAGAGGAATTCATCCCGCAACGACTGAAGTCCGGTGGCATCCAGTTCTGCTGCCGACTTCTGGAGAAGTGCTGTTAACTGAGGAGATCGATCCGAAGCCTGGAGACCACTAGGGCGTGTGGTAACAGAGAGCCGAAACCGACCCAAGGAACAGGCATAGTGACGTCCAAAGTGGAGTTGAATTTTTAGACCCTCCTGCGCTGTTAAGGGTTCTTTCAAGACAAAAACAGCCTCATGTCGTCGTCCTTCGCGACCTCCAGTTGACCAACCGGTCTGCATATCGCCATCGATGGCAGCACTCGCAGGGGCATCGCTGCCAAAGCTATTTTTGGCGTAACTATGAGACGCCCCAGCAAACGCAATCGCCTTCCCATTTGCGATCAACTGAAGTTCACCTAAGAAGAAATCTCCCTTAGGCCCCTCGTAGTAGGCCATACCAGGACCGTGCGCAGGTAGACTGTCGTCGGGTAAAGCTTCCAGCCGCAAAGCGGTGATCTTTTCTACTGGAACATCAAATGTGAGATCATACCGATCGCTCTTGGTGATATCGCCACTGGCCAGTACCGAATCATCGGCGAGCACGGTCAATTTAGGCTGGTTGGATGTCGCCCGAGACGGCTTGAGACTGCGCCAAGGAATGGTATTGGTGCGGCTAGCCGACAACCATTGATTGAAGCGCTCTTCGGCAATCTTGCGTCTTCGTTCAGCTATAGGTTCAGCGGCTGGGACTGGGGATCCGAGGCTAAGCCGAGGGCGTCCGATAAGGTGTTTTCCAGACGACTGATGCTCGAGCGTAATAACAAACTGAGCCCCGCCCGGATAGGAAACCGGCTCGTCAAAGTGGAAAGTCGCCGTGTGAGGTAGTTCAAGCCCTCCTGCTCCAATATCTACACTCCATCCGGTATCACTTCGACCATCAATAGCCTGACCTATCGAGTAACCCGTTTGCTCCACATCTGCGGTGGCTGAACGTAGTTTAATGGGGCGAATACGTGCCGGATCATTTCGAGGCGCAGCGGTGATACGCAGTTCACTCAGAACAAAGTTGCCATGAGCCACGCGTCCAGGACCCTTTTTTGGTAAGGAGGCATCGGTAAGGGTTTCCAAACGTAATTGATCCACACCCTCGAAACCGGTTTCTAAGATGATGGTGTAGGTATCCTGCTCGGGGGTCGCTCCATTAAAGAGGACTGAACCCTCCTCGAGGATCTGTGGTTTTTCGCCACTTGCAGCCGTGGCACTGGACGGACGAGGGGTGTGCCAGAGGGCGTCTGAAAGAGGAAAACCATCGGCCAAACCACGCACAAGGCGATCGGCTCGCTCTAAACCGCGCCGATGACGCTCTTCCTCAAGAGGATTGGGAAGATCCAATTCTGGTTCGTCCGCATTGTTTAGAAAAGCCATCATCTGATAATACTCCTGATGGGGGATTGGATCGTATTTATGGGTATGGCATTGGGCGCAACCCAGAGTAAGGCCCAGCCAAGTTGTCCCTGTGGTGGCCACCCGATCGGTCATTGCGTGAAAACGAAATTCCAAAGGGTCAATGCCCCCTTCTTCGTTGAGCATGGTGTTCCGATGAAAACCAGTGGCAATGCGTTGATCATTGGAAGACTGCGGCAAAAGATCGCCTGCGAGTTGTTCGACTGTAAATTGGTCGAAGGGCATATCGGAATTGAGAGCACGGATTACCCAATCTCGCCACGGCCAGATGGTTCGGTTTCGATCTTTCTCGTACCCGTTGGTATCAGCGTACCGAGCAAGATCCATCCAGCGCCGCCCCCAGCGCTCACCATAGTGGGGAGAACCCAGAAGGCGATCTACTTGATGTTCATAAGCCCGTGCTGAACGATCTTTTAAAAAGAACTCCATTTCTTCTGGGGTGGGAGGCAACCCGGTGAGGTCCAGCGAAAGGCGACGCAAAAGCGAATAGGGATCAGCTTCGGCCGAAGGGGTTAACCCTTGTTGCTGGAGTTTTTGGAGGACAAAAAGGTCGATACTGTTGCGACTCCAAGTGTCATTAGGAGCAGAAGGCACCGAAAGAACACGGGGCGGAACAAAGGCCCAATGCTGTTGGTACTCAGCTCCTCCTGCCACCCAATTCCGTAATGTTTCCGTTTCTGCGGCACTCAGTCTTTGCCCGGTTTCGGGCGGCGGCATCTTTTCCTCTGGATCAGTTGAAGCCAGACGCCGGAATAATTCACTCGAATCCGGTCGCCCCGGCACAAGAGCAACCGCACCCGATTTTGCGGGTTGTATAGCAACCTCCCTCAAATCAAGACGCAGTTTCCCCTTTCGAGCGGCTTCGTCTGGTCCGTGGCACTTGAAACAATTCCGAGAGAGAATGGAACGGACACTCGTATTGTAGTCAGGCGGAGGAGACGCCGCCCTCAGTGCAGCAGTCACTCCCAACATCAAACCCATCAGTGAAAGTAATTTTATCACAACGCTAAGGGACCAAATTCACCATAGAAAGATAGGGCGATCCTAGTTGATCACCAGTCATTTTTTGGTGAAATTCTGAAATTTAAGTGCCCCTGACTTAACCAATAAGGATCGTCTTTATCAGTAAAAATAGAATGGCCTTCGAGGAAGGCCTACTTTGTCACCGCAACGAATTCTAGATTCGTCTTTTCTCAAAGGAGAGGGAACCGGAGGTGCCAATTAGTTTGGGAGGAAAAGAAGGAGGTGCGTTTTTGTCTTAAAAGTAGTTTTTTGGAGAGCGACAAGATTTTCGACAGGCGAACCCTAGGCGAGTGGAGCCTTTCTGCATCTAACTTTGCGAAAGCGATGGCTGAGCTTCTGTCCCTTGATAAAACCGGCGGTTTCAAGTGACCACAATTTTCACTTGAAGGCTCAGTAAAATTACTACCTAGTCAGATTATGACCAATCCAAAATTTTCACCAACCGGACCTAAACGTAGGCAGATCATCGGCGCATTTACTCTGATCGAACTACTGGTGGTGATTGCAATCATCGCCATCTTGGCTGGAATGCTTCTGCCGGCACTCAGTCGGGCCAAACAGCGGGCCGCATCGGTCGCTTGCCTTAGTAACTTGAAGCAAATGGGATTGGGCTTCTTTATGTATTTAAACGATAATGGGAAAACCTTCCCTGTGGCCTACACGCCGGCAAAATTTTGGATGGCGGTCTTACGGACTAATAACGTCCCGTCTGACGCCATTCGTATCTGTCCGACAGCACCAATTCCGGCCAAGCGAGTTGCGACCAGTGAATCGATGGGCACCGCCACAGCGGCTTGGTACGGACCACTAAAAACGCCAGTTCAATGGAATACCGGGTTTGAGAGCAGCTATGGAATGAACGGTTGGCAGTATTCGCCGGAGGGCGAGGGTGCTATCGATCCCGCTAAAGCTTTTGCGAAAGAGAGTAACTACGAGACCCCAGTAACCACCCCGATTTTTGCCGACTCAGTTTGGGCTGATTCTTGGCCACTCGCCACCGACAAAGCGGCGAAGAATTTGGGGATGGGTGGAAATGATTCGATGATGCAACGATTCTGCATTTCACGACACGGTTCCACGTTTCGAGGGACCCTCACCTTGACTCCTGAGACAAAGCTGCCCGGAGGAGTTAATTTTACTATGGTGGATGGTCATGTTGAATTAGTTCCACTCGATCGTTTGTGGTCTCTGTCTTGGCATCGCAATTACAAGGCCCCAGATAAACGACCGTGATCGCATGACCCCGTCTTCAGCGTCCCAAACCAGTTACAGTTCGAGACACATCCAAGAACCACTGTTACGGACACCTTCCCGCAAATACAAACGCCCCTTTGACAAGGCGGGATTGCACCAATTGGAACCGCAAACCTGCACACGCCCCAGTTCGAGGCATTCAGTCGCGTTCGCCGCAAAAAGAATGAGTTCGCCTGTATCGTTCAGCATCAAGACCGTCTTCTCGCCGATGGCAATAAATCCCGCATGAGCTTTGTCTTGAGTCGTCGATATCCAACCCGTTTTTGACCATTGAAGATGGCCATCTATCGCACTCACACAGATAACATTCTGTTGTGGTCCCAATCCAAAAATCCAATCCCCAATCTTTACGGGACAGGCCACATTTGGGGCGGCTTCACGCGAATTCCACATCTCTGAAACTGTCCACACGCCCCCTTTATAAGCCACGCGCAGTCCGATTAACCCCGTCTGATGTGAACCTAGAATCACCTGATTGCCAAAAATAATTGGGGTAATCACATGACGAGAAAAGTCCGTTTTCAGCGGGTATCGCCACAATACTGCCCCCGACTTTGCATCCAATCCGACCGCCGCATCAGCCATAAAGTTGATCACCTGTCGCGTCCCATCTAAGGAAGCCATCATCGGTGCCGCATAACTTGCTACCTCGTTACCACCTTTCCAACGAACACCGCCAGTCATCGCGTCGATAGCGACCAGAGCTGCCCCATTAGTGGAACCGGCTGAAGCCCAAACCCAACCTTCCTCAACCCAAGGAGAACCGGTGTTTCCGTGCCGCATTGATCCACGGGCATTACCCTTTTCCCCGAAAAAATTAGCACCGAAATCGCGTGTGTAGTTCACCGCCCATCGACGCTGACCCGACGACGCATCAAGACACACTAATTCCCCACGACACGACTGTGCATAGACCTGCCCACCGACCACCACTGGGGTTCCACGCGGAGCTGGTGGACCTTGTGAATCGGTAAAAGTGCTATCAATAACCGCAGACCAGAGCTCACCGCCCTCCGTAGCATCCAAGGCCCGCAGGACCTCCTTGCCGTTCCGAGTTTCTAAACCAAAGACACGTCCGCCTGTCACCACCGGCGATCCAAATCCTTCCCCAGCCCTTACTTTCCAGACAACCCGTGGGGTTGCCGTCAGCGTTGCTAACTGAGGTTCATCTTTGGACGCATGACCCGTACGATCTGGGCCGCGCCATTGGGGCCAGTCACCAGCCATTCCAGTTCGTTTTATTCCTACAACGATGAGACACGCAACCGCCAAGGAGCGCAGGGTGGCCAAGGGAGGACAGGGAACCATAGTCTTGGAGATTTCGCGAACTTTCGTAGGGCGAGTCAATTCAACTTTATGCCGTCGGGTAAAGTGTCGCCATGTTCGCCCTCGGGTAGCGGCCCTGCGAGACGCAGATCAGCAACACACTCGACGTGTTGTGTCTGGGGAAACATATCGAACGGACGAACTTCAACCAAACGATACCGGCCATCGGCACACAGACTTTTCAAATCGCGCGCCAAAGTGGCAGGATGACAGGACACATAAAGGATTTGGCTAGGCCCAGTGCGACGGAGCACTTCCAGACTTGGGGGGCGACAGCCTACCCGAGGCGGATCTAGAAGGACGGTTGTCTTGGTTGGATCCAAGCGCTGCAAAAGAGAAGGCAAGAATTGGTCTGTATCGCCTGCGACATAGGATCCATTGAGAATACCCCGAGTCACCATATTTTGACGCGCCGCAAGAATAGCTGGTGCATCGAGTTCTACGCCGACAAACGACTCCACCACAGAAGCCAATTCGATGCTAAAAAATCCCACACCGCAATAGGCGTCGATAAGATGAGCTGCCCCTGAGTTAGCTAACCGCTCTTTCACACCGGCCAGTAGGGC
Source organism: Pedosphaera sp. (assembly GCA_009695405.1). GTDB lineage: Bacteria > Verrucomicrobiota > Verrucomicrobiia > Limisphaerales > UBA9464 > SXXZ01. The sequence goes on along the minus strand of SIAZ01000031.1, from coordinate 5,906 downwards.
GGGCAAAAGGAAAAAGTTGTTTTGAAAAAAGGAATGTTCAGGAACTTCCCACCCTTCAGGTTGAATGCGGAGCACCGTCTTAATTCCCCCCTTGGGCGGCGGATTACGACGCCAATCGAGGATTGCTTGATTGATGGCGGGTTCGGCGATAGCACAGGATTTAATATCACAGACTAAATTACAGTCGGAGCGAATGAAACCGAGATTTAGTTTCTGAGCGGGCTTATTCCACTGACTACGAACAAGGATACGATTGCGATAGCCGTAGGGTTGAGGGCACGGAGTGACGGCATGGACAATGGACGGATCAAAGCCACCTATTCGGCGGAGGAGTTCTCCGATCTGATGTTGTTTCCAGCGGAGTTGAGCGAGATAATCGAGATGTTGATATTGGCACCCCCCGCATTCGGTGAAGTACTCGCATTGCGGGTTGACCCGTTCAGTAGAAGGTTTGAGCACACGGACTAAATCAGCACGGGCGAAGCTTTTTTTCACCTCGGTCAATTTAACCTCTACCTGATCGCCGGGTGCGGTAAAGGGCACAAAGACGACAAAATCATCGATTCGACCAACCCCTTCTCCACCAAAGGCGAGGTCGGTAATATCCAAAGTAACCCGCTGCCCAGCCATGGGCGTTCCATTTTTGTGCATATCCACCCGTCGGACTTGCCATGAACCGAGGGCCGAACGGAAGGATGGACTTTAACAGAATTTAAAAAAGGCCCTGCGGGCTCGGGTGAAAACTCGGTTGGAAGTGATTATGAGAGATGCTATCATCCGGTTTATGAAATACGTTTTTGCCGTAGTACTTTCGTTGCTACTGGTGTCGGTTTTAGGGGCAGCAATTCACACCGAACGACTTGAGTACCGAGACGGCGATACCATACTCGAAGGATTTGTTGCCTACGATGATTCCATTGCTGGCCCGAGGCCTGGCATTCTAGTGACCCACCAGTGGATGGGATTAACCACTTACGAAATCAAGCGCTGCGAAATGTTAGCCAGTCTTGGTTACGTAGCCTTTGCAACCGACATTTACGGTAAAGGGATACGACCATCGACGTCTGGCGAGGCGGGCGGACTTGCTGGTAAATACAAAGGTGACCGAAGCCTCTTACGTCGTCGAATGGCCGCCGGGTTGGGCGTCTTGAAAGGTTTAAAAATCTGTGATCCAGCTAAGACGGTTGCGATTGGTTACTGTTTTGGGGGCACAGCGTCCTTGGAATTAGCGCGAAGCGGAGCCGACCTTAAGGGTGTGGTCAGCTTCCATGGCGGCCTAGCCACCCCGACCCCCACCGACGCCGCACAGATCCGTGGCAAAGTGCTCGCGCTACATGGGGCAGACGATCCCTTTGTGTCAGTGGCCGAGGTCGCTGGCTTCGAGAAAGAAATGCGAGACGGCAAGTGCGATTGGCAATTGGTGTCTTATGGCGGTGCGGTGCACAGCTTTACACACTGGACCGCTGGTTCCGATAATTCTAAAGGTGCCGCCTACAACGAGAAAGCCGACGCCCGTTCTTGGAAAGCCATGAAAGGCTTCTTCGAAGAACTCTTTCGCTAAGAGATTCTCTCTCGGAAGCCTAGGGCAACCGGAACAAAGTTGGCGTCAGTCTAGTTTACGCAACCAGATGTTGCGGTAACGGACTGGGTTACCATGGTCTTGCAGCATAAGCGGTCCGGTGGGCGTAGCTCCGCTAAACTTAGCCGAGGTCGTCGCATCGCCCGAGATTGGAATATGGTCCTGCACTAGCACCCCATTATGAAACACGGTGAAAGAGCCTGGAACAATCTTGCCCTCGGCTGAGGGTGTTGGAGGATGAAAGATAATATCGTAAGCCTGCCACTCGCCGGGCTTGCGACTGGCGTTTACCAGCGGAGCATTGTGACCGTAGAAAGCGGAAGCCTGTCCGTTGAAATAGGTTTTATTCCGCCAAGAATCGAGGACTTGAATTTCATAGCGACCTTGAAAATAGACCCCACTGTTACCTCGTCCTTGACCTTCCCCTTTCACTTCCGCAGGAGAGGCCCATTCAATGTGAAGCTGTATGGAACCGAACTCCTGCCGTGTCAGAATACTTTTGCCACGCATTTCGGCGTAACCATCGGTGACAGCCCATTTGGATGGGGTCCCATCCTCGCTCTTCCAAGCTGACAAATCCTTTCCATCAAAAAGGACGATCGCATCGGAGGGCGGCGACCCCGCGACCCCTGCAGTAACCACGGCGGGTTCCTTGGGATCAGTTGCGGCGAGGAGGGTGAAGGAGATAACGGCCAAGAGGCTCAGGCGACATTTCATCAGGGATGAGAAATACACCAAGAGCCTCGATACCTGAATCAAAAACTCTTTTGATCACAGTCACTCTTCAAAAGCTCAGAAGATGACGTTGATCACTCAAAGTGTTCGATCTGTATCGTCGGGGCTGATTCATCTCAAACGTAAGCGTACACCCATCCCCATGGGCTCCTAGTTAGCGAAAGTAGAGTATGCCGCGATTGAAGGCGGGTGTAAGAAAAGACGACCGACCGGATTAGTCTTTCGCCGGTTTCCCCTTACACAGCAGAAATTTTCTTTTAAATCAGAAGATCAGAAACAAAAGAGGCCGGAGCAAAACTCCGGCCTCTTCGAGTCAACGAACCGATGTCCGTCAGAGACTGTTATTTAGTCCGATAGAACCGCGTCGGATCTGTCGCAGTGACCTTGTAGGGGCTTGTTGCGCTAGCTGCCGCTGCCCAACCTTTGGTGATGTCAGTGCTGGATTCCAGCGTTCCCGTGTAATTGATGGTGATCTGCCCGCCCGCCCGCCCGACTCACGGCAATGGTAGGCGAAGGTCCTGCCGAGGAACCGACCGCATCAACTACCAAGTCGTCTACATAGAGCAATGAGCCCGCTGGATTAGGCACAACGCCGTCGTTATTGGGCTGACCGCTGGTGTTGCGTACCCACCCAACGCGAATATCCATCGTGGCCGCTCCTGTCGGTGGGCTCAAACGACTTAGGGTGATGGAATCGTCCTTGCCTTCAGGATGGCCAATATTGCAGTGGTACCAATAGGTCAGCGGGTAGATCCAGTGGGGATGCGAGAAGATCCGGTTGATCACCGCGCCTGTAGCGTTGCGCCACACGATTTGGTAATGGACCGCATCCAGATGCTCCTTGGTGACCCAGTTTTCGGCTTTCAAGTGGAAATAAACATTGTAGGTCTTGTTGGCTTGAACGGGGATGCGCGCGTTAGAGGCGCGCTTCAGCATTCGGTAGCCGACGTCAAGCTCTGTCGAATTATCGGCAGCAAAAACCACTTTATCTTCAACCACCGCGCTGCCACTGCCTCCGGGTGTCTTGTTCTGGGTCGTATCGCGAACCGCGACATCCACGGTGCCGATCGCCACCCAATTTGTGTCGTATCGCCCGATTTTCCAACCTACGATATTTAAGTCAAAGGTGGCATTAACCCCCTCGGTCTCGGCCGCCGTGGTGAGAGTGATATCTTTAACTGTATCCGCAGTCAGCGTCACGCTTTGGGTGTTGGCGGCAAAACCATAACCATCAGAGTAGAGTTCATAGGTCCCCGCGCCCGTGACGAAGGTGTAACTACCATCAGTACGCGTCAGTTCCTAGTACTTACTTTCCGGGCCGCCGAGTTGAACGAGGGCATTATAAACCTGTTTTCCCGCAGAGTCCTTCAATAAGCCAGAAAGGACCACCGTCTTGCCGATCGAGATGTCCTGAGCAGTTGCGCTTCCGTCAACTGGAGGAGTAACGGTTGAGGTCCAATGGGGGTAGTTGTCTACCAAAGTGCTAACACGGATCGGTTGACCTAGGTTAACGTCAAAGGAGTATCGCCCTTGGGCGTCGGTGACGTAGGATTGCTCGATGTTCTTGGAAACAGGAACGTCGTACGGGGTTGCCATGAGCGGTTCCTCATTCACGACGAAGGGGACCGCATTGGCTTGACCGTAAATGTCTGGGTCACTGGTGATTTTGGTGGGGTTCCAAACGACGATTCGGGCGCCGGCGATGGAACTGCCCGTGGTGGCATCCTTTACGACTCCGGACAGGGTGCTGCGCCCAAGCGTGGCCGAGAGGACCGCGATCTCGGTGGGGCCAAAGCCTCCACCGCCAGGTGGAACATGGAAGCGGATGCCACGAGCGGTGATCGGCGCATCAAGACGCACCACACAATGGGGGCGTTGTAGGTGCCCAGCGGAGCCCCGCTCATGGAATACGCGACATTGGAACTCCAATTAACTTCAGTGGCCTTGGCTGGGTCGCCAGAGGTGTACTCGAGGGAGAAATCTTTCGGGTTGACATCGGCAATAGCGGGCCATCCGATGTTCATCTGACCCACTCCCATCCAAGTAAGGGCGAACTCACGAATGGAGAATGCCTTTTTTCTAACGGGATCAAGATCCACGTAAATCCAGCGATCGGCATCTGCGCTGGCGGGCGCAAAGTATCGAGAACTGACGCTGTTTCCATCGAAAACGTTTTCAGGGAGGAATTGATTGTTGGCGAACCCGCCGTCAGGCGAGGCTTCGACCGCAATGCTGCGGTCTATGGTCTTAACAGCAAGATTAGCCCCACCAGTTCCCTTAGGGATCGTCGGATTCAAGGCGGTTAAAGTGCCCTCCTGTAAGGTGATCTGGGTTTCCGTGCTAAGGTTATAGCCCGCCTTCCATGCGACTGCGAAATAGGTGCCAGCGTTGGCAGTGCAAACCGTGAACTTTCCTTGGGAATCAGTCAGCGCCGAGGAAGTGGCAAATTCCTCGACCTTGGCGCTGTCCTTGATAAATACCACCGCGCCGGCTACGGGATTGCCGTTGGCGTCCTTCACCGTTCCATTGGCGCCAGGGTAACTGGGATTGCCGGTCGACTCTCCTGTCAGCGAAGCATCATCAACATACATGGATTCGTTTCCAATGGCCCGTAAACACGGAAGATGATGAACTGGGCTCCCGCAGGCGGGATCAGTTCGTTGACGCCTTCAGTGATCAGGTTCCAATTGCTGTTGTCTTGGGCTTGAACAAAGGCCTCCTCCTGCACCGTCGCTGAACATCCAGCGGGAGCGTGCGTTCTTGGGAGTCGCCGCTGTCGCGGTGGGGATCTTCACCCAGATGTTGTAGTGGTACTTGGTTCGTCCGGTAGGATCAATGGGGACGACTTGGACGACGGAGTTAATGCCGCCTTCATCGCCACCGCCTTGCAGGCGCAAAGAGCGCCGACCCGAATGTATTTCTTCGGTGGTCGCGCGGACACTGCCTCGCCAACCGCCAACGCCCCAAGGAGGTGCGTCATCGTGCGGTCCGCCTTCAAAGCCAGAATTTACCAAGAGGTTTTGTTCGGCTGTCGAAGTAAGCTGTAGTAACAGGCTCTCGGCGAACAACCATAATGGGTTGATTTCATAAAAATTACGGGGGTATTACTAGGGATACAAACTGAAGTCATAATGTCTAGATATACCCAAATCCTCGCCTAAGCGGAGTGGCGAAAAAAATTTCGGGAGAGCGGGTACCAGAAGGTTTTCGGAAATTACACTCCCTCCGTTTTTCTCGGTTAAGCGCTACAAAATAGTTATAAGTGACTTTTATGTATATGGTTTCACATGGACCTATCCTATAATGCCATCGTTTTCCGCCAGTTTTTGAGTGTCGTTCACCCACCTCCTCCCCGACCCAACGCCACCGATGCCGTCGCTTGCGTTGGCAGTTCGAACAATTCCCAAACCTTTTGCATCCGCCCGATCGTCTCCACACTGGCCTGCATCCTCAGGCCCATCACGCAGTTGTTCCGGTTCATCCGCCCCATCACATGGATCAGCAGCAGTCGAAATTTCTTCAACCGCGCGCTCCGGTGCTCCGGCTCAAAGCACATCCGCTTGATAGCACTGAGGATGTTGTAGGGTAAGCG
>SIAZ01000030.1 GCA_009695405.1 Pedosphaera sp. | reverse complement strand
CTTCCAGATTTCAGCTTTGGCCGGACACCGGCAACCCCAGAAGACGGGCGAGTCTCGGCCATAGGGCCGATTCCGCTCCGCTCCATCGGCCCTATGGCCGGAATCGTTGGTGTCCTAAACTTTTACAGACAAGAAGTTGCACTAGCAACTGATTGGTTGACACTCACCAGATTCTTGAATACGTCCAATTCGTCCCTCTGTTATGGAAATGAAGAATTATAGGTCACAGTCTCGCCATCATCTCGGCTGCTTTTCCGCCATTGTAGCTCTCTCTATTGGATCGTTAGTTGCCGAGACCAAGCCTGTTTCTTTGGATGATTGTGTTAAAATGGCGCTCCAAAAGAATCTAGATATCCGCATCGCCTTCTACAGCCCGCGTCAGGCCTTAAGCCAACTGCGCCAAGTGTCGGCCGCTTACGACCCCAGTCTCCAATTTTCTGCCGGACAAAGTTTTACCGCTCAGCCCTCCTTGGCACTTCCCGGCCAAGCCGCCCTTCCCGGTGCTGAAGCTTGGCGCGAGTCGTATACCACAGCGATCAATGGTCTCGTGCCTTGGGGGACTAGTTACAATATCGGATTCGATGTGCCTCGTTCCAGTGATTCGGTGCGACCCGAGAGCGGTTTCCTCTACAATCCCTCCCTCCGCTTGCGGATGGCACAACCGCTCCTTAAAAATTTCTGGATCGATCAACCGCGAATGATGATCGCAGTGAACACCCTAAATATCCGTCGAACGGAGCAAGATGTTCAGGATTTGGTCATTACTGTCGCCACCCAAGTCGCACTCGCTTATCACGACCTCATTGCCGCTCGAGAAAGCGTCAAGGTTCAGACCAAGGCGGTCGAAACATCAGAGCGCCGCTTAGTGGAGCAAAAGAAGCGGGTCGAAGTTGGAGCGTTAGCCCCTCTCGATGAGAAACGTTCTGAAGCAGAGGTTTTTCGGACCCGTGCCGATCTCCTGCGCACTCAAGGTTCTTACGGCGACGCCCTGACCCGACTACGCACACTGACTTCCGATAATTTGTCGGAAATAGATGGGGTTATTTTAGATCCCACCCAGACCCTGACCGCAGTACCCATGGCCTTTGACAAAAAGGATAGTTGGCATAAGGCACTCATCCAACGGCCTGATGTGCAACGAGCGACCCTTTCATTGGAGCAGCAAAAAATCCGCAGCCGATTTGCCCACAATCAACTCTTTCCTCAACTCGATCTGACTGGCAGCTACGGCCTTAACGGATTCGATCACCATATCGGTAGCTCTCTCGATAACATAGGGGCGCGTGATTTTCCCAACCACTCCGTCGGTTTAGTGTTGAATTTCCCTCTAAGCAATCGCGGTGCACGGGAAAGTAATAAACAAGTCAAACTGGAGCGGGAACGATTGCTGCTCGACTTCAAACGAACTGAACAGGGGGCAATGCGGGAAATCGATATCTCGATCCGCGCAGCTAAAACCCAGTTTGAAAGGGTCGGGGCGACACGTAAACAAAGGGAATTTGCTACCCAAGCCTTGGATGCCGAGGAAAAGAAACTCGCCAACGGCAAAAGCACCTCGTTCGAGGTCCTCCAACTTCAACGCGATCTCACTCAATCGGAGTCGGATGAAATTAGTGCTCTCTCTGAGTACAACAAAGAACTCTATCGCCTTTCTCAAGCCGAAGGGGACACTCTAAATAAATTGAAGATTCTCCTCGATATTCAATGAATTACAGACAGTAAGTGATTTTCGATTATCTATTTACTTCCGACTGTTCCCTCTTTTCATATTAGGTCACTGTACCAAGCAATCTCCATGGATGTCTCAGACTCCCTTAAGGCTCGGACTTTTTTAACACTTTTTTTATTAGCTTGGATCGCTGGGGGCACTGGTACCTTGCAGGGGCAACCTCTGACTCTTCTCTCTCTCAGCGGCGATACTGGCTCCTTGGTTTCAGTTAGTTCCAACAGCTATACTCTCAGCGCCCAAGGGAGAGGTTTAGCTTCCGGTTATGATCAACTTTCCTTTGCCCAAAGGCCGCTCGAAGGGGATTTTGATTTTCAAGTGCAGATGGCTTCATTGGTCATCTCAGACCCCTTTGTCCGGGCCGGCCTAATGCTGCGTAGCGGGTCGACAACCAACGGACCGTTCGCCGCTGTCTTTGCCTCTAGTCCTCTCGCCGGTTGCTTCTTCGAATCCCGTTCCTCCACGGGTGGCACCTCGGTTCGGGCCACAGTTACGGGCGGTTTTCCTGCCACTCAACCCGAACTGTGGCTGCGCCTCAAACGCGAAGGAACGACTGTCACCGGTTATACCAGCACCGATTCTCGCTCTTGGGTCCGACTCGGTTCAATGAGCTTCGATTGGCCCAATGAAACTCACTTCGGTATCGCTGTTTCTTCGCAGAATAACGCTATCCCTACTACCGCTCGCTTCCTCTCGCTCGCCCCAACAACAGACTTCGACGAATCCTCTATCGCTCATCTCCGCGAAGGGGTCCATCCCTCCAGTCGCCAGACTGGATTAGTTTTCTCTGAAATATTCTACAATCCCATCACCTCCACAAACGGGGCTCAACGCTCGGCTTTTATCGAGGTGGCCAATCATGGGGATATTTTCCAAGACCTCAGCGGATGGACTTTGGCTGGCGGAATTCATTACCGGTTCCCCGATCGATTTCGTCTGGAGGCCGGAGCGATGGTGGTCGTCGCCGCCGACCCCAAAAACCTTCTCTCTTCTTTAGACGCCCCTCCAACATTGGGTCCTTGGACGGGTTCTCTCAAAAAATCCGGCGACTCTATCGAACTACGCGACGCAATAGGTGCCATCAAATTGCAGGTTGCCTTTGACTCGGAATCACCGTGGTCCTTGGCCGCTGGGCACGCCGGCCATTCGCTTGTGCTTCTTTCACCCAGTTACGGCGAGGCTGATCCTCGAGCCTGGGGCCCCAGTCACTTCCGCGACGGCTCACCGGGCCGACGTGATCCATCCCATGCCTCTCCCGATGAACCTGTGGTCATCAATGAATTCCTTGCTCACACAGACACTCTTGTTTCTGATTTTATTGAACTTTTTAATCGCTCCAACCACGAGGTTGATCTTTCAGGATGTGTTCTAAGTGACTCGCTGAACACCCATCGGTTTCGAATGCCCGAAGGCACACGGCTTGCTGCGGGTTCTCACCGAGCTTGGAATGAAACCCAACTCGGATTTCGCCTGAAATCGACGGGGGAAACGGTGTTTTTTATTTCAGCCGATGGACGCCGTGCTCGCGATGTTATCCGGTTTACTCCTCAAGAAAACGGGGTTTCCTCGGGTCGCTTTCCCGACGGATCAAACCGATTTCACCGGTTGTCGTCGCCTTCACCTAGTCTTTTTAATAACTCTCGACGCTCCGAGGATTTAGTAATCAATGAGCTGTTTTACAATCCTCCTGGCGGAGATGCCGATGAATTCATCGAACTTCATCATCGCGGGGCCACTCCGCTCAATCTGGCTGGTTGGCAGCTCCGCGGGGGTATTGAGTTTGATTTCCCTCATGGATATCGCCTCGAACCCGGCCAACAAATAGTCGTCGCTAAGGATCCTTCTCGGCTCCGACTCAATCATCCCTTTCTATCCCCAAGCACTGTCGCTGGGCCTTATGCGGGGCAACTCGGTAATGGAGGTGATGTCGTCCGATTACTTCGCCCGTTGACAATCCTCAGTACGAATCAACTCGGGACCATTGCGTCAGAGACTCTTCATCTCCTCGTCGGGGAAGTTCGCTATTTCGACGGCGGTGCTTGGGGGAAATGGAGCGATGGAGGCGGGTCTAGTCTCGAACTCATCGATCCCGATAGTGATCCGTCTCTGGCTTCGAGTTGGGCCGATTCCGACGAGTCAACCAAGGCGGATTGGAGTACGGTCGAATGGACCGGTCCTCTCGATCTCGGCAATTCATCCTATGGCCTTAATCGTCTTTTCTTGGGCTTACTCAATAATGGAGAATGCCAAGTTGACGACATCGAGGTGATTCGCACGGATGGTACTAATTTTCTGCAGAATCCAAGCTTCGAAAATGGTAATACGGGTTGGACGCTCGGAGGTAATCATCTCGGTTCTACCCTTGCTGCTGGAGCCGGTCGCAACGGTTCCCGAGGGCTTCACCTCCGCGCCCAAGGGGGATTAGATACCGGCGTTAACTCTATTCGCGGCACCCTCTCAACCGGTCTCGCCAATGGCAATACGGTCACTCTACGAGCCGCGATCCGCTGGATCGCTGGTTGGCCAGAACTCCTCTTTCGTTTTCGAGGTAATTACGCCGATTATCCCGCGCCCCTTACTGTCCCAAGAAATTTAGGAACTCCCGGTCAAAAAAATAGTCGTAAACAAATCAACGCGGGGCCTTCCCTGTTCGATATTTCTCATTTCCCAGTTCTTCCTCGTTTGGGAGATCCTGTCCTAATCACCGCCCATATCACCGATCCTCAAGGGATCACCAACGCTGTCTGTCGCTTCCGCATTGATCCTTCAACAACAGTCTCCGAAGTTCTCTTGCACGACGACGGTTTGGATGGAGACCTCGTTGCAGGCGACCGTCTCTATTCGGCTCGAATTCCAGGGCAAACCGGAAGTATTCTAGTGGCCTATACGCTGCAGGCGACCGATTCCTTGGGAGCCACCGCAATCTGGCCGCCCACAGCTCAACTCGATGAAGGGCTCATCCGCTGGAATGAAACTATCCCCACCGGCAGTTTTCCTCATGTCCATCTTTGGACGACTCAGAGCAACCGTAGTGTTGTGGGGGCTAATGCCCTAAATAATGCCTATCGCCGAGGTACCCTCGTTTATGGAAATGCTCGAGTCATTCATTCAGTCCTCTATCGCGATAAGGGGAGCCCTTACCACAGCGGTTCTGGCGATCTCACCACCCGTGTCCCCGCTGATGAACTTCTCCAAGGAGTCAGTGAACGGCTCTTCTCTCGCACCGGTAATGGTGGGACGGAAGATACCGCACTCCGCGGACGTGTCTCGGCCTGGATCGCCTCCGAAATGGGTATTCCATCGCTAAACGGTAAATATCAACTCTTCTACCTCAACGGTGGGTTACTTGCCAATGTCATCGAGGATCAAGAAGAGCCTGATCACCGTTACGCTGAGCAACATTATTCGGAATGGGGTGAGGGTGACTTATACAAAATCTCTATCTGGTTTGAGTTTGCCGACGACAACCGAACCTTCAGTGCGACCCAAGCCACCGTCCAAAAATTTCTCTCCCAAAATACCCTCAAACCAGCCCGCTACCGCTGGAACTGGGAACGACGCGCCAAACTATTTCCTGAGAGTAATTACCAAACCATTTATAATCTTGTGAACGCGATCAATTCGACGGCCAACACCGGATATACTGATCGAGTCCTCCAACTAGCGGACATGGACCAATGGATGCGGGTATTCGCCTTCCATCGGGTCACTGGCAACTGGGATTCATGGGCCTATAATGTAGGACAAAATATGTACATATATAGGCAACCGGGACACCCAGCTGTGTTACTGCCTTGGGATATTGATTTTGTTCTTGGACTCGGTGACGGCCCGACAGCTGGACTTTGGGGAGGACAAGATCCAGTAATGAATTCCCGCACTTTTGATCATCCGGCCTTCCGACGTATGTTGTGGAGGGCTCTCTTACGGGCTACCGAAGGACCGATGCTCGCTCAGAATTACCGCCCTATTATCGATGGTTATCGGGCTATCCAACTTCAAAATAACATCACCGGCCTCGCCTCGATTTCGACAATCACCAATTATATTAATTCGCGCCGTACTTTCTTGATTGCCCAAGCTCGTGCCGCCGATGTCGCCACCTTCTCCATCACTTCAAACGGTGGTAATGATTTCACCGCTAACACCCCGACCGTCACTCTCACCGGAACTGCTCCCTTCCGTGTTGCTCATATTGCTGTCAATGGCACCCGCTATCCAGTCCTCTGGACCGGTTTCACTACCTTCTCTCTCGCTGTTCCTCTTGCCGCCGCAACAAATCAGTTACAACTGACCGGCCTCGCCAGCGACGGTTCCACCTTGCCCTTTACCGATTCTGTTCAGGTACTCTTTCCTGGTGCTATTCCGACGCCAACCGATTGGGTTGCTTTGAATGAGATTCACTACAATCCGGCTGAACCTGGAACAGCCTTTGTCGAACTTCATAACCGCCATCCCTCCACTCCATTTAATCTCGCTGGATATCAACTCGCTGGTCTCGGCTACACTTTTCCTGCCGTAGCCCTCATTCCTCCAGGTGCTTACTGGGTTCTTGCCTCTGACCGTGCTGCCTTCGCTGCACACTTCGGGGCGGTGATTCCTCTCTTCGATACTTTCAATGGTGGCCTCGATAATAAGGGAGAATATCTCCAACTCTCGGCCCCTGATTCTCTCTCCCGTTTCAGTGAGGTGCGCTACTCCGATCACACGCCTTGGCCCATCGAAGCCGATGGATTCGGCCCCTCTCTTCAACTCATTGACCCAACACTCGATACCCGTCGCCCAGCGAACTGGGCAACAACCGCTACCAATGCCCCAAATCGGTCCACTCCGGGTACTATCAACGCGGTTCGAGCCTCTTTAGCCCCCTTCCCAACTGCTTGGATCAATGAAGTTTTTCCAGTTCCACCACTCGGCGTCACCGATTCCGCAGGGGATGCCGACCCTTTCATCGAACTCCATAACCCGGCTTCGAATCCAACCTCTCTCGATGGTCTCTGGCTTTCAGACTCTTTCACCAATGCAGTCCGATGGGCTATTCCGCCCGGAACCTCGATTCCTGCCGCCGGATTCTTGCGGATTTGGCTGGATAATGAGCCCTCGGAAACTCAGGCCAATGAACTGCATGCCAACTTCCGGCTCTCGCCCACTTCAGGTAAAGTAGTGCTCGCACGACTTCAAGGTTCCCCTGAAAGCCCCGCTATTTTAGACTCGTTGGAGTACGAAAATCTTCCACCAGGTCGTGGCTTTGGTTCGATCCCAGATGGCGATCCTTTTTCGCGGCGTCCCCTTTATTTCGCTACCCCCGGTGCTTCCAATAATCCCGCCGTCCCATCGATCAAAGTAGTGATTAATGAGTTTATGGCCCAAAACACCTCTACCCTCGCCGACCCTGCTGATGGCGATTTTGAGGACTGGATTGAACTGCATAATGCCGCCACCACTCCTGCGGATCTCTCCGGTTATTTTCTAACCGATTCTCTCACTAATCGCAGCGCTTCTATTCTCCGCCCAGGAACGATCATTCCTCCTTTGGGCTTTTTACTGGTTTGGGCCGATGCCGAACCTCAACAAAATCAGGCCTCAAATGGATGGTTTCATGCCTCCTTTAATCTCTCACGATCTGGCGAACAGATCGCTCTCTACGCTCCTGATGGCTCTCTTGTCGATGCAGTGACCTTTGGAGTACAAGCCAACAACCTCACCACGGGTCGCTCTCCAGATGGCCCTGAAGGTGACTGGATTCCGCAGGATGTTCCGACACCGGGTTCCGCCAACACGATTGTCGGTGGAAATATTCCTCCGCACTTCACCGTTGTCCCGTCTCAAAGGATTGCTGAGTCTGTCCGCTGGACTTTACTGCTCCAAGCCTCTGACCCCGATCCGAGTCAATCGCTCCGTTTTAGTCTAGGTACAGAGGCTCCTTTCGGTCTTGAAATCAACCCTACCACCGGTGAACTCTCTTGGACTCCAAACGAACTGCAAGGGCCTGCTACTTACCGATTCTCAGCGCGAGTCACCGATTCGGGATCTCCCAACCGCTCCGCAACTCTCTTGCTTCAGGTTGAGGTGATTGAGTCGAATCAATCACCCAACCTCGATATTCCCTCCACGGTTTCTATCGGCGAAGGGGCCTTGCTCAGTGTTCAACTCACTGCCACAGACGCGGATCGCCCTTCACAAAAGCTTCGCTATTCTCTCGAGACAACGGCCCCTTTAGGCCTGTCCATCTCTCTCGATACCGGCCTCTTAAATTGGGTTCCATCGGAATCTCAGGGCAACGCTTTGTACACTGTCGCAGTGACTGTCACCGACGATGGGACACCGCCCGCGTCGATCACGCGTCTGTTGCAAATCCGTGTCGATGAGATCGATAATGTTCCCATCTTCGCTCAACCCGGCCCACAAATTGTACGCGAAGTGGCCCCCCTGCTTCTCACTTTGTCTGCCACTGACCCCGAGGGAAGCCCTGTCCGTTACTCTTTGCTATCGACGCCGCCCGAGGGTCTCTCTCTAGATCCACTTACCGGCGTTCTTCAATGGACCCCGTCCGAAGCTCAGGGTCCTAACTCCTATACCATCCTTGTCGAAGCCACTGAGCTTTCCTTACTCGCCCAATCGGCTCGCACTCGTTTTTCAATTCTTGTCGAAGAAGACAACCAACCTCCCATTCTCACCGCGCTCCCTGCCCAATTTCGGACGGAAGGCGAACTCATCGAACTAAGGGTCAAGGCCACGGACACCGATCTTCCTCCCCAAAATCTGACTTTCTCACTGGTCGCACCCGTTCCCACAGGTGCAGTCATCGATCCGTCGACCGGCCTCTTGCGCTGGACCTTGCCCACTGACTCTGGGGGCTCCCTGCAAACGCTTCAGGTTCGGGTCAGCGACGATGCCTTTCCTTCGGCTTCAGCGATCACTTCACTCACGGTCACTGTTCAACCTCGATTCCGAGTAGTTTTCTCAGAAATAATGAACCGCCCAACCAAGATCCAATCCGCTTATATTGAGTTGCTGAACGCGTCAGCAGTGACCGCATGGGATATTTCAGGCTGCCAGCTTTCTGGGCGTTCGTTGAGCTTCACTTTCCCCACTAATTCACTGATTCAACCTCGCCAAACACTCTGTGTCGTTGCTCAACCTGATGTCTTCGCTGCTGTCTATGGATCCAATATTACGGCTGTCGGACCTTGGACAGGCAACCTCGGCCTCGAGGGTGATGATCTTCAGTTGCGCGCTTCTAATGGAGCCTTATTGGGTCGTATTCACTTTTCGTCCTCAGCACCCTGGCCAGATCAATCCCTTGCCGGCGGGACAGCTTTACAGCTGATTGATCCTTTGGCTGATACTTCGCGTGTCGGCAATTGGACATTATCAATCCCTTGGACGGGGCCGCGCTCGCTGATCTCTATGACCAACAGTTGGCGTTATTTTGAAGCCGGCTCTCCTTCCTCATTTTGGTTAGAAAATAATTTAAATGATACGGATTGGAAAACGGGGACCGGTCTTTTCTACGTGGAAACTGCCGATCTACCTGCCGCAAAAAATACCCCTCTAACTCTCGGTCAATGGACCTACTACTTCCGCACCCAGTTCGTTCTAAACCAATTACCCGGAGCGGGAACCTTGTCGCTCACTCACGTCATCGATGACGGCGCTGTGTTTCATCTTAATGGAACCGAATTGACCCGCTTCAATATAGCCGCAGGGACAGTAGTACAACCTACTACCCCAAGCTCTGTCTCAATCGGCGATGCGACCACTGTCGGACCGATTTCTTTACCCGCTAACCTACTTCGTATCGGAACCAATCTGCTCGCTGTTCAAGTTCACCAAACCAGTCTCACAAGTTCGGATATTGTCTTTGGTGCCACCCTCAGTCTGGACGGAACCTCGCAAGTCGGCTTAAGCCCAGGGCAGATCACACCAGGGACAGTGTCACTCTCTGAATTTCCCCCCGTCTTTCTCAATGAACTCCAAACAAGCCCAGGGGCGTTTCGCGATACCGCCGGAGATGCCGAAGCTTGGGTCGAAGTCATCAATACTGGAAGCACGGCGGTCTCCTTAGCCAATTGGACACTAAACGCCTCGGGTGCCTCTCTCTTCTGGACTTTTCCTCTCACAGCAAGTCTTCAACCCGGCGAACGACGGCTTATCGTCTTGGATGCGGACCCTCGGCAGGGCACCTCCTCAGAATGGCATGCCTCCATTAAGCCCACCACTACCAATGGCTGGATCTCCCTAGCACGTCCAACCACTACCGGATCAGGAATCATCGACACGCTCAATTACGGTCAACCTATCCCTGACCGGACTTGGAGCGCCCAACCTGAGGGTCAATCCTTTGAGCATGCCTGGTCTGCCCCAACGCCAGGTACTGAAAATCAAACATCGCCACGACCGGCTCCGATCCTAACTGCAGTTTTGAACGGCACTTCCCTGCTGATTCAGTGGAATTCAATGAACCAAGCTAACTACGAGGTTCAAGGAGCAGATTCACCGCTGGGCCCTTGGGTTTTACTTAAAAAGATTATCGGCAACGGCGAACTCAGTGAGGTATCCCAACCCAGTGTGGATCAACCTCAACACTTTTATCGGGTCGTCCTCGAAACACGCTAACCTGAAATTTCTTCCCGCCAACCCAGCGAACGACCCTAATCAAATTTTGCCATAGGAATTGCGCTCGCACCCAAGGCTTGAGACAACACACTTAATGTCCCAGTCCAAGGAAGACTTAAAATCCTCTTCTAAACCTCAGCGCCTCGGTTCCATGGATGCGTATCGCGGATTGGTCATGCTCCTGATGGCCGGCGAAATGCTCCACTTTGGTGAGATCTCAAATGCCCTTCAAGGGAGTCGTTTTTGGAGCTTTCTAGCCCACCATCAAGACCACGTGGACTGGCAAGGCTGCACTCTGCATGACCTTATCCAACCCTCCTTCTCTTTTCTTGTTGGAGTGGCCTTACCGTGGTCTATCGCTCGTCGTCGCAGCCAAGGCGATTCAGGCCCCGGAATGTTCTTTCACACCCTCTGGCGCGCCCTCGCTCTGGTGGCTCTCGGAGTTTTCCTCAGATCGACTCATTCCGCCCAGACTCGCTTTACTTTCGAAGATACACTTTCTCAAATCGGTCTCGGCTATGTCTTCTTGTGGTTGCTCGCTTGGCGCTCGGTTCGTACCCAGTTTCTCGCTCTCACCGCACTCTTACTCGGTTACTGGGCTTGGTTTGCTCTCACACCTCTGCCGCCTCCAAGTTTTAATCCCGAGTCGGTCGGCGTCTCTGCCGATTGGATGAAGGAGCACGGTCTTTCGGGATTTGCTGCACACTGGAACAAAAATGCCAATCCTGCCCACCATTTTGATGTGTGGTTCCTCAACCTGTTCCCTCGTGCCAAAGAGTTTACCTACAATGGCGGAGGCTATCTCACTCTGAGCTTCATCCCCACTCTGGCTACGATGATCTGCGGTCTCCTCGCCGGTGGATGGCTTCGTCGTGAGAATTTTCCTTCATCACGCAAACTCCAAATGCTCGCCCTCGCCGGATTCGCCGGACTGGCAGTCGGTTGGATACTGGATTCAACCGGTATCGCTCCGGTGGTTAAACGAATTTGGACTCCGTCTTGGGTTCTCTTTAGCGGCGGTTGGTGCTGCCTTTTCCTCGCCGGTTTTCATGCTGTTATCGATGTGCTCAATCTCCGTCGTTGGTCTTTTCCACTCCAAATCGTCGGAATGAATTCTATTTTTGTCTACACGACCGTTCACCTTTGGGATGGCTTCTTTAAACAAAATTTCAAAACCCATCTCGGTCCCGATATCTGGACTCGGATAGGAAGCGTCTACGCTCCAATGATCGAAGGGGCTGCTGTCTTGTTTCTTTTTTGGTGGATCTGCTTGTACCTCTATCGCAATAAGGTCTTTATTCGTCTCTGATCCCTACCTCCAATTTTAGCCCTACTCTCGCCTCCTCTTTACAATGCGCTCTCGATGCTCATTACCCCTTCAATCGTGGTTCTCTACGCTGATCCTCGTTTGCCTTTCGCTTCGCTGCTTTGGGGCGGATTTTGTCAGCGATATTCTTCCCCTGCTGCGTACCCATTGTCTTGAATGCCATTCAACCGCAAAACAAAAGGGGGACCTCGATCTCGAACAATTCACCACTCCAAGTCTGATCCGTAAACAAACCAAAATCTGGCAGGAAATCGTAGAACAAATCTCTCTGGGCGAAATGCCCCCAAAAGACAAACCTCGCCTCGCTCCCGCTGATCTAGAACGACTTCTCTCTTGGATCGCTAACCTCCTCAACGAGGTCGCTCGTGAACAAGCCGGTGATCCAGGCCCAGTTACCCTTCGCCGCCTTACCAATGTCGAGTACACCGGAACGCTTCGCGAACTCACCGGAATTCCTACCCTCAATCCCGCCAAGGAGTTTCCCTCTGACTCCGCCTCGGGCGAGGGCTTCATGAATGTGGGCAACTCCTTAGTCATGTCCCCCTCACTGGTGACCAAATATCTCGACGCTGCTAAGGAGATGGCGGCTCATGCAGTCTTGTTACCTGAAGGAATCCGCTTCTCCTCGAGCACCTCACCACGCGATTGGACTGAGGAATCTTTGACAGCTATTCGCGCGCTCTATGGTCGCTACACCGAAACGGGTGGTGGCTCTGCCGTCAATCTGCAGGGAATTCAGTTCGATACTCGCGATGGCGGTATCCTGCCCTTGCCGCGTTATCTCGAATCCACTCTCGGTCTGCGTTCTGTCACAGGAAATTTCAACACTGTCTCGAGCAATACTCTAACTTTAACAGCCCAACAACAGGGACTGAATCCTAAGTACTTGAGACTTCTCTGGTCCAATTTAAACGACTCAACTTCTTCTCCTGTCCTTGATCCAATTCGTGCCCGTTGGAAAAATGCAAAGTCCGGCGATGGTTCGGCTCTCGCGGCCGATATTGCCGCTTGGCAGCGCACTCTCTGGCGCTTTACCAGCATTGGTCACATCGGCAAACGTGATGGCCCAAAGTCGTGGCAAGTACCGGTTTCTCCTCTCGCTGAAGCGAGGGAAGTGCGCCTTAAACTGCCCGCCGTCAAGGACGCCAAGGAACTCTCTTTCTATCTGGTCACCTCGGATGCGGGCGATGGTTCCACTGGAGATGTGGCCGTTTGGGAAAATCCACGCTTGGTGGCGGCCGGACGGCCAGACCTTCCGCTGCGCTCGATTCATACGGTCAGCGAGGTCCTAGCTAAACAACGCCAAAATCTGTTCGCACAAACGACCCAATGCCTCGCCGCTGCCGCTCAGGCTTCGTCAAATCCAGCCTCCAAATCAACCACTCTAAACGCATTAGCCAAAACACACGCCGTCGATCCCCTCATTCTTCAAGCTTGGTTCGAGACTCTCGGCCTCGGTGCTGGTGAGGTCTCTATCGAAGGGCACTTCACCTCAAAACTGGAAAGCACCCAGAACTACGACTTTATTCAAGGGTGGACCGGTGCCGATGCCCTGAGTGTTCTCGCCAATAGTTCCACAAATGCGGTCCGTATTCCGGGTAATATGAAGCCCAAGAGTATCGCCGTTCACCCCTCCCCTTCGCGACGTGTCGTCGTCTCTTGGCGCAGTCCTGTTACCAGTTCGATACGCCTCTCTGGCGCTGTCCAACACGCTCATCCCGAATGCGGAAATGGTGTCGCTTGGTCACTCGAACTTCGACGCGGCAAAACTCGCCAAAAACTCGCCGCCGGTTACGCTCAAGGAGTCTCTTTGGTTCCTTTTAATCTATCGGAATCTTTGGCTATTCACACCGGCGATGTCATCGCTCTTGTGGTTAGTCCGCGGGAGGGTAATCACTCCTGTGATCTCACCAGCTTAGATCTGCGAATAATCGATGGGGCACGCCTTTGGGATCTCGCAGGAGATGTCTCCTCCAATATCCTTGCCGGAAATCCTCACGCTGATCGACAGGGTAATTTTGGAATCTGGCACTTCCATAGCGAACCGGATTTCGGTGCGGCCTCTGGACATATCATTCCCTCTGGGTCTCTCTTGGCTCTATGGCAATCCTCTTCCTCCGCTCCCGAGCGCCAACACCTCGCAATCCGCCTGCAAGACACACTGACCCGCGGCACCCAATCACTCTCCACTAACTCGCCAGACTTTGCCCTGCATCGCCAATTGACCTCGCTCGATGGTCCACTCCTCCGAGGATTGATTACCTCCGCTGTTCGTCATTCCTCCACTTCAACATCACTCTATTCAAAGTCTGGAGTCTTTAAAACCTTCAGAAAGGTGGCAAAAGATTCCACCTCAATCGGACTCGATCCTGCCTTGTTTGGCTCTCGTCCCAAGGGCCCCACCGCTGCCGCTTCAACTCTGGTTGTTCAATCGCCTTCAATCCTCGAAATTCACCTGCCCGCTGATCTCGCGGCTGGCTATGAGTTCGTCGCCACTGCCAGCCTCCACCCTGAAGCCGGACTCCATGGCAGTGTTCAGATGCAGGCTCTCTCGTCGCCTCCATTAAACCTTTCTATCGCCTCCGGTGCCCCGCGAGAACAGGGACGCAAAAGCACCTGGTCTGATGGCGAACGCCCCTTTGTTTCTGAGTCTCCTATTCTCGTTCGTAATACCGGATTGTCTCGGCCTCGATTCGAAAAAGCTTTCGATGCTTTCCGTACTCTTTTTCCAGCGGCTCTGTGCTATACCAAAATTGTGCCGGTCGACGAAGTAGTGACGCTCACTCTCTATTTCCGCGAGGATACTCACTTCCGCCAGCTCATGCTAGATGAGACGGAAGCCGCTCAATTAGACCGTCATTGGGCTGATCTAAATGCAATTAGTTTGGCTCCACTGAAATTAGTGGATGCCTTTGAACAACTCTATCAGTTCGCCACCCAAGATGCCGATCCTAGTGCTTTCGAACCGCTCCGAATCCCCATCCAACAACGGGCCGCTGAGTTCAAAAAAGAACTAACCAACTCGCAACCAAGCCATATTCAGTCTGTCCTAGGCTTCGCTCAACGCGCCTTCCGCCGCCCTCTTCTCCCCAAGGAATCGACAGATCTCTCCTCTCTCTATAATCGACTTCGCTCCGAAGAACTCCCTCACGACGACGCAATACGCCTCCTCATTGCTCGGGTTCTTGTCTCACCTGCATTTCTTTACCGTACCGAAATCGCTCCTCCCGGAAAAAGCGCGAAGCCGGTCAATGACTGGGAACTTGCCACACGCTTAGGTTATTTTATTGGGACGACTGGACCGGATAGTCGCCTCCAAGAGGCTGCTGCCAATGGTACACTGCACTCACCTGATGTCTTGGCCTTCCAGGCTCGGCGTTTACTCAAAACGTCACGCAGTCGTGGACTTGCCTCCGAATTCGCTGCCGCTTGGCTCCATGTCTATGAATTCGATGGTTTGAACGAAAAAAGTGAACGGCACTTTCCTAGTTTTAACGGCCTTCGAGGCGCTATGTACGAGGAGACTCTCCAGTTTTTTACCGACCTCTTTCAGCGGGATGGGTCGGTCTTGGAAATTTTGGATGCAGATCATACGTTTCTTAATGAAGACCTCGCTCGACATTATGGAATTCTAGGGGTGAAAGGTCCCGAATGGCGTCGTGTGGACGGCGTAAAAGCCTATTCTCGCGGGGGTATTCTCGGCCAAGCAACGACTCTGGCTAAACAGTCGGGGGCCTCTCGCACCAGCCCCATCCTTCGTGGCAATTGGCTCAGCGAAGTTCTGCTGGGTGAAAGATTACCGCGTCCACCTAAAGATGTCCCACGTCTTCCAGAAGATGAAGCCACGGAAACTCTCTCTGTCCGCCAACTCACCGAAAAACACACCTCCGATCCGCGTTGCGCGGGTTGCCATCGGCGAATTGATCCCTATGGCTATTCTCTCGAAGCTTTCGATGCCATCGGCCGTTTGCGTGATCGCGATTTGGGCGGTCGTCCCATCGATACCAAAGCAACGGTGTTGGATGGTTCCCAGTTCGAGGGCCTCACCGGTCTCCGCTCTTATCTCCTCGGTAAACGTCGAGACGCCTTTCTTAAACAGGTCTCCCGCAAACTACTCGGGTACGCCCTCGGTCGCAGTATTCAACTCTCCGATGCTCCACTCATTGAAGATCTTGCCTCTACTCTAAAAACAAACCAATACCGAATCGGATCACTCATCGAAGGCATTGTTCGCAGTCGCCAATTCCGCGAAATCCGCGGACTCGAAATGGCCTCGGGTGATTCTGCACCAACTCCCTGACCTTTTTTTGATAATTTTTAACACTTTTACCCCCTCAATCTCGTCTAAATCTTATGCCTTCTCATCACTTTTCTCGTCGAACTTTTCTGCGGGGCGCCGGCGTCACTATGGCTCTGCCGTGGATGGAATCGGTCACTGTCTGGGGCGATAGCCCTCCCTCAGGGACTCGACCGGCGAGCGAAGCCCCAGTTCGTCTGGCTGTGCTTTTCTCCGGCAATGGATTTCACTCCAAGGAATGGTGGGCTCGCGGTCAAGGCCATAACATGGAACTGGGTAAGGTCCTTCAACCTCTTCATAGTCTACGCGAAAAAATGGTATTCGTCCGAGGACTCTATAATGCCGAAGCGCTTAAGGGTAATATCCACAGTTCGCAGACGGGCAACTTGCTCTCCGGCGCTCCTCTGGCTTCCGGTGGGGAAATCCGTTCGGGTACAAGCCTCGACCAACTTCTTGCTCAGAAATACGGTAACTCAACCAAAGTCCCCAGCTTGGTGCTCGGATGCGAAAAATCAAACCCGTCGGTGCATAAGAACTACTCTATGCTCTATAGCTCCCACATCTCCTGGAGCTCTCCAACTACCCCTACCCCGCTCGAACTTTATCCCGCACTGGCTTTCGATCGCCTTTTTAAAGACTCAGTGAGTCAAGGCGACCGCAGTGTCCTCGACGCCGTCCTCTCCGATGCAAACCAACTCCGGCGTCGGGTCAGTACGCTCGACCGCCATAAACTCGACGAATACTTGAACTCAGTTCGCGATGTCGAACAACGTATCGAAAACGCTGGAAAAAAAGGGGAACTACAGGGCTGGAGACCTGTCCTCGATAAACCCAATATGGCCCGACCTGCTGATGGTATTCCTCAGAATATCGCCGATCACATGCGGCTAATGTGTGATATTTTGGTGCTAGGTTTCCAGACTGACACCACTCGAATCACCACGCTCAAGCTCAATAATGATCATAGCTCCCTCCGATTCCCTCATCTCGGCGTCGACTATATGATTCACCATCTGCTCTCCCATAGCGACACCGCGGATTGGTTGAAGGTCAACCAATTCTTTATCGAACAGCTCGCCTATATCGCTCGCAAACTAGACGCTATCCAAGAGGGTAATCGGACTCTTCTGGATAACTCAATGCTCCTCTACTGCTCCTCAATGATGAATGGCAACCACGATGCCTCACAACTCCCGGTTGTCCTCTTAGGAGGCGCAGGTGGTCGCATCTCCGGGGGACGTGTTCTCGATTACACCGGAAAATCAGACCGACAAATCTGCCGTCTTTATCTTTCAATGATGGAAACGATGCAGGTCCGGCCCAAGAGCTTTGGCGACGCCTCGGGCCGACTCGAGGAAATCTAATCTCTCCACTAATTCGGAACTAGAGCCGCCAATTAGCCCGGATCAGCCGCCATCCAGCCAAGGCGGTACAGAGGCCAGCAAACACATCTCCATACCGATGATACGGTGTCTCGACCCAAGGCAACCCCACGGGTACCTCAATCATTAAAATCCCTAGGCTGTACACACCCCCCTCAGCATCAACCAAGGTTGAGCGGCGTGTCCCTCGTGCATCCCACCATCCAGTCACTCCATTGTTGCAGGTTCGCACCAGTCCCACGCCGTTTTCAACCGCCCGAAAAACAGCGTTGGCGCTATGCTGCCATTGAGCGGCACTTTCCAAAAACCAACCGTCATTCGCTAATCCTAACAGAAAATCAGTTTCCGAGGTCACATGCCCCACAATGCCGTGGGGAAAGACATCCTCAAAACAAATCACTGGTGCCGCGACGCTTCCACCTGCCAGTCGAAAAAAGCCCGGCCGATTTCCTGGCTGAAATCCCTCTCCAATGGGGGTGAGCCACTTCAAAAAGGGGAACCAACGAGCCAAGGGCACATACTCACCAAAAGCAACCAACCTCTGTTTACGATAGGCGGGCTCTAATTGCCCCTCCGCTGTGTAATGAAAGGCCGCATTGAAACGAGCGAACCCAGTCGACCTTTCTTCAATATCATCCGAACAAAACACCCAATCCACTTTCGTCCCAGCCAGAAGGGTTTTCATCCGCATAAAATTCGTCTGTCCCAATCCAAAATTCCCTTCCGGCCAAACCAAAACATCCGGCTTTAATGCCAGTGCATCACGGGATAACGACTCAATCTTCGCAAAAACAGACTCCTCTTCAGCCGGATCCCACAACAATGTCTGGGCCACGGAGGGTTGCACCAAGGCAAGCTTCACGGTTCGCGCTCCAACGCGGGATTCAAGACGTCGATAACCCATAACCTCCCAGAAACCCCACCCCATCACCATTAAAGTAATGGCTAATGGAAGCCGAGTTTCTGCAGTCCAGCTCCAACGAGATTCCGGCCGGAATCCGAGGGTCAACAAGGCCCCAGCAATAGACAGGCCACACCAACAGACTAAGAATGAAATGCCGTATACCCCCGTAATTGAAGCAATCTGAATCAAGGGCAATTGCTGCCATTGAGATGAACCAAGATGCGACCACGGAAATCCAGTCAGGAATCGAGACCTTCCCCACTCTAGAGCAACCCAGGTCGCAGAGAGTGCCACGAGCAATCCCGCTCTTTCTAACCAAGACCGATGAGCATAATCGCTGGCCACCCCAAGCCAACCCGAACCTGAATCTGAGTTAGACGTAGACTTGAAAAGTCCGAGGCTAGCCCAAACCCAAACGGCCGGAAAAAGGGCGCAATAAGCACTGAGAGCCACCCAAGCCGCATAGGCACCCATTGAGATCGGCATGTGCCTCATCCAACGGAGTAGAATGAGAAAATGGATCAGTCCAACTAGGTAGCCAAAGCGGAACCCCTCGATGCGACTCAAACCAAAAGTGCCTACCCAAAGAAGTGCTGGCACAAGCCAAGCCAAGCCAGACCAACCGGGGAGAGGGAAAGCGAATGCCCAAGCAATCCCGCAAAGCACCGCCAAAGGATATCGAGCCGTTTCACTATTCAACCACGCTTTCATTCGGATGTCTCCTGCTCTTTCTAAAGTGGCACTTCTTGACCGAATTGATTCACTGTTGAAGTTTAAAAATGCCCTATTCTATAGGGTACTCAAGCATTACCTGCTTTATCCATTCAGATCAGTTTGAATCAGGCTAAATCGGTTTAGCCCACGCAAATTAACGGTCGAACAACTGCGCATCGGTGATGATTGGCAAACATTTAGTCATTACCACCCAGATAGACCGACTCGGTCAAGTTGACAGCTCTAACCCAAATCCTCGCCTAAGCGGAATGGCGAAAGAATTTTCGGGAGAGCGGGTACCGGAAGGTTTTCAAAAATTGCACTCCCTCCGTTTTCCTCGGTTAAGCGCTACAAAATAGTTATAAGTGACTCTTGTGTATAAGGTTTCACATGACCC
>SIAZ01000029.1 GCA_009695405.1 Pedosphaera sp. | reverse complement strand
ATGCTCCTCAATCCATCTCCGTAACCACTCCACTTCCTCAGATCCCATCCGTCGCCCTTGCAATACTAGTTCTTTAAGCACGCCCTGCTTTATGAGCTCTTTGCCGCTGGTAGTTCAGCTCATTCACCGACAACTTGTGAATGCACCGAGTTTGTATTCCTCTTCATTGGTCTCTTCCTTCCTCGGCTTCTCTTAGGTCAGGTACAACTCCGCACCGATACCGCAACCTTCGAGATCGACGCCAGCGGATCGCTTTCTAAAATTGTACGAGAGGGATCGGGCCGTCAGTTAATCGCCGTCGGCCAACCATCGCCGCTGTTACAGTGCCGGATCGACGGCCGTTGGCATCGGCCAGATCGAGCCCTATGGAATCCGTCGACCTCTCGATTAACATTGAGCTTCACGACGGCATCGGCCGAAGCCTAGATTGCCATTACCAGCGGTGGGACACATCTCGCACTCAAGGTTATAAAAGTCCGATCAACTACTGGATTACCTCTCGGGATCGAACTCGTCTTATGGGGGCCCTATCCTACGGTCATCGGGGAGACAATTGGCGAGATTGTCGGGGTGGTCCGAGACCGCCAAGACGCCATTGGGATCCAAGCCTTGAATGTCAAAACACTGGGAGGCTATCCGTTACGGGAGAACGACATTGAGGAGGAATTTAGCGCTGACGATATCGGTTGGTATCCTCACTTACCTGAGGCACTAAAGAAGGGTCAAGGATTCCGAGGCGACACAGCACGCCCAACTTCCTTTGGTAGTGTTCTCCAAGCGTTTACCCGTGATCGATCTCGTTCACGGGTAATTTCAAACTGGGGCCATGATCGATATATTGCGCCCGCCTATTTAGATGCTGGAGTTATGGGTAGAGGGATAGCCCTCTTTGCTGGACCCGAATCGCTGGCTCTTAAAACCATCGGAGCCATTGAACTTTCTGAAGGATTACCGCATCCGTTGATCGATGGCGTTTGGGGAAAAGAAGCCCGAGGAGCTACGGCCTCTTATCTCATTATGGACTTCAGCGAAGCCAACGTAGATCGTGCCATTGAAATGACCCGACGCGCTGGGCTGAAGTACCTTTACCATAGTTCGCCCTTCGCTACTTGGGGGCATTTCCAACTCAAACCCCCTTTATTTCCGAATGGCTGGACTGGATTTCGAATCTGCGTCGAGAAAGCGCGAAGTGCGGGGATAAGCATCGGCTTTCATACTCTTTCTAACTTTATCACTCCCACTGATCCCTACGTGACCCCAGTCCCCGACGCTGGTCTAGCGGTGATTGGCTCAACCGAACTGAGCGGCGACATTGGTTCGGATACAACCGAAATTTCCCTTTCCGATCCTTACTTTTTCTCGAAGGGATCAGCCTTAAACACCGTGCGAATCGGAGAAGAGCTGATTCGATTTTCCACACTGACGACCGCAGCACCTTGGCGGTTACTTCAATGCCAGCGAGGCGCTTGGGGAACCCGTGCGGCGGCACATTCCGTTGAAACCACTGTCGATCGTCTCTTGGATCATCCGTACAAAGCCTTCCACGCTGATGCACGGCTTTCCATCGAGATCGCTCGTAAAATTGCTGATTTTTGTAATCGAACAGGAGCCCGGCAATTATCCTTCGATGGATTAGAAGGCAACTGGGCCTCTGGGCATGGGCAATACGGGCGAACCCTGTTTACTGAAGCATGGGAGCGAGCATTGGATCCGGAGTTACGTGGGACACTCATCAACGACGCCAGCAATCCTGGGCATTTTAACTGGCACACCAATACCCGTATGAACTGAGGTGAGCCTTGGTATGCCGGTTTCCGCGAAAGTCAGACGCTTTACCGATTTAAGAATCAGGTGCTATTTGAGCGCAACTTCATGCCCCATATGTTGGGCTGGTTTGCCCTTGGCCCCGATACAGGTATCGAAGATGCCGAATGGTTATTAGCCCGCGCCGCAGGATTCGATGCGGGATTTGCCCTCGCCACTAGCCTCTCCAGCACAACCCAATTAGCTGCCGATCCCGACTCTGCTAACACCGCCCGTCAGTTCGGATCTACCGCAGCAATCTTAGCTCGAATTGGGCTATGGGAAACGGCCCGTAGAGCTGGTGCCTTCCCCTCAGAAGTCCGGACTCTTCTTCGAGACAACCAACGCGAATTTCACCTGAGTTCTGCTGGCGAGGGAACTTGGAATCTTCAGGAGGCCTCCTTTGCTCGGCTTACCCTGACCAACGGGACTGAAGCTTTATTGCCTGGAGGCTTCACACACTTGGCCCCAGTTCAACCAGTCCAATGGATGATTCATTCAACAGCTACGACTCCACAGATCGCCATTCAGCTTGAGATCGACGGCCATCCACTTCTTCCAGCAGACGCCCTGCCTTTACCTAGCAAAGGTCGTTTGAAATTTTCCGGCGGAAAAGAGGCTATTCTGATTGATGCGACTGGACGCGAAACTGGGCGAATTTCCGTTGAGACCCTTCTTCTTCCGCCCCGAGGACAACCGGTCACAATTCGGCTCGTGGGGCAGGTCTCAGCCCAAGCTACTCTGACATTAGAATTGCGTGTTCTAGGGCTTCCCCAGCGGCTTCAGGCGGAGCCGATTCCCAAACTTGACTCACAGTGACGAAATCGAAATCTGAACCTCGCTTTGACCCAGTTTGATCGGTTGTGTGGAGACACGCCCCCCAGGCCAGCGAACTTCTACCCCCGTTGGTTCTCCTGATTTTCCTAAAACTGCAATCGGATCATCACAAGACCAATAGCCTGACCCTAAATGGATTTCACGCCAAGGCCCTGCCTTTGCTGAATAAACTAACCGCATCGATGCCCCAATCGCGGATGGATTTCCTAGAGCCCCCTTTAATCGGATGCGCACCCCAGGCTTCGCGGTGACATTCCTCCAAAGCGTGGTATCAGCGCCGTTCTGAGTCACCACCAGATCAATCCGCCCGTCGGCATCGTAATCCGCTACGGCAGCGCCACGCCCATCGCCAGACACGCTAACGCCTGAGTTTAGATCCGCAGTGAAACTGCCTCGTCCATCTCCACGCAACCAGATCCCCCGCCCAGCATCCGTCCGCTCTCCAAACGGTTGTGCAGTTGAACTATTTTGGGCGACAAAAACATCCTCATGTCCGTCCCCATCGTAGTCGGCCACACACAGCCCAAACGCGGGCGATTGATTCATCGCGGCCGGAAGAATTCGCACTTCAAAGCCGGCTCCTCGGTTCAACAGCACCACCGATTCAAAGGTATTGATTTCTAGTTTCGCCGCCGTCTCCATCGTGCCAGCCCAAAGGTCTTGAAAGGTAGCTGTCGAATAAGCCGAATAACTCGACGCCCGATCGCGCAAGCTGGGATACAGCATTCCCAACATCAAATAGTCCCGCTCGGCTCGGTCCTTCTTTCCACTAGGGTCGAACCAAGTTTCAACAAGGTCATTGCCATTGCCTGACCCTAACTCGCCATACCAAAGACGTCGGGGAGCCTGAGATGAGGCCGTATGACGCCGATTATTTCCGCTATTTCCAAGCACAAGATCCATTCGACCGTCTTCATCAAAGTCTCCCGCAGTTATGGAATTCCAGGCTCCGTACAATCCTCCGCCCGAGAAAGATTTAAATGAAGGCTTCCAAGCAAGGAGTTGCCCCGCTTGATTATGAAAAAAGTGAGGCTTCCCCCATTCACCTACCACCACTAAATCAGGGCACCCATCGGCGTCGAGGTCGGTAAAGCAAGCGCTGCTAATCAAACCAAGCCCCTCCCAGCGGGTTATTGGAATGAAGCGACCGCCCTCGTTGCGCAGCAACAAAGACTGCACTGGCTCAGGATACTGTCCGGACCGGACCCGACCACCGACGAAAACTTCCAATAGGCCATCACCATCGACGTCGGCGGCGGCTAGTGGACCTGTGCTAAAAGGCAACCCTATTAGCATTTCTCCACTCCGACCACTTGCCGGATCATACAACCGCAGTGCACCTCCATTAGTCAGTCCATCTTCGTAGTTAGAAACCCCAGCGATAATCGCGCCGCTGAGGGGCAGCAAAGTAGTTAGGTCCCGGCCAGTCGGCTTTTGAAACGGAGGCCGATCTTGAAGATCAAAGTTACCATCTCCACGGTTGAGGTAGACGGATAATTTACCACCTCGCCCAGCACCGATTACTAAATCAGAGCGATCATCGCCGTTGAGATCCGTCCAAGTGACACCAGGCCCGAGTTGAGATAACCGTTCAGGAAGGAGAGGCTGCCTACTGAAGTCATCAAAGTATTCGTCAAAGTGTTTATGATTTAATCGGGACGAAACCGATTCAAAATAGGCGACTCTCGGAGAGGGCAGTTTCGACAGGGCTTCCGTATCGCCTTCGGTGATTTCCACCGCGGTGTCTGCTGGAATATTTGGGAATCGGTCCACTACCCCAGATCTCCAGTGAACTTCGACATCAACCGTCTTGGCCTTTCCGGTGGCAAAAGTACGAACCGCTTCATCGCCACTTAAATAACGACCCCCAGCGATCATTTCTTGGGTCTGCACAGGCAATTCACCCGCTCGAATTGAAAGGTGAGCTCCAATGCCTCGAGTATTGGGTCGTCGCCCTCGTAACCGAACACTAACCCGCCCTGCCACCGCATTATTTCGATAGATTGCTGGAGCATCCATCAAATCATTCATCACAACATCGATATCACCGTCGCCGTCCAAATCGGCTAGGGCGGCCCCTTGGGAAATGCTGCCTGTGTTGAAACCCCAAGCAACTGACACATCTTCGAAAGTAGCATCCCCTCGATTACGAAAAGCGACATTGGGCGTCGCCAATTTGGGAAGGGTACGAACTAACTCAGCGATTCGGGCAGCGGTTGAACTGCCCCCCTTTGGTTGAGCCTTTGCTAGACGGACTCCAGCATCGGCATCTTGAAAATCTCGCCATTGCCCATTGGGCACTAGTATATCCTCGAATCCGTCCAGATCGATATCTACTGCGAGCGGGCCCCATGACCATTCACTTGCCGCCACACCTGCCTGCCATGCTGTGTCAGCCCACGTTCCATCGCCACGGTTCATCTGCAGACTGTTTCGTTGTACTTGCGCTCGATCATAGAAATTCCCTGGAAGACGCACTGTCGGTGAGGCCCCCGCCATCTGGGTCTGGCGCCACGCCCGATTCCGACTGAACATATCCACAACAAAGATATCCACGAATCCATTCCGATCGAAGTCGGCAAACTCAACCCCCATTGAAAAAGTTGGATTCGTTCGCAGTGCCAAAGGCGAAAGTGCCCGGAAGCGAATGGGGCCTCCTCGAGCCGTCTCATTTATCCACACCCGATCGGGTGTTTGCAGATCATTACAAACGTACAAATCAGGTCGCCCATCGGTATTGAGATCATGAAAACGTGCGGCCAATCCCCAATCTCGTGGCGGTGTCTTTAACGTCAATCCAGCTTCATCAAGAAACGCCCCGCTCGTCCAAGGAACCTCTGTGAAATGGCCAGCCCCTTCATTAAGAAAAAGGGAATCCACTTCGCCTAACTCCACGATGTCGCCCGAAGGACCCAACTCAAATCGATGAACCAAATCGGGGGCGGTCGCTGGGCGTCCATTCACACTCACAATGACTGGCCCTTCAGGTGTCTGACGAAGTTGATACTTCGTATTCGGTTGGTCTAAGACTGTCACCGGCCGAAACCGAGCCACATACAAATCCAGATCTCCGTCCCCATCGATATCGGCGAGCGTCAGCGACATCGCCCCCGTCTGCGATCTCAGGCCCGCCACATCGGTTTGCTCGGTGAACCGGCCCGCTCCATCATTACCAAAAAATCGAGTTCCTCCTCCTAGTGCATTCACTAAAAGATCTAAATCCCCGTCCCCATCAAGGTCCGCCATCGTCGTCCCAGTCAGATCAAAAGAACCAGAGAAAGGATTTCGCCAATTGGTCCCTGCTAAGGCCGTCTCCGAGATGTCGGTAAATCGCCAAGAACCTAGATTCCGATACAAGGCCGGTGGAGTGTCGAGCCCGACCAAGAACAGATCTGGCAGGCCGTCACCGTCGACATCTCCAATGGCCACGCCGGAGCCAGAAAGGAGATTCCGGTTAGTGATAGAACGAGCATCGGCTAGCCGATTGGTAAAAGAGATTCCTAGATCTCGGGCCGACAGTCGAGTGAGGCCGGGGACTGAATCCATGCGGCCTGTTAGGGGTTGAATTTTATAGGAGGAAGGCCCCGCCGTTAGAACCACCGATACCCACACAAAAAACAGGGTTGTGCAGGCAGCAACCCTCCCAAAATTTGATCGACGCGATATTACGATCATGGGGGAGAAGCCTCCGGCGGTTCACCGGTTTGAGGCAGGATTAAAGTGCGGGTCCCGGCTTTGATTCGATGCCGCTGAAGTCGCCCTCCAGGCCAACGAACTTCCACTTCGCCAGCGGCATTCTGAGTTCCCAAAACCGTCACTGAACTATCCACACTCCACCAACCAGCTCCCGCATGAAGCTCCCGCCGCGGACCAGGCCCAGAGGCGGTAATCCAACGAAGCGAAGCCCCAATAGACTCCGGATTCCCGGCGCTTCCTTGGAGATGGACTCGCAGGCCCGGTAGGGCATTAGTATTTCTAAAAAGTCGAGTCGCGGTCAGGTTCTGTCCCACAGCTAAATCCATTCGTCCGTCACCATCAAAGTCGGCGGCTGCGGCCCCACGTTGTTCTCCCCACGCCACAATTCCCGAATCGCTATTCACTGTAAAATCTCCCTTCCCTATCCCCAGCAATAAAAGTCCGCGACCCGCATCATAACGAGCTTCGTCAGACGGAATCCCAAAGAAGTTTTGGGTTAAGACCAGATCTTCAATACCGTCCCCATTAAAATCCGCCGCAACGGTCCCGAAGACCGGCGCCACTTGGGCCTCGGGTGGAAAAGCGCGCCATTCAAAAAAATTACCACGGTTCAGTAAAATTCCTGAATCGAGATTTAAAGCCGTTCGCACTGGGATGTTTGTGGCAATACCTTGAAGAAGTTCAGTCAAAGTAGCACGCCCGTAAGCTTCAAGGCGGGAAAATCCAGTGGCTAAAGCCGGTAAAATATTTTTAAGAAGCTCGTGGCGGCGAACCGGAAGCTCAACGCCAGTCGGTCCTACATAGCTTTCTACTAGGTCCACAATATCATCCCCGTTAAAATCCCCATAACGGACTCTTAATGGCCGACTCTCTTCCTTCGAACCTAAGAAATGATTTCGACCCCAATTGCCCACCACTAAATCCATCCGTCCGTCACCGTCCGCGTCGACAGCTGTAATTCCATGCCACCACCCGGTCCATTGAGACAGGTTGGTTACCCCGGTAGAAATGCCACTGCCACGAAGAGGCGGATCCCATGGCACAAGTATCCCTTCCCTGTTTTGGAACAATTTAATCGGCCCCCAGTCACAGGTCACGGCTAGGTCTGGGCGACCATCACCATTGAGATCAGAAAAGACGGCCCCTTGCACAAGGCCTATTTGATCAAACCGAGCCGAAATTCCCAAACGCCCTCCTTCGTTACGGACAAGGAAAGAGGAAGCCGGCTCTGGATAGCGGCCAGCGACTGCTCGAACTCCGACAAAAATCTCTAAAATCCCATCGCCATCGATGTCAGCAGCAGCAAGAGGCCCAACCGCAGCGGCCATTCCACCCAGCACTTCCCCGCTGAGACCGTTCGACGGATTCATAATACGCAAGGCCCCTCCGTTTGTCCGTGCGTCCTCATAATTACTGATCCCAGCAATTAAGGCCCCTCCAATAGAAAGAACCGTTGTCAAATCCCTTGCTGTCGGACGCTCAAATGCCGCGTTAGCAAAAGTGGCGAAGCGCCCTTGCCCTGTATTGGTAAAAACACCCATCGCTCCGCCTTGGCCTGATGAAATAACCAAGTCATCCAACCCATCTTGATTAAGATCAGTCCACGTAATTCCAGGCCCCCCCTGTGATAGGTCTCGGGTAATAGAGGGTTGCCGGGCAAAATCGTTAAATGCGGTATCCAAGTGGTGATGGCTAAGTCGTACCGAGACATCTTCAAAAAGGGCCAACGGCGAAGGCGACGGATTAAAGACACCGGTTGCAGCCGCTTCCTCAACAGTGAGAAGCCCCGCGACGGCTGTGGGGATTCGAGTGACCCTCCCACTTCGCCAGCGGACTTCAACGGCCGCAGTCGGGGCCGTTCCCAGGGCAAAAGTGCGAACGGTATCGTCGGCTGAAAGATACCGCCCACCGGAAATCATTTGTTGGGTTTGTTCAGGCAAGCCGCTTGCCCTCACTCGAACATGAGCACCGATACCTCGAGTATTGGGCGAAAGCCCTTTTAGCTGAATCCGCAATCGAGGGGCAGCCGCATCGTTACGCAGAATCTTGGCCGGTCCGTTAAAGGTGTTTAGCACCAAATCCAAATCCCCGTCGCCATCTAGGTCTGCGGCGGCCATACCGTGCTCGACACCCGATTCGCCAAATCCCCATTCCACAGTCATGTCGGCGAAGGTCAGATTATGACAGTTCCTAAATGCGGCATTTGTGGCTGCTAACGGTTGAAAAAGACGCCTGAGTTCAAGCAATTCGCGAGGTGTCTTACGCCGATTTCCCTTTAAGTCTTCCGCCTGCTTACTCACATCCGCGTTGAGCATATCCATCACATGACCATTGGACACGAGCAAGTCCTCCCATCCATCTAAGTCGACATCCAAAAAAAGGGGCGTCCAAGCCCACTCGCTGGCACTCACTCCTGCCAAGCGTCCTATCTCAGCAAAGGAACCGTCCCCTCGGCCAAGAAATAAAGTGTTATGAGAAAATTGCGGGCGATCATCAATAACCCCTGGCTGATAAAAACCGGGAGGCAAACCTTCTACCTGGGTTTGTCTACGCCAGTGTTCTCGACTCAACATATCTAGAACAATAAAGTCTTCGCGGCCATCACGGTTGATATCAGCACCGTCAACGCCCATGGAGAAGGCACTGGTATGGCGTAAGGCCATCTTCTGAGCCAAACGAAAGCGCGCCGTCCCTCCTAGCGGCGTCTCATTGATCCAAAAACGATCCTCTGACTGAAAATCATTACAGACGTAAAGATCTGGCAAACCGTCACCGTTAAAGTCCCTGAATAACCCGCTCAACCCCCACTCATAAGGGGGCGACAATAGAGGCCGTCCGTTTTCATCAAGAAAAGTTCCATCCGTCCAAGAGACCGGGCTAAATTTTCCCTTCCCGTCATTCAGAAAAAAGGCGTCAGGCTCTCCATTTTCCTGCGGTCCCGACGGCGTCATTGAGAAGCGTCCAATTAAGTCAGGTTCGGTCGTTGGCCGACCATTGTAGCCGGTCACCCACTGCCGCCCCCCCTCTTCCCTCAGTTGATATTTTGCTCCCGGATCATCTCGTACGGTCACCCCTCGATAGTTAACCACGTAAAGATCTAAGTCGCCGTCACCGTCGACATCAGCAAGCGACAAACTGGTTCCACCGCGAGCCTGATTAATAATCTGCCCCAAACGAAAGTGACCGCCCCCATCGTTTAAAAAGAGGTAAGTTCCTTGATTTAAAGTGTTCAAAATTAAATCAGGATCCCCGTCGCCATCGAGGTCAGCAAACGCGACACCCGTCCCATCCAAACGCGACAACACCTCTGCTGGAAAAGAGGAAGCCGTACTAAGGGAAAAAGCCAAGAGCCCCTTATTGTGCCAAAGGCAACTCGCACCACCGTAGCCCGCTAAAAAAACATCAGTTCGCCCATCGGCATCAACATCCGCAAAGGCAACTCCAGAACCATTTAAGACGATCTGATTGGTAAGATACCGTTGTTCTGAGACTCGATTGGAAAAAGTAATTCCTGTCTGCGAGGAAGGGAGTGAAGTGAAGCCAGCTCGGTAAGTCTGCGGACCTAAGGTTCCCGCAGCCAATAAGCTTCCGGTTATCAACAGGCTAGAAATAGCACCAGCTTCCCCTAAAAAACAATGGAAACGAAAAAGACTCACAAGGAAAAATTTGATCCAAAAGAGACGTTGATTCCAGTGAAGAGGCAAAGAAAGAAAACCACCCATCCATCCAGCCCTATCAAAATTCGAGCACGACTGGGCTGTTATTACGAGTGCCGGCTAGCCGTTTAAAATCTTCTGAAACCGCCGCAAACATGATCCGATTGGTGTATCCGGCTAGACTTATATTGGTAATTGAACTGCCTTGGGGAAAGCGTAGGAAGTGCAAGCGTTCAGCTGAAAAATCGATCGCAAAGAGCTGGCTGGCCTCCGGCGAAACTGCTGCCACATGAAGAGACTGTCTGAGATCCAATGGTTGTTCGCGCGTCACCACCCCCGTCTCAAGACTGTACCAAGTGTTCCGGTTTCCACTCAGTGCAAGCACCCTATTCGTGTTTGCAGGGATCACCAGATGGCTTGGATTCATGCCAGGAATGGGCGAACTAAAGCGCACTTGACCGGTTTCCCCCTCCCAGCCTACGAGTCGCTCATCGGCCACTCGGCTGGAATAAACTTCTCTCACCAATTCCCAAACAATAGTGCGGGAAAAACCCACCAGCACCTTGGCATCAGGAGTAAAGGACATCGTGCCAATTCCACACTTAGGGAGTGTCCACAAGACTCTACCGGTAGCGGTATCCCAGACAGTCAGGGTAGCGGCTTCCGAAGTCTGACTGATGCCTATCGGTTTAATAGTAGCGCCCACAGCAGCTAGACGGCGGCCATCTGGAGAAAGTGCGCACACCATCTGTGAACCTAAGGTTGAGGATGCAATAACCGGCTCCGCTAGGGTCAAAGTGTGGCGGAGTGTCTGATGGGTCATTGACCATATCTTAAGGGTGGCGGTACTGCCGCTCGCACTGACCAGAATCGAACCGTCTTTAGAAAAGGCCATCCAGTTAACCGTGGCTCCATGTTGTCCTAGAACACACTTCTGTTTGCCTGATTTTCCATCCCAAAGGACCACTTGACCCGCTGGTACAGGGGAATTAGTGGTTCCCCCCAACCGACGTTGTCCGGTGCCGCCGGCAATCCATTGGCCATCACTGGAGAGAGCATACGAAAAGAAAAGAGCCTGATTAGTGGGGGCCTCTAAGCTACGAACCCCAGCAACGGCGGACCTAGAAACTAGCAGAAAAAAGACTAAAAACTTCAGTCGATGCAGCAGCACCTGGAACTGAAACAAATCCCTGTTTGCTGAGTGAAGTTGATTCATAAAATTTACGCTAAACCACTCACTTGGATGCAGCCCGCCGTTTTCTTCACACCACCGTCACTTCTGCTCTTCTGCAGAGAACCCTCAATTCGTACTCACCTTCCGTTAGCTTTTGATTAGTACTAGCCACTCTAGCTCGCTTAGCGGGTCAATTGCTTCTCAAGGTAACCTACATCTTGACGCACCTTAGCCTCGACCTCCATTCGGTCGCGCACCTGACGGCACGCGTGTAAAACAGTGCCGTGATCACGTCCTCCAAAGGCATCTCCAATCGAACTCAGTGAATGATCAGTCAATTGACGCACTAGGAACATAGCGATCTGCCGAGGAAACGAGATGCTCTCCGGTCGCCGCTTGCTCGACATATCGGCCAATCGGATATCGAAGTAGTCGGCCACACGCCGTTGAATCTCACCCACCGAAACCGCCACCTTTCCTTCCTCCTGCAAAATCTCCCGAAGAAGTGTTTCAATCGTTTCAATATCCAATTGCTTCCCGGTCAACTGTGCATAGGCGGCAACTCGGACGAGTGCACCCTCGAGCCGTCGAATATTAGTGCGAATCCGGTTAGCTAGGAAGGTGATGATTTCAGCCGGTAGTTCCACACTCAGGGCGGCAGCCTTCTTGTGTAAAATAGCCAACCGCGTCTCGACATCTGGGGCCTTGATATCGGCGGTCATTCCCCACTCGAACCGAGAAGTCAACCGTTGTTCGAGTCCTTGAATCTCGTTAGCAGGCCTATCGCAGGTCATCACAATCTGTTTATGGGCGTCGTGAAGAGCGTTAAAGGTATGAAAAAATTCCTCCTGAATACGTTCCTTACCGGCAAGAAACTGGACGTCATCTATGAGGAGTACATCCATTTCGCGATACTTCTTGCGGAACTTGGGCAGGAGTCCGTTTTGAAGGGCCTCAATAAATTCATTGGTAAAGCGTTCGCAGGACAGATAGCCGATCCGAGGATTTTTGCGATTAGCCGAGACGTGTTGTCCCACCGCTTGCAACAGATGAGTTTTACCCAGACCGACACCACCAAAAAGGAAAAGAGGATTGTATGTGAGCCCCGGCTTTTGAGCGACAGCGATGCAAGCCGCGTGGGCATGCTGATTATTATTACCAACGACAAAAGTGTCGAAAGTGTTATTTGGATTAAAGAACGCTTCAGGTTTACGGGGACCGACGTCTTTAACTGATCCCACCGACACCTTTGCCGAGTGCTCTGCTGCCAATGCTACGTCAGCCGA
Source organism: Pedosphaera sp. (assembly GCA_009695405.1). Classification (GTDB taxonomy): domain Bacteria; phylum Verrucomicrobiota; class Verrucomicrobiia; order Limisphaerales; family UBA9464; genus SXXZ01. The sequence goes on along the minus strand of SIAZ01000029.1, from coordinate 6,921 downwards.
AGCCGTCTCCTGTTTGGCACTTGGCGCCGTTTCAACGGCGCGGACAGCAAAGCCTATCTGAATAGGGCGAATGGCCGCGCGGCTCACTACCGATCTCAAGACATCAAGATAATTATCCTTTAACCAAAATTCACAAAACTCATCGGTCACCTCCAAAGTTAAAAGGTCTCCGTCAATCTGGCTGGCGGTTACCGGCGCAAACCAAAGGTTATAGAGTTCGGTCTTCAGCATCCCTCGAAGGGTCTGTTGTGCTGCGGACCAAATAGTTTGAGCGGTGTCGGGCATGTACGGCTAAAAGAAGCGATTTTAAACAATTTAACAGGTTTATTCACCTAAGAGCATCACACAAATGTAACCCGCCGATTGGCAGAAATTTCGATGTGAAGAATAAACGAACATTGTCACTGGTAAATAAGGGGACTTTGAATTTGCTCGGAGGCTTAAAAAGCGTTGGAAACCCTTTGTTTCCAACGCTTTCATAATTAGTAAGTAATTCCTTTTTAGTGGGAATCTACAGTCACAGCCTCCTAAAATTCCGCGCCGCAGAAGAATTAATTAGGTTAAACTGTACGAGGCTGCGAGAAGAAGTTTTAAGGTGTTATTCTTAGGTTATTCACATCGCAAGAAAACGCCCAAAAAAGATCTTCTTTTGGGAAATTAGATCAAACTTTTTTTCCTGGAGCCTTAGCTGCTGGCTTGGCTACGGCAGCCGGTGCCTTAGCGACAACCTTAGCTGCTGGCTTAGCTACGGCAGCCGGTGCCTTGGCGACAACCTTTGCTGCCGGCTTGGCGGCGGCGGGGGCCTTGGCGACAACCTTTGCTGCCGGCTTGGCGGCGGCGGCGGGGGCCTTGGTAACAACCTTTGCTGCTGGCTTGGCCACAGCGGCGGGGGCCTTGGTAACAACCTTTGCTGCTGGCTTGGTCACGGCGGCGGGGGTTGACGTAATCTTAGTTTTTTTTTCGGGTGTGGGCATGAGTTTTGTTTTTTTTGTCTCCATTACACTAAACGGCAGCATTTCCCCTCTCCTCAGTTCGGATTCGGATCACTTCGTTTAGTGGAAAGATAAAAAATTTTCCGTCCCCAATTTTTCCAGTTTTTGCCGACTTGATAATCGCTTGAACTGCGACATCGACTTGTTCATCAGACGTAACAATTTCCAGCTTCAGCTTGGGAAGAAAATCGACGGTATATTCGGTTCCTCGGTAGATCTCTGTATGACCCTTCTGCCGGCCAAATCCCTTTACCTCAGTAACTGTCATTCCTTCAAAGCCCAACTCGGTCAAGGCAGCTTTCACTTCATCCAGTTTGAATGGCTTAATGATTGCTTCGATTTTCTTCATTTACGTTCTGGCAACACCATTGGAGATGCCTTTCAATATAGCTGGAAAGCCCTGCTGACAATTCGATTCCTCATAATTGTGTGTAGGCTTCCTGTTCAACCGACCTAATGGCAAACTTATATTCACAGTGCGTGATTCATGGCAAAAGTTTACTGAAGAGGCTGAAACCTTTTTTCTCGCCGTCATTCTTGGAGATCTTCAAGGCCGTAAAGCCAGAACCATCCGCTCTCTGCTGCTCGTGTTATCTCATGTGTTTGCTGGGATTGTTAAGCTCCGTCGCCTCTTTTATAGCCTTAGGCTTTTTCGGGATTCCACACTCGGTGTGCAGGTCATCGCTGTTGGCAATCTGACGGTTGGTGGCACTGGAAAGACGCCTGTCGTCGAGAAGTTTGCTCGCACTCTTCAGGATGCCGGTCGAAAGGTTGCCATTCTATCGAGGGGTTATCGCTCACGACCAAAACCTTTTACCGAACGACTCGTGGATAAGTTACTCCTCCGAGATGATACCACGCCTCCTCGCATTGTCTCAGATGGTTACTCCTTGCTTCTCGATTCGGAGTCCGCTGGCGACGAGCCCCACATGTTGGCTTCAAATCTGCGCGATGTTGTCGTTCTGGTCGATAAGGACCGAGTCAAAGCAGGTCGCTATGCGGTAGAAAAATATGGCTGCGATACTCTTTTGCTCGATGATGGATTTCAATACTGGCGCCTCGCCGGTCGACGGACAGATGTTGTCCTCATCGATTGCCAACAACCTTTCGGCAATGGCCACTTGCTTCCCCGTGGAACATTACGGGAACCCCCGTCTCATCTTGTCCGCGCTCATGTGATCTTCCTCACCAAAAGCGACGGCAAAACCGAGGCACTACGCGAGCGAATACGTGGAATCAATCCCCGAGCTGATATCATCGAATGCATTCATCATCCTCTTTACTTTGAAGACGTTTTTACTGGGGAACGCCATGGCTTAGACCTTCTTGCAGGCCGTAAGGTTGCCAGCCTCACCGGCATCGCCCAACCTGAAAGTTTTGAATCTAAACTTGTCGAACTTGGTGCAGAAATCGTCCTAGCCCGCCGATTTGCAGATCATCACCGCTTCACCCAACAAGAGGTCTTAGATGCGGTGAACCGTGGGAAAAAACGCCGAGCTGACATGCTTCTCACCACCCAAAAGGATGCGGTCCGATTTCCAAAGCTGGATCGTAGGGATCTCCCTGTCTACTTTATGCGCGTCGAAATCAAAATTATAGCGGGTGCTGAAGGCTTTGATGAAGCCGTTCGCAGGATTTGTTTTCGCTAATACAATCTGCCCTCATCGGTCCGCTTCCAAGATCGCACTTTGGTAAATTGTTCCAGTCTTAAATTTTATCTCTATTGCACTCAACTTTGGAAAGAGCGCGAGCGCTTTATCACTGCGGTCTCACCTCGAGTAATCGCTAAGTTAGCTCGCGTTTCCTGAAGCTAATCTCCGCCCTCATCGCCGCCGCCGCTCTTCCGCTCCCATCTCCGTTGAACTCGCTCCGGAAGACTGTTATCCAGTTTCACTTGGACTGATTCCTCACCGAACATTTGCATCATCGCCGTTTCGAAGGCGATCGAGGCCTCCACTTGATACCTGTCATTCGGTTCAATCCAAACCGAGGCTCCATCGGGCATTTGGAGGCATAGAAAGACCGGCACTGACCCCTTGTGAGATTCCATGACAGCTCGCAGTTCTTCCATTCTCGTCCCAATCAATTGCTCCACACGCAGCCTTAGATGGAACCGTTGGATAAACTTTTTTGATGCCTCCTCAAGTCGCATTATTTCCTGAGGGAACAGCTTTGGTTTATCCTCGCCGGTGCTCACTTCAGCTGTCACCAGCAACGGCTGATTCAACACAAACAAACTCCCGTACTTATCGTACGCCTCGTTCATAGCCAGAATTGTGGCCGTCCCACTCATGTCCTCCAGTGTCACCATTGCGTAGGGTTTGCCGGTTTTTTTTGAAGAGCCTTTCTGTACTGCCGAAACTAACCCTCCAACCCGAGTCATCGACCTATTTGCCAAGGCTCCAAGTTGCTCGATGGAATGGGTGGTATGCCGAGATAAAAGTTTTTCGTAAGGCCCTAGCGGATGGCCACTGACATAGAATCCAACTAGTTCCTTCTCTTCAGCTAACCGCTGGGCGATGGGCCATTCATTGAGGACCGCACTCTTAGCCGCTTTGGTTACTCCCGCTGTCGACGTTTCAAAAGTATCAAAAAAGGAAACCTGTCCTCGGGCCTTATCTGATGCCATCGCGCTGGCTCGTCCGAGTGCCGCCTCAATCTCAAAAAAGACTGTAGCCCGGTTTGCCCCAAGAGCATCACAGCCGCCTGCTTTAATCAGGGACTCAAGCGCCTTGCGGTTCAAAGCTCTCGGCTCAACTCGATCGCAAAGATCCGCCAATGAGATAAAGGGGCCACCCGACTCCCGCGCCTGCAAGATCGCTTTTACCGCGGCATCACCCACCCCTTTAATCGCTTCCAATCCAAAGCGAATCGCTACCCCTCCCCGACCTCCAACATTCGCCGCCGCCGAAAACTTCAACCGGCTTTGATTCACATCAGGGCCCAAGGTGGGTATCCCAAAACTTTTTGCCTCTGCGATAAACAAACTCAGCTTCGCCGTATCGCTCTGATCATTGGTCATCATCGAACAAAGAAACTCCACCGGATGATTGGCCTTCAACCAAGCAGTCTGGTAAGCGACAATCGCATAGGCTGCTGCGTGGGATTTATTGAATCCGTACCCAGCGAACTTCTCCAGAAGATCAAACACCTCGTTGGCTTTGGGTGCGGAAATACTGTGGGTTCGAGCGCAGCCATCCACGAAATTCTGACGCTGCTTGACCATCTCATCGAGGGCTTTTTTTCCCATAGCCCGACGCAAAAGATCGGCACCACCTAAGGTGTAACCAGCCAGAATCTGGGCTGCTTGCATCACTTGCTCCTGATAAATTAACACCCCATACGTTTCCTTTGAAATGGGTTCAAGCAACGGGTGCGGATAGACAATTTCCTGTTCGCCATGGCGACGTTTAATGAAATCCGGAATCAGATCCATCGGCCCCGGTCGGTAGAGTGAAATCAGGGCGGTAATGTGTTCGATTGAGGCTATCTTAAATTTCTTACAAAGATCCCGCATACCGCTCGATTCCAATTGAAATACCCCTAACGTCTGGGCGTTGTTCAACAGGTTGTAAGTTTTAATATCGTCCAATGGCAAATCATCGATCGGTATTTTTATTCCGCTGTTTTCCTGAACCATTTCTTTCGTATTCCGAATGACTGTGAGGGTCTTGAGACCCAAAAAGTCCATCTTCAACAGGCCCAAGTCGCCCACTGGTCCCATGGCGTACTGGGTCACAATTCCGCCTAAGTCATCTTGTTTAAGGGGGAGAAGGTTAACCAACGGTTGGGCCCCTATAACAACGCCCGCAGCATGAACACCAGCGCTCCGCGTCTGATCTTCCAGCAAGAGCGCTGTATCGATGAGTTCGCGGGTAACATCTTCGCCTTCGTAAGCTCGTTTGAAGTCTGCATTCTTTTCCAAGGCATCCTTCAATCCCCACTTCACGTCGGTAATCATTTTAGCCAACCGATCGGTATCGCCAAAACTTAACCCCATTACCCGCCCCACGTCTCGGATCACTGACTTGGCTCCCATCGTGCCAAAGGTGATAATCTGAGCCACGGCGTCCCGCCCGTATTTCTCGCGGACGTACTCGATAACATCCTCACGACGGTCGTCGGCAAAATCGATGTCGATATCAGGCGGGCTGACTCGCTCAGGATTCAGAAAACGCTCGAAAAGAAGACCATAACGTAACGGATCCACGTTTGCGATTTCCAACAAATAGGTGACCAAAGATCCGGCGGCTGAACCTCGCGCCACACACGAAATCCCATTGTCGCGACCCCAGCGGACAAAATCTCCCACAATCAAAAAGTAGGAAACATATCCCGTTTTCTCGATCACACCAATTTCTAGCTCCAATCGTCGAATCAAGATATCGATTGCTTTGGCCAGTCTTGGGTTTTCGAGTGTGTTTGCTTCCGTTTCACCCTCCAGAACTGTGTTTAACGAAACCTCGGCCCCCTCTTCCGAGGGCGGCTGATTTTCAATCGGTTGAAACAAGAAGGCTACCTTGCGGATATCTTCGATATGACTCACCATTAAAGAATTCCCTTGCACCCGTGCATGAATGGAATAACGGCGATGAAGACCGTCACAGAGCAGCTTTCGGAGATAACCTTCGCGGGTCCATGTTTCGGACGGCTGAAAACTGGGATAATGTTCCGCTCCTTTTCCAAACTTGATCTCTAGATTGCACTTCTCTGACACTTCAACCGTGTTCAGAACGGCTTCGGGCGTTTCGGCAAAAAGATTTTGCATCTCTTCCGCTGATCTCAGAAAATACTGATCCTTCTGATATCGCATCCGCTTGCTTTCACTTAACAGTGCCTGAGTGCCTATGCAGATAAGACAATCGTGCGAATGCGCGTGTTCGCGTTGGATGTAGTGAACATCATTTGTGGCCACGCATTTCAACCCGAACTCCTTTGCCCACGGCAAAAGCTCTCGGTTAACCTTTGCCTGCTCAGCAATCCCGTGATTTTGAAGTTCGAGATAAAAATCGCCTGGACCAAACACTTGCTTGAAAAAATCAACCGAGTCTCTTGCTCGCTTCAAGTCGTCTTTAAGAATCGCCTCGGGTATTTCACTCGCTAAACACCCACTGAGCCCGATCAACCCGGTGCTGTGAGCCGCTAACAGTTCTTTGTCGATGCGCGGTTTATAATAATAGCCTTCGAGATTGGCCGACGTCACTAATCGCACCAAATTCTGATAGCCAGTCAGATCCTTGGCCAACAGGACTAGATGATGGTAGACGTCTCGCATCCCTCCAGAACCCTGCTTCTTTTCCAGACGCGACCCTGGGGCAATATAAACCTCACAGCCTATAATCGGCTTCACCCCCGCCTTCTTTGCTGCTTTGTAGAACTCAATCGCCCCAAACATATTGCCATGGTCGGTCATGGCTATCGCCGGAAAATTTAATTCCTTGGCTCGTTGCATCAGACGGTCCAACCGACAGGTGGCGTCTAGAAGTGAAAACTCCGTGTGCAAATGCAAATGTGCGAAGTCAGCTGACATCTTGTGGGACCACGGTTTGGATTAGTTCTCGGGGTGTCCAGACTCGAATCGCAGTCTTCTTTAAATCTCTCATCGAAAAAGCTCTCAACTTAGGCCCTCGCCTTTTCCTAAAGTCTTGCCGTCCAGATATACCCTCCTTTCAACCGAGATCGGATCTATCCCTGTGGGCTTACGGATAAACTTCCTCCCGACAGTAGCATCTGCAGTTGCTATTTCCTCAGTTGTCCTCAATTGACTCTAAGCTTTCCCTCCCCGTGCATTCACGAGTTGACGGTAAGAATCAGTTCCAGAGGAGGTGATCGTCCTTGTTTTTGACCAAGACGCAGAGTTGAAGGAGATGGGTAAGGCCGGGGCGGCTCCAGAACTGACCACAGCCCCGGAGACGGCGCTGAAACTGTT
>SIAZ01000028.1 GCA_009695405.1 Pedosphaera sp. | reverse complement strand
GACGTTCAGATGCCTCCACTGCATCGGCTCGACATGATCGTGGCAGACCACCGGCGTGCCGGCCCGTACACTTTCCTCCGGCCACAACTCCAGCGTCTCCTCCACCTTCAACAGGAAGGTCGAGGACTCCGGCTCAAACCGCGCCTCCAACACCCGCCATGCCTTGCCAAGCCCGAGCAACTGTCCAAAGGTCTGTTCCGGTGTCATCGCTCGGCATCATCCTCCAGCCGTCAAGCCCCCCCCGGTTTCACTGGAAATAGCGAGGAACCATTATTTTATCGAAATATTTACCCCTAATGATTTGAACTCTATCGGCACTAAAAATGAATTTTGACAGTCTTAGCTGTCAATTTGACAATAAACTCAAGGTCTCGGCTTGATCGCCGCCCCATCATCCGAGTTTACTCGGAGATGCCCTCGTTATTCGACTCGAGCAACGGGCCTTCCCTCCACGAATCAGTAAGGCTTCGATCACGCAGATTACTGCTGTTTCGTATCGCCGCTGTGGCGACGCCCTTGGTTCTCCTTCTCTTGGCCGAAGTAGGACTTAGACTGGCTGGGCGGCATGTTCCGGCCTCCTTTTGGCTCAAATCGACGGAACCCGGTTGGATCGAAACCAACCCTCACTTCGGCGACCGTTATCTCGGCCCCACTCTCGCGCGGATGCCTCGTCCCATAAGAATCAGGGCAACAAAAGCTGCTGGCTCTCTGAGAGTTCTCGTTCTCGGTGAATCTGCCGCTTTAGGTGATCCTGAACCAACGTTTGGGCTTTCCCGTTTCCTTCAAGCTCAACTCGAAGTCCGTTTTCCTAGCCGTTCAGTCGAGGTCATCAACGCTAGTATAACCGCTTTAAATTCGTACGCCATTCGGGATATCGCACTCGATTCTCAATCTTTAGGGGCGGATATCTGGATAATTTATCCCGGGAACAACGAAGTTCACGGCCCTTTCGGACCGGGCAGCGGTCCAACCGTGGGGGTTGCTACTCGCGGTCTCATTCTCGTTAACTTGGCTCTTCGGCGCTCTGCTATCGGCCAATGGCTCGCCGCTCTCCACGAATTCTCTGGCGCCGGACTTTCCCTAGCTCAGCGCTTCGCCGGACTCGAAATGTTCACTCGGAACCAAGTGCCCGCCTCCGATCCACGTCTCGCCCAAGTTCGCCAGCACTTCGCCACAAACTTGAAGGATATCCTCCAATACGGTGCCCAGTCGGGAGCAAAGGTCTTCGTCGGAACTATGGCAGTGAATCTAACCGATAGCGCTCCGTTTGCTTCTGAAGAACTTCTACCCACCAACGCCCCTGTTGCTCGTGAATGGCGACTTGCTTTCGACTCCGCGCGCCACGCAGATGAACAAACTGATCCTTTGGAATCCATTCAGACTTGGTCACGCGCTGTTGCTCTCGCCCCAGCTCATGCCGAATCTCGCTTCCGCCTCGGTTTAGCTCAACTCACTGCCGGCAAACTGGCAGCGGGCCGAGCCGACCTGGAGGCCGCTCGCGATCTTGACTCCCTCCGATTTCGTGCTGACTCCGGTCTCATTGCCGCGACTCGCAGCATAGCCGCTCAACTCAGTTCTGAGGGAATTACTCTTGTCGATGCCGACCGAGACCTCCGCGGCGATGACCCCAACCGGCCGCCCGGCGCCGACCTGTTCTACGAACACGTGCATCTACGACCCGAAGGGAACAGAAGATTAGCTCTCCTCTTTACTGAGGCGATTACACGTCAATTCCCTAACACCAATGCCCTCAGAGCTCTCGGTTTCGAACTAAAACGTCTCGGCTGGAACTCACCGGCAGAATTTCGCATCTGGACTCAGATCCGATCCCTTTGTGCTCGCCCTCCCTTCTCCCAACAGAGCCAGAATGAAACCCGTAACCGATTCATAGACGACCGACTCACTGAGGCTTCCACTGAAATGCGCCGCGTTGGCCTAAATACAGAGCTCAATAAAATCGAAACTGTGCTCGAAGAACATCCCCACGATTGGGAACTCCGCGAACAAGCGGCTCGACTACTGCACCAAGGGCGTCGTTGGACCAATGCTGCTTCCGAGTGGCGGCGCATTATTGCCGATGCCCCAGGCCACGTTGTCGCTTGGTATCATCTAGGTGAAGCACTTTCAAAGTCAGAGGATCGTCTTGGTGCTATCGCAGCTTACCGAAGGGCACTAGTAATTCGGCCTGACTTCACTGACGCCAGCATTGGGCTCGGGATTAACTTAGGGCAATCCGGTCAACTGGAGGCCGCCTTTACCACCTTAAGCAGTGCCCTTGCTTTCGAACCGAAGCATCCAGAGTTACGCATCAATCGAGCTATCACTCTGAATGCTCTAGGCCGGTTTGATGAGGCAACAAAAGACTGGTTGCAGGCAGCCACCGATAATCCCACTTCGCCCTTACCCTTGATTCGTCTTGCGGAGGCTTATTCAGCTCGAAAAGAATTCCTACCTGCAGTCGAGTCTCTCGCTCTCGCCGTCAAACGTGAGCCTCGAAATGTCGCTCTCAATCACCGACTAGCAACAGAACTGGGGCGCGCTGATCGGCTACCAGACTCAGAAGCGGCTTTCCGCAAAACATTGATTCTTGACCCTACTTTTATTTCAGCCCGCGTCGACTTGGGCGTTGCTCTAGCGCAACAAAAGCGCTTCAGCGATGCGATCGTTGAGTTTGAAATTGTCCTCCGCCAACAACCTGCCCACCCCAGTGCCACCGTCTATCTGGAACGAGCCCGGGCCATGCTTTTGCAAAGAAAGAAAATCTAATGTTCCACTTACTCCGTGAATTCTTACGTTTCTTACGTCAGGAAAAAAAATGGTGGCTCATCCCCCTTGTTCTTGTCCTGCTTCTTCTTGGAGTGATTTTCTTGGTATCTTCTAGTTCAGCCATCGCCCCCTTCCTTTACCCTTTCCTCTGACTCTTAGCCCTAGCCTATGGCTCATATCCTCGGCGTCTCAGCCTTTTTCCATGATTCAGCGGCGGTCCTGCTGGCCCATGGATCCATTGTAGCGGCCGCCCAAGAGGAACGGTTTTCCCGTCGGAAGAACGACGCACGTTTTCCTCATCAATCTATTCACTTTTGCCTCAATCAGTTCAACCTCACTGCCGACCAATTGGACGCCGTCGCCTTCTACGAGAAACCTATCCTCAAGTTCAGCCGAACTCTCGAAACATTCCTCGCTCTCGCCCCCCGTGGACTCAAAGCATTTACCCGCACCTTACCTTCTTGGCTCGACGAGAAACTAAACATTCGCAAGGCCTTTCGCCGCAGTCTGCCCGAACTGCACCCCGACTGCCCTATTCTTTTCTCAACCCACCATGAGGCTCATGCAGCTAGTGCCTTCTTTCCGTCCCCATTTGAAGAGGCCGCCATCCTCACCGTCGACGGAGTGGGAGAATGGGCAACGACCACGATCGGACGCGGAATCGGTTCACAGATCGAATTTCTCGAGGAACTCACCTTCCCTCATTCCCTCGGGTTGCTTTACTCGGCCTTCACTGCTTATTGCGGCTTCCGAGTCAATTCTGGAGAGTACAAGTTGATGGGACTCGCACCCTATGGCGAACTTTCTTATCTCGATCAGATTCGCAATTCAGTGGTCGACATCCGGCCGGATGGTTCATTCCGACTGAATCTAGATTTCTTCGATCTGTTGGCTCACGACTATTTGACCAATGCACGTTTTCACTCTCTTTTTGGAGGGCCACCTCGCTCAGCAACGAGTCCCATCGAACAGCGTCACCAGAATGTAGCTCGGTCCATACAGGCAGTGACGGAAGAGATACTCCTTGGGCTCGTCAGGCGCGCCCATGATCAGACTGGCTTAACCAATCTCTGCCTTGCTGGGGGTGTCGCCCTGAATTGTGTGGCTAACGGTCGAACTTTGCGCGAAGGACCTTTCAAAAATCTTTGGATTCAACCGTCTGCCGGAGATGCCGGTGGCGCGCTAGGTGCCGCCCTCGCTGCTTGGCACGCCCCCGCCGATCGCGGCGGATTTGACTCTCCACGCAAACCTTCCTACCCTGACGCCATGAAAGGGGCTCTTCTCGGGCCTGACTTTTCAGAAGCTAAGTGCCTCGCAATACTGCAAACCCATCAAGCCCATTACGAACGACTCGAACCCGAGGAACAACTCAATCGAACCGTCGAAGCCCTCGCCAACGGCAAGGTGGTTGGCTGGGTTCAAGGCCGCATGGAATTCGGCCCACGCGCACTCGGGAACAGATCAATTCTCGGCGATCCTCGTTCTCCACAAATGCAATCACTGATGAACCTGAAGGTTAAATTTCGCGAATCCTTCCGCCCTTTTGCTCCCGTTGTCACCGAAGACAGAGCCAACGAGTTTTTTGATCTCCCGATCCCCTCTCCTTACATGTTGCTGGTTGCCCCAATTAACCTCGATCACCGCCTGCCAATTGATCCTGAAATCACTGGGTTCGATCGCCTTAAACAGGTGCGCTCCAATTTGCCGGCCATCACTCATGTTGATAACTCCGCTCGGATCCAAACGGTGACACCCACCTCCAATCCGCTTCTGCACGCTTTATTGGAAAGGTTCGCCAAAAAAACCGGCTATCCTGTGCTGATTAACACCTCATTCAATGTCCGCGGCGAACCGATAATCTGTTCACCCGATGACGCCTATCGGTGCTTTATTAATTCCGAAATTGATATTCTGGTTATTGGCAATGTTTGGCTAGACCGAACCCTTCAACCTCACTCACGGCTTCCCTCAACCTTCGACGCTCTCCACGACTAAAATGCCACCTGTAAACCGTGTGTCGCTGAGTGAACGTTTCCAGATAGGAACCTCTCTCCTACCGCCGCTCGCCTTGCTGTGGTTGGGTGCTCGCCGCGGATGGATCGATCTACCTCTTTGGATCCCTCTCGCAGGCATGCCCTTAGCTGTGCTGACAGGCATGTGTTTTCCCCTCTGGTTCGAACCTTGGCACCGAGGCGTCAAACGGATTCAATCCAAGATCGGACGCTCAATCATAACTGGCCTGATGGCAGGGGTTTTCCTCCTATTGGTACTGCCTATCGGAGTCTTTTTGCGAATAACAGGCCGACGATTTCTGGAAACAAAAAAGCAAAATTCGTACTGGAAGCCCGCCCGAAAACTTGGATCTCTGCGAGACGGCTTTTGAGGCTTCGCTGTAACTGGATCCCTTTTGTCAGGGTTTCGACTTGCGGCCTACGCCCCAAATCAACCAACCCGCCAAGGATAGTAGCAGAATCAACCACCAGAAATAACGGAGTTCGACAGCCGCCATTTCTACGAAAATCAAGACCGGCTTAAAAAGAAGCACCAAGGCGACCAGCGCCGCAAGTAAGACCATTAAACGGGCGGCAGCACGTTGGAAGGGAGTCATGGCAATACCGACTTTTCAATTGACCCCAAAGGCAAAAGAAACCCAGCACCTGTGGCATTCGGATCAACGGGTACCACAAGGGGCGATTTCCCATTCCACCGCTCCACAATCTGTAATCTTAAAAATGTCGGATTCAGTTTTAAGGCTTCACCCCGCACGGTAATCGCTTCCGCTTCGCCGCGGGCTCGTATAATCACCGTCTCCGCTTCCACCTGCGTCTGGATCTGCGTGAAACGAGCCTGTGCAGCCTGCTGTTCTGCGACCATTTTGGCTTCAATCGCTCTCTCAAGTTCGCTGGAAAGCTCGATATTACGAATCACAATATCTTCTACATTCAACAGGGTACCAATCTTCTTTTTGGTGGCCTCAATCGCCTTCAACTTAATGTCTTCTCGATTCTTAACGATTAACTCCGCTGTCTGTGTCGCGGTTACTTCCTTCAAGGCCTCCTGCACGCGCGGCGCAATCAAACTATCAAAGGGATCACCCGAAAATCTTTTATAAATCTCCACCACTGCTTTCTCAGGCACTCGGTATAAGACCCGCACTTCGAGAATCACTTGCTGCAAATCGGATGAAAAACAGTCCACCTTCACGGGCATGGTCTTCTGTCGAATATTGACCGGTACAATCGTAGTGATAAACGGGGCCTTAAAACCAAATCCCTCGGGCAGAAATTGATCGGATGTCTTCCCTAAGGTCACGCGAATACCGCGTGTTCCAGGGTCAATAATGTATGAAGTCGCAGACCCAAGAACTGCTAAAATAAACAGCAAAACAAAGGTCCCGATAAGTCGGGGTACAGCATTCGGATTCATAAAATTAACGGGGGGAACGGCGTGGGTTGGCGGCGGATTGATTTGTCGATAAAATCGGACGCGATCCTCGAAGGCGCTCAGCGTCTTGAAGAGAAAGGAGTAAATTTTCTCCACCACCGATCACCACCGGCGTGAATCCATCCCACTTGTCCACAATCTTCAGATCCACAAAGGCCGGATTTTCCTTCAAGGCTTTCCCTCGAATCACTATGGATTGAGCCTCACCTTTCGCTTGGATCACAGCTGTATCCGCTTCGATCTGGGCTCGATTTTGGAAAAATTTCGACTTCGATGCCTCTTGCTCTTGGACCATTTTCGCCTCAATGGCATGCCCCAATTCCTTGGATAAGGTAATATCCTCAATAACAATATCCTCAATCACTAACAAGCTACCGATCTTTTTCTGAGCAATACTCAACGACTGAGCCTTGATCTGCTCCCGCTTCTTTACAATCTGCTCGGCACTCAAAAGCGCAGTGACTTCTTTCAAAGCTTCATGAACCCGTGGCGCAATCAAACTCGCGAAAGGTTGACCGTAATAATCTTGAAAAAGGGTAACAACAGATGCCTCTGGAATCCGATAAAGCACCCGTAAATTGACCCGAATTTGTTGTAAATCTGAGGAATAACAATCCGCCTGTTCCTCAGCGGTTTGCTGACGGACGGACATCGGATAAATCACGGTCACAATGGGAATCTTAATGCCGAATCCCTCCGGCTTGAAGGTGGAGGAAACTTTCCCTAAAATCACCTCTACCCCACGGAAACCCGGATTGACGACATAGGTCCCCGAGGACGCCATAATCACCACACAAAAAATTAGGAGGCCGATTCCAAGAGTTCGAGCAAAGGTCTGGGGATTCATAGAAGATCAAACAACACCGCCGATAGAATCCCTGAAACCGGCCAAGACGCAATTGGAGATTCCATGCCTTTTTCATCGTCGACTTTTCAAGGATCGCGTCGAATCAATTCTCAATAACTGAGTTTTTTAGTAACTTCCGAATAGCGGTCATCAAAACGGGTTCCACCTCGGGCGCAACATTGGACGACCGAGGTTCAGTCTCGTAACCGCCTTCGGTGTAGGCAACTCGAGTCCCAATGTAAAAGGGGCCATAATCACCATAAGCTGCCATTGCCACAAATAAATCTTTGCGCTCTGCCTTCGCATTTAATTGATACTCCACAAATAACTCGCCCGGAAGATGCAATATGCGGGCCCGACCTAGGCTGAGACATCCCACATCAATGGCTCGTCCAGCTTTAGACCGCCGTAACCAAGCCAAACGCCCAGCGCCATTTGCGGTTAGAAAACTCGCATCGCGACCCTTTAATTGAGCCATTAGTTTGTCCTCATCTAAGTGCTTGGATACCGGCAAAGTCACTGGTTCTGTCGCCCATCGCACCTCCGCTGTGCTCACCGCCTGTTTCTGCGTTGACTCCCAAGCCCGCCGCATGCCGTCCGCTAATCGTTCCCCTAAGATCCGTCGATTTTCATGGGAGCCATCGTTGTATTTTCCTGCACCTAGATTACCGCCGGCACCATTAAAGTGAACATGCAACGCTTCCGGTACGGCGATTTGTCTGAGGAAACGTGCGACTCCAGGGAAATCCGGATTAGCCACCCCAGTTCGGTAATAACTCTGCGGGTGAACTGCATAGTAACTCAAGACGGCTACCGGTCGGTTCCCATTCCAAAAGCTCACTAATGAGACTGCAGGATCAATTACACCCTCGGGTTCAGCCCGCAATTTCGGATCGGGACTCGTCGTGTAACGAACCGCACGCACCTTCCCATTCGGACCGAAAATCCGGCGGTTGGAGGCCACCTTGCGAACCTTCGCTTCACCCACGCCTATATGAGTAAAGGGGCGTGTTTCCCGAGTGGCTCGGGCGACTGCTGTCGCAAGTCGCCCAAGCATTTCCCGAGCAAAGGTTCCCTCGTAATTCAAGGCACTGACGCCCTCGTTTCTTAAAATGGTTTCAGCTCCAAAATCACATTCTGGCGCATCATGTTGATGCAGACAGTGGACGCTCACCCGATCCGGCGTCGTCCCGGCAGCGGCGGCTAATTGGTTACGAAAAGCATCGTGCCCTTCATTGGCAATCCCAATCCAATCCACCGCACACAAGACCACCGGGGCTCCAGCACCCGCTATCACCACGCCTCGTGCTCGTAATCCCAACTCCCAGACATTGGTGACCGGATCGTAGGCCATCCGCGACCCCACTGGCGGCGTCGCGTCGATATCAAAGGTGCCAATAGACAATCCGGCCGCAGACACCCCAAAAAGAGGGGCACCAAAAACCACCCAAAGAAAAAATACGGCTCGAAGGATCATAGAGAAACGATATCAGAAACTGGATCTCAAGCCATCCACTTTCTTGGAAGTTGCCCTAAAAATTAACGTGCCGTGACTAGATGCTCCAACAAATCGGCGAGATCTTGAGGCTTCAAACCCGTCTCCAGTCCCTCTGGCATCAGGGACCTATCCGAACGGGTTACCTTCCGGATTTCACCACGTGGCACTGCTATCTCTTGCCCGCCTGCAATTCGAATCACTACCGCCGAAGCATCTTCACGGACCCATATTCCACTCCAAGTAGTGCTATCCAATGTCTCAATACTCCAAGCCATAAACGCCGGTAAAACTTCCCGGTTCGGATCTAAAATACTCACCAAAAGTTTGTCTTTTCCATTAGATCGGACACTCGCTAAATCAGGTCCTAGCACGGCTCCAATTCCACCTAGCCGATGACAGGCCGCACAACGTTCTCCGAAAAGACGAAGTCCTCGCCCTGCGTTTCCAACTAAATTTAAGGCCGGCAGGAAGGTCTCTATCAACTCACCGCGCACCGCTGCGGGTTCTCCAAAAAGAAGCTTCGATCGCGCTGAAACCACCGAGTTACCCGAGGCCCGCAAGGCACTCACACCGCTTGAGTCCAATTCGGTCTGCACTACTCTCCCCGATTCCACTGCGTCCAAAAGCAAAAGCGCTGTCTCAGGGCGTCGCACCAAGAGGGCTAAAATGCCGGGCTTCGCCGCCATCTGAATCTTCTTCCATTCTTCCAATACTGCCGCCCCCCAAAGTGTTCCCGATAACCGACCCAAAGTGGTTAGCACTGCAGCTCGATTCTCCTCCACGGACCCCTCTCGCAATTGCAGCAATAAGACGTCCAATGCTCTCGGACCTACTTCTGATAAAAGCCGAATCGCCTCCGGTAAACGACTGCTCGTCGACCTCGCCCGTTCCAAGGCGGCCGAAGTCAGTTCCTGCCATTCCGGAAGATCCCTCAATGCCGCAGTTCCCGCGGCGCCCGCAGACAAGGCAGAGGCCATCTGAAACCGGAACGTTTCCGGTTCTAAGGATCGGACTCGCTGAAAAACATCACGGAGAACTGCCTGCGATCCTGAACGTCCGAGTAGGGTCGCAACCTCCACCAACGCTGCGGTTCGTGCGACGGACGGGGCCGCGCCGGCGAGCTTTGTTACCAAGCCAACTTCTAATCCTCGGGCCGAATGAAGTGCGGCCGAACGAATCCAATCAGAATCCTGTTGCAATAAATAGCCCGTCAACTCAGCCCGAAGAATCTCCGGTAACCCTGCGGCGGCTAAACCTAATTCCCATTGCACCCTAGCATCTAACTCTCGCCTCCCCATCGTCGCCAGATCGGTCGCGACTCCATCCTCTTTAGCAAATTGTAAACGAGCCAATCGGACGGACTGCTCGCGAACCGAAGCAGAGGCATCGGTAAACCGACTGCGCAATAGGGTCGGCGTCAGCCCCCCGAGTGCCTGTAACGTGTGCAAGATTTGAATCCGTGATGCCGATCGAGTCGAGCCATTCAGAAGAATCGCTAACGCCCCAACAGCATCTGCGTTGCCGCGTTCAATCAACAACCTCGCTGCCGTATCTCGGTGCCATCCGTTCGGATGATCCAACAAACCAACTAATTTTTCCTGACTCACACCTGTAAAAGGTAAAGGCCCACGGCGCGGAACGAAATTTGTTGGCACCAGTCGCCAGAGTCGCCCTCGATCTCGACCTGACTCTAAATCGACCAAGCGCTTGAGGCCCGGAGGAATCGACCACGGATGCTCAATGGTTTCACGGTACATATCGATAACCCAAAGACAACCGTCCGGGGCATTGGCGAATTGAACAGGCCGAAACCAATTGTCTGTACTAGCCACAAATTCACTCCGTTCTTCATCCTCTACGCGTTCTCCTTTTAGAAAAAAACCGTCACGACGTAGACGCTTTCTATGAATTAGATTGCTCCCGCAATCAGCAATAAAAACGTCCCCAAACGCACTGCCCGCTGCGTCACCTCGATGCACCGTAACCCCAGTCGCTCCGGTAAAATAGCCACTCGGACGCCCTCCTCCTTCAATCATGCCTTCCACTAATCCCGCTACCCGCCATCGCGTCCGCAAAACCCTCCACGGTTCATCTGGGCTGCGGCGGAAAACCTCCGCGGACGGACCGTCTGCGGCAATCGACAACCGTGGCGAGGGTAAAGAATGAGACGGATGAGACGGAACAGACTCTGCGTCGTAGGCGACCCACTGGAGATGATCGGAATTAGAACAAACAAACTTCCCACCGGTATCGTCAAACGACATCCCGTGCTGACCTCCTCCTGTCTCGGCCCGCAAATCGAGTCGCCTAGGATCAAAGGAAAAATCACGCCCAGCCAAGGTTACTGGTTTCACCGTCTCTTCGATGACGCCTCCGCTCCAAGCGCGCACAAAAGGACTGTCCACTCGTCGAACCGTGCCCCCGCTCATACTGCCAACTCCGTGAATCCGATTGTCCACACCCCACCGAAGTGAATTCATCAAAGCCTGCACGTTGAGCCGATTGGTGGCGTACGGTGCAAAGTCAGAGGCAAACCCAGTAAACACCGTCTCCCTCATATCGGCTACCCCGTCGCCGTTCGTATCTTTCGCATACAGTAAATCAGGTGTCGCCCCGACGAACACCCCCCCTCGCCAACACAACACCGCTGTGGGCCAAGGAATCCCCTCTAAAAACACGGTAGATCGATCAAAGGTGCCGTCGCCATCGGTATTCACTAAGCGACGAATTCGTCCTAATTTCTCGGGGCGTCGCTCCGAATAGTCACGCATCTCCACAACATACAAAGCCCCCGATTCATCAAAGGCTATCTCCACAGGACTGCTCACAATCGGCTCGGCTGCCATTAAATCCATGCGAAACCCAGGACGAACACTCAGGGTGGCCGCAGCCTTCGCGGGCTCGGTCGCGGCAAGCCGCGGCATGTCCGCCAAGGGAACAACAGGTTCAGTCGCTCGAACCACGCCCCAAACAACAACAAAAAGGAACAACAAACCGGTTGGCACGTTCCAAGTCTTATCTCCAAAAGTATCTGATCGCGAATTCAAACGGCGTTCACCTTCGATTTTTTAAAATCTTGCCTGCTTTTCCTTTGACGCCGATCCATCAGTCCCAGTCCATTACCTCACCGTATGAAAATCAACCGTCGTTCCGCTATGGTCTCAGCTGCTGTACTCGCTGCAGCAGCACTCGCAACGCGTCTCGGAGCAGCCGATACCGCCGCTAATCTCAAGGATCATATCCATCATTCGGTCTGCAAATGGTGCTACCCAAAGATTTCTCTCGATGACCTCTGCGTCGCAGGCAAGTCGATGGGACTCCAATCGATCGAACTGCTCGGCCCAACCGATTGGCCGATTCTCCAAAAGCACGGACTCACCTGTGCCATCACTACCCATCCAGTGAGGAACGGTCTCGGAGGTATTTCCAAGGCATTCAACCGAATAGAGCATCATGACACACTGATTGCCGCTTACGAAGTATGGATTCCGCTTGCAGCAAAATCTGGTATCAAAAATGTCATTTGCTTCTCTGGTAATCGCGACGGAATGGATGCTGAAACTGGTATCAAAAACTGCGCAAACGGCATTAAGCGACTGATGGCTCTTTGCGAAAAACTCCAAATTAATTTGGTGATGGAACTTCTTAATTCAAGGGTCGATCACCGAGATTATATGTGCGACACCTCGAAATGGGGCATAGCCCTTTGCAAAGCTGTAGGGTCTACACGGTTCAAACTCCTCTATGACATCTATCACATGCAGATCATGGAGGGCGACGTGATCGCCACCATTCGCAGGGATCATTCCTTCTTTGCTCACTACCATACCGGTGGCGTCCCAGGTCGGAACGAAATCGACGAAACCCAAGAACTCAATTATCCAGCTATTATGAAAGCCATCGTAGCGACGGGTTATACTGGCTATGTTTCTCAAGAATTTATTCCAAAACGCCCAGACTCCATAGGGTCTCTACGCCAAGCTGTCGGTCTCTGCGATGTCTGACCCTCTGTGGCACTTGAGGTGCTCCGACTAAATCAACCTTCAGACTTAATCCGTGGCGGAAGGCGGCACTCCACTTCTGTTGGGTTAGTTCAAAGAACTCTTGACGACAAACACCCCTAATCGAGAAACCCACTGGAACAGTTCCATGATGCCTTTACTACGATCACACCGTCGCATTCCGGCTATCCGCTACTCAATCTGGATCTGGGTTCTCAGCGGATTCACTCGGTTACTGCAGATCCTAGCTCAGGAACCGATGGTCGATTCCGAATCTTCCTCTACCCGCCCCCTCCCTCCAGCAGAGGCCGCCTCGGGTTGGACCCTGCCCTCAGGATTCAAAATGACCGTGTTCGCGGCCGAACCCGATGTCCGCCAACCCATCGCCATGGCCTTTGATCCGCGTGGCCGTCTCTGGGTCGCAGAAAATTACACCTATGCTGAAGCCGCTGTTAAGTTTGCTACCAACATGTCTGATCGTATCTTGATTTTTGAAGATACCGATGGAGATGGACACTTCGATTCGCGAACGGTTTTTCCGGTTGAAACAAAAATTCTGACCAGTCTCGAAATAGGTTTAGGAGGCACCTGGTTACTCTGCCCACCGCGATTGCTTTTCGTCCCTGACCGCAATGGCGACGATCTACCCGACGGCCCAACGGAAGTCATTCTTGATGGATTTGAAACAACCCTAGGTAATCACCATACTTTGGCCAATGGACTGCGGTGGGGACCTGATGGTTGGCTTTGGGGCCGAGTCGGAATTTCTAGCCCTACCCGAATCGGGCGCCCAGGTGATACAGAATCGAAACGATGCATCCTTTCCGGTGGTCTTTGGCGTTACAATCCACAGACTCAAGTCGTCGAAGCGGTCTCCCACGGCACGACCAACCCTTGGGGACACGACTGGAATGTCGAGGGCGAGCCGTTCTTCATTAACACGGTCATTGGGCACCTTTGGCACGCGATCCCAGGGGCTCATTTTCGGCGGATGCACGGCGATGATCCACTCCCCAATATCTACTCCCCAATTGCTCAGCATGCGGACCATTACCACTTTGATACGGGCACGGGTTGGACCCACTCTCGGGCCGATCTGTCTGGTGGTCGCCCAGCGGCTTCGAGCGATTTGTTGGGCGGCGGTCACGCCCATTCTGGTTTACTGATTTATCAAGGCGGCAACTGGCCCACAGACTACGAAGGCGCCCTACTCACCTTGAACTTTCACGGCCGTCGAATCAATCGAGAGCGACTGGAACAGCAAGGCAGCGGTTACACCGGTCGCCATGCCCCTGACTTCGGTCAATCCTCGGATCCATGGTTCCGCGGTATCGACCTCATTCAAGGCCCTGATGGATCGGTTTACATCGCCGATTGGTCGGATACTGGGGAATGTCACGAACACGATGGCGTCCATCGTAACTCAGGAAGAATCCTGCGCTTGACCCATTCCAATACTCCACCTCTCGCACCTCTCTCTATCCCTCTCAAAGTGGAATCGAATCGGCTCGTCGATTGGCAGTTCGGCCCTTCAGAATGGCATCGTCGACAGGCTCGCTCTTTGCTCCGCGACCGCGCTGCCAACGGAACTCTCGAACCAACGGTGGTCGAGAACTTGTTGAGCCGACTCTCCACAGAGACCTCTCGCCTCGGCAAGTTGCGCGCTCTCTGGGCTTTGCTCGCGACTCGTAGTGCCACTCCCGATTTACTGCGTCGCTTGCTTCGAGATTCCGATGAACATATCCGCAGTTGGGCGGTGCGTCTTCTCTCTGAAGAACGTCCGGAACTGTCCACGCTCACCCTAAATGACTGGACCAAATTAGCCCGAATCGAAACTTCAGCGTTGGTCCGCTTATACTTGGCTTCCGCCTTAAACCGAGTACCTGTCGAGGGCCGCTTCCCACTCGCCGCAGCCCTACTTACCCACGGGTCCGACGATATCGACCACAATCAAGGCCCTATGCTCTGGTTCGCTCTCGAACCCTGCGTTGCTCGCGATCCAACTGCCGCTGTCACCCTTGCCGTCCATTCTCAAATTCATCTTGTCCGCCAAAATATCGCCCGTCGACTCGCTCAAGATCTTCCCTCTTTTTCCAAACACATCGGAATCCTCCTTCAAAGTACCGCCGACGCCCCTCCCTCCCATCAAACCGATGTCCTCACTGGATTAGTAACGGCCTTACAAGCAGCGAAAAATCCTCTACCCCCCGAAGCATGGGCTATGGCATCACCTCGCTTTGCCAAAAGTGATGAGCCGCGCGTTCGCGAACTGAACCAACGTCTCGCCGCCCTCTTTGGCTATAAACACGCGATCGATTCCCTGCGCCAAATCATCGCCGATCCTAGAGCTTCGGCAGCAACCCGCCGTGCCGCCCTTACCTCTTTAGTCGAAACCCGTCCGTCTGGCTTAGTCGATATGCTCGAACCCCATCTAACGGACCCCGTCCTCTCTGGTCCGGCACTCGTCGCAACTCTCTCTTTAGAAACCCCTAAAATCTTTTCTTTAGCCATCCAACAAAGTCTTACTCTTTCTCCCAACGACAGAATCCGAGTGCTAAACGCATTGGTCACTCGCGTCACCTCGGCCACCCAACTCATCGAAGCAATCGAAACCGGTCGGGTCCCCAAAGCTTATCTTACTCCCGACTTGGCTCGCCTCGTTGCCAACCTCGGCAATGCCCCCCTGCGTGCCCGTCTCATTTCAATCACTGAACCCCTCAGAGTGTCCCCAGCCAAAGGGCTTCAGTCGGTAGAATCATTTCGAAGCGAACTTTTGCCAGTACTCACTAAAGCCAACCTTTCTGAGGGACGTCGCCACTTCCAAAACCTTTGCGCCTCCTGTCATGTTCTCTATGGTGAAGGCGGCGTTTTGGGACCCGACCTTAGCGGATCTGGGCGCGCCTCGTTGGACTATCTTCTCCCCCATATTGTTGATCCCAATGCCGTTGTAGCTCCTGACTTCCGATGGACACTTCTCGAATTAAAAGACGGCCGGACATTAAGCGGTCTGCTGCGAGAAATCACTCAGAATACCGTCACCTTACTTTCTCTTGAAGGTCGAACGGTACTATCCCGACTCGAAATTCTCAGACAAGAAACTCGCTCAGAGTCAATGATGCCTGAAGGTCTTTTAGATTCCCTGCAACCCATGCAACGCCGCGATCTCATCGGATATCTAATGCACCCACAGCAAGTCTCTCTTCCCTCCAACCCCTGATAGGGCGACACGGTAAAGCCGACTTCCCTTTCGAGAAGTCGGCTTTCTGATTCCTTGTTTAAAAACTAGGATAACTTACCGAGAAGTTCCGCATTGGTCTTATGCTTTTTTAAGGCCGCGATAAGCGTCTCCATCGCCTCGACCGGTTGCAGATCGGTCATCATCCTGCGCAACTTGCGAATAGCATCAATCTGGTTCGGCAAGAATAACTTTTCTTCCTTACGCGTACCCGATTTTGGAATGTCCAAGGCCGGATACAAGCGGCGCTCGGAAAGTTTACGGTCGAGGATTAGTTCCATATTTCCGGTGCCCTTAAACTCTTGGAAAATTAACTCATCCATACGACTACCTGTATCAACCAAGGCCGTCGCCAGAATCGTTAATGAACCGCCTTCCTCTACCTTTCGCGCCGCTGCAAACATCTTCCGAGGAATTTCTAAGGCACGAGCATCGACACCACCCGTCATCGTCCGACCGGACCCGCCATGGACCGAGTTATAGGCTCGAGCGACGCGGGTGATGGAATCTAAAAGCACAAACACATCCTTACCTGACTCAACCATCCGACGGCAGCGCTCAATCATAATCCGACTCAGACGAACGTGGGTCTCCAAATCCTGATCGTTACTGGAAGCCACCACCTCAGCCTTAACGTTCCGCTGAAAATCAGTGACCTCCTCAGGTCGTTCGTCAATCAGTAGAACCATCACGTCGACTTCAGGGTGATTGGTGGTGATTGCATTGCAGATCTGCTTGAGGATCGTAGTTTTGCCTGTGCGCGGCGGAGCCACGATCAGCCCGCGAGTTCCTTTACCAATCGGAGTCACTAGATCGATGATCCGTGTATCCAACATGTCAGGAGTGGTCTCCAAAATAAACTTCTCGATCGGATCGATGGTCGTCAGATTCTCAAACCGCATCGAGTGAAGGTAGTTCTGATAGGAACGCCCATTGACATCAATTACTTCCCGCATCTGAGGACTACTCCCCCGATACGGCGGATTCACCGAACACTTCACTTGGCATCCCTCCCGCAAAGACAATCGCTTAATGGAGTCCGGTGTCAGAAAAACATCCGTCGGTTTAGGTGAAAAATTCCCCTTTGAAGAACGAAGAAAACCGAAACCCTTCTCGGAAATTTCTAACCAACCTTCCATAATGACCGGTTCACCTTGGGGAGGAAGAGGCCCACCTTGGTTGCCTCTATACGGTCCGTTATATTGGCGACCACCGCCACCACCGCCACCATACCGGTTCTGACTATGGCCGCCGTGCCGCTGTTGCCCGCCACCACCCCGCCCATACTGTCGACTTTGGCCACCGCCCCCTTGACGTGGGCGATTGTAACCCTGCTGATTTGAGTTGAAGGGCTGTTGCCCCCCTGACGTGTTCGCATTTCCACCAGAACTAGGACCTGGCCCAGATTCTGATTGGGAAGACGAAGACGACGGCGTGTTCTGATTTTGGCCACCGGAATTCGGGGCGGGAGGGACCGGATCGGTCTTCTCAGTGCTCATGCAATTTGATTTTTGTCGGAAAAGCCTGAACCCATAAGCGACGGAAGTACTGTCGCAGGAACTTGGACTTAGGGAAGCTGGACCACGAAGAAACGGGACCAGACAGACTCTTGGAACGCAGAGATTGCAACTGTCTTGAACTCTTAATCAACCCTCTTTTTAATTTTTGTGTCACCACGAGGCATAATATCAACAAAAGCCGCTGATGAAGCCATCGAAGCTCTTGCCTTCGGCATTGCCTCTTCCCATCGTTGTCTTCCGGTGAGCTTTATCCAAATCCTCCTAGTCCTCTTTCTCACCCTCACTGTTCGAGAACTCACCGCTGCCTCGCCGACCTCTCCACCACCCATCCCCCGACAATTCCGCGCCATGTGGATTGCGACTGTTGGAAACATTGACTGGCCCAGCAAATCAGGATTACCGGTTGCAACCCAGCAAACAGAACTGCTTTTCCTACTCGACACAGCTCGACGCCTCAATCTGAACGCGGTGATCTTCCAAGTCCGAACGAGTTGTGACGCCCTTTACGATTCTCCCTACGAACCGTGGAGCGAATATCTCTCCGGTCGTATGGGGGTCGCTCCAAAACCCTTCTGGGACCCACTCGCCTTTGCCGTCACCGAAACACACCGTCGAGGTCTCGAATTGCATGCATGGTTCAACCCGTTTCGTGCTCGATATCACCCTGCACTTTCACCAGTGGCGGCTTCACATATTAGCCGACGCAGACCCGATCTCCTCGTTGAATACGGACACTTCCTTTGGATGGACCCTGGTTTTTCTGCCAGTCAAGCCCACAGCCTGAAGGTGATCAATGACGTCGTTCGTCGCTACGATGTGGATGGCATTCACATTGATGACTACTTTTATCCCTACCCAGAAAAAGGCGCCTCCGCTGTTATTCCGTTTCCAGATGACCTGAGTTGGACTCTCTACTCCGCCGCCGGCGGTCGCCTATCCCGGAACGATTGGCGAAGGGACAATATTAACACCTTAATTCGCGACATTGGCTCAACGATTCATCGGCAAAAATCATGGGTCAAATTTGGTATTAGCCCCTTCGGTATTTGGCGCCCTGGCTATCCCGTCGGGATTCGTGGACTCGACCAACACGAGTTACTTTATGCCGATGCACGAAAATGGATCCGTGAAGGTTATGCTGACTATATGTCCCCACAACTCTATTGGACCGAAAGCCAAGAGGCACAGAAGTTCTCTCGACTCCTTGATTGGTGGGCTTCAGAAAATCAGGCAGGCCACCATCTTTGGCCTGGCGTGAACTCCGCCGATGTCGGAAAAGGGCGTAACGCGGCTGAAATTCTCAAACAGGTTCAAAGGATTAATGCCAATCCTACCCTCAATGGTGTCGTGTTCTGGAATGCCTCCAGTCTCAGAGATAATCGCGACGGCCTCGCCTCCGCACTTCAGAAGACAGCGTTCGCTTTCCCTGCCTTGATTCCAGCCTCCCCGTGGTTGGGAAAATCCAAACCACCTGCTCCAATTCTCTCCTCAAAATCAGTACGCACCGGCCCACTCCTCTTAGGTCTCAGATTGGCGCAAAAAGAACCTCCCTCAGCGTTAATCGCCCAAAGTCGCTATGATTCGGGTTGGCGTACTGAAATCCTGCCAGGCCCATCGCGTCGAGTTTCAATTGCTCGCTCTGTCGATGGTAAACCTCCATCGGAGGTCCGTCTTTCTTGGGTCAACCGCACCGGCGTCCAAGGCCCTCCGGTCATTTGGAAACCTTAAACATAAAAATAAGGTGCTCTTTTTACAAATGGCGCGTCCCCAGACACGTTAACCCTTCCAGAATACGAAAGCAGGTATCTCGGCCACTCTAAACCCCATCACTCTCAAATTTTGATCCGCGTTCAGAAGACCGAGTCAAGCAAAAATCTAACCCAATTCGGTCTTAAAACTGCCCCTATCTCCACTGGGAGCACGACATAGCGAAACTTTCGAGAGACTGAGAAACATTACTAATTTTCTTATTGAGTAACTAACTAACTTTTTCCGTTCTGACTTCGCAAATCCAAGTTATCGATATGCACAAACACACCAAAGCAACAAAAAATGCTTATCTTAGCTTGATGACAGGCGCAATTTGGGTTCCTCGCTATTTCCAGTGAAACCGGGGGGGCTTGACGGCTGGAGGATGATGCCGAGCGATGACACCGGAACAGACCTTTGGACAGTTGCTCGGGCTTGGCAAGGCATGGCGCGTGGTGGAGGCGCGGTTTGAGTCGGAGTCCTCGACCTTCCTGTTGAAGGTGGAGGAGACGCTGGAGTTGTGGCCGGAGGAAAGTGTACGGGCCGGCACGCCGGTGGTCTGCCACGATCATGTCGAGCCGATGCAGTGGAGGCATCTGAACGTCTTCAAC
>SIAZ01000027.1 GCA_009695405.1 Pedosphaera sp. | reverse complement strand
ACTCGCAGCAAAATCAGTCTTTGAGAGTCCCGAGCTTTTGAATTCAGTGATTAGCAGTTGGATTTCAGCAAGACCACGCCGCTTCCGAGACGGTTTAATTGAGTTCATTCGCTCAGGCTAAACCCAAGGAAGGCGAATTGGGAACCATGAGGTTCGGCGTACGCTTACGGCCGATTCGCTGCCGGACAAATTCGGCAACGTATTGATCGACGCGTGGCTGGGGACGCAGGGCCGGACGCCGGAGAGTTTCCATGCGGTAGAGCGCCTTTGCTACACCGGAATGCGCGGCATGGGGGCACTGGAATTTGCCCCGGCGCTGGGGCCGAAGGCGCGGACGGCGACGAAGATCGAGATTGGCGCGCTGGTGCGGCTGGCGGGCGAGGTGCTGACACATCGCGGCGATTTGCGGGGACATTTTCATGAGGCTGGGAAGGAACAGGCGTTGGGTGACATTCTGCGCGTGGGAACTTCGGCCGGCGGGGCGCGGGCCAAGGCGGTGATTGCGTGGAATCGCGCGACCAACGAGGTGCGCTCGGGCCAAATCGCGGCGGGCGAGGGTTTCGATTATTGGCTGCTGAAATTCGACGGTGTGGCCGGCAACAAGGACAAGGAACTGGAAGACCTGAAGGGCTGCAGCACCATCGAGTATGCTTATCACCTGATGGCAAAGGCGGCGGGCATCACAATGAGCGAGAGCCGACTGCTGGAGGAAAACGGGCGGCGGCATTTCATGACGCGGCGCTTCGATCGCCTAGCCGGAGGCGCGAAGCTGCACATGCAGTCGCTCTGCGCGATGGCACACTTCGATTTCAATCAGGCCGGCGCCTATGCCTACGAGCAGGCGCTGCTGACGATCCGCCAGTTGAAGCTACCGATGGCCGCCGTTGAGGAGCAGTTCCGGCGGATGGTCTTCAACATTATGGCGCGGAATCAGGACGACCATGTGAAGAATATCGCGTTCCTCATGAATCAGCAGGGCGAGTGGACGCTCGCACCCGCCTTTGACCTGACCTACAGCTACAATCCGTCCGGTTCGTGGACTGCCAAGCACCAGATGACTTTGAATGGAAAGCGCGATGGTTTTGCCCTAGAAGATTTCGAAGCGTGCGCGAAGTCAGCCGTGATGAAGCGTGGCCGCGCCGCGAAGCTCATCGAGGAAGTGAAGGCGGCGGTGAAGCGCTGGCCGGAGTTTGCGGCCGAGGCGCGGCTCGCCGATGATTGGCGCGACAAAATCCAAAAGACGCACCGACTGACTTTCCGGAAAAAATGAGCCTCAACGAATCCATCATCGAAGACCCCGCCCTCGAATGGTTCGGGGAGCTGGGCTATGCGGTCGGACACGGGCCGCATCTGGCGCTCGGTGAACCGGCGACGCCGACACTCCTCGTCCGGAGGCCCTTCTTCCGCCACTTTCGAAACCCAAATCAACGAACGATAAACCCACTTTTCTCTGTACGTTTTTTCGAAGTAAGCCCAGGAACGTTGCTGGGGAGTGTCTTGGTAGATTTTTTAGACAACTCGTTACCAACGAGCCTCGGGGACTGGGTAAAGGGTTGAACCGATGAAGCCAAGGGTGAGTTGAGGTTTCCCAAAGCACTCGGCAGATTATTGGGTTGAACCATCGGTGTGAGAGGAACCCCAGCAGAGGTAAAGAAGGTGGCGGCGTGTACTCCCAGAGTCACCGTCGTTGTGCGACGGGTGACACTGCGCAACCCTTGTGCAATCATCTGCGGCGCAATCAGGAATAAAAAGAAAATAAAGCGCAGAAAAGCCATCTGTTTGTCCTACGCTAACACAGTTTGAAAGCAAGCTGAGTCACGCTTTTTGAACAGAGAATCCCAAATAAAATCGGCTTCCAAGGGGAGGCTGCCGGTTTTTTGAAACTAGGACTAGAAGATCGACCTGAGATCAGGGGCGAGACGATTTGAGTGTCTCGGGACCGTTGACCGTTGAATTTACCCTCAAACGTAATCCATTTAAGCGAATAAAACCGGTGGCATCGTTCTGATTGTAGGCTTTAGTCGGATCCGCCTCCATTGTAGCGATATGGGGATTGTAAAGGCTTACTGGGGATTTGCGGCCGGCGACATACATACCGCCTTTGTACAGTTTGACACGCACAGTACCCGTGACATTTCTTTGGCTTTCTTCAACGTAAGCCTGCAAGGCAAGCCGCTCGGGGGCATACCAGAAACCGTTGTAAACCAGGCTCGCATATTTAGGAATAAAGCCGTCCCGTTGGTGCATGACTTCGCGGTCCATGGTGAGGCTCTCCATTTGCCGATGAGCATAGTGAAGGATGCTTCCGCCGGGTGTCTCGTAGACACCGCGACTCTTCATTCCCACGAAACGGTTCTCCACCATATCAACACGGCCCACCCCGTGTTTACCGCCAATCTTGTTGAGTAACTTCATCACTTGAAGGGGATTTAACTTTTTGCCATTCATAGCAATACAATCGCCCCGTTCGAAGTCTAGTGTGACAAATTCTGGTTTGTCCGGTGCGTCTTCTGGCATGACCGAAAGAGTGGTAAAATAGTCGCGGTTCTTCAGATCAAAACTGTCGTACCAAGGATCTTCTAAAATTCCAGCCTCATAAGAAATATGAAGAAGATTGCGGTCCATCGAATAAGGTTTCTTGGCACTTGCCTGAACTGGAATTCCCTTAGCAGCGCAATAATCAATCATCTCTTGGCGACCGGGAAACTCAGCACGGAAACGATCATCACGCCAAGGTGCTATAATCTCTAAACCTGGGGCGAGTGCGGCCGCCGTCAATTCAAAGCGTACCTGATCATTGCCCTTACCTGTCGCGCCGTGTGCGATCGCATCGGCCCCTTCTTCTTTAGCGATTTCCACCATTCTTTTGGCGATCAAAGGGCGGGCAATACTGGTGCCCAGAAAATACTGTCCCTCGTAAATAGCGCCAGCTCGGAGAATTGGGTAAATAAAATCCTGCGCAAATTCTTCTTGGAGATCATCGATATAGATCTTTGAAGCGCCGGTTTTTTTAGCCTTTTTTTCGAGGCCTTTTAATTCATCTTCCTGCCCGACATTGGCGCAGAAAGCGATCATTTCGGCATTGCCGTAGTTTTCTTTAATCCAGGAAAGCAGCACCGAAGTGTCGAGGCCGCCAGAGTATGCGAGGACAATTTTCATCTTGAAATGCGGAAGAGTGAACGGCAGGTAGGCTTGGCTGGAAAGGAAATTTCCCGGTACTCGACGGATTCTAACGTTCGAACTCCCTCGCAGCGATCGCTTAGAGAAGGTCGGCTTGTTCTAATGTTGAACGTATTAAGGTGCGCGTTGCGTCGGAGACTGGAACCAACGGTAAGCGGACTTCTTCAGTCATTAGACCCATTAAAGCGAGAGCGGCTTTGCAGGGAACAGGATTGGTTTCCACAAAAAGATTTCGAAAGAGAGGATAGAGACGCGCATGCAGTTTCATTGCAGTCTTTAAATCTCCCTTGGCAAAGGCGGATACCATTTTGGAGACTTCTTTAGGAGCAACATTCGAAGCGACACTGATAACCCCTTGGGCGCCGACCGACATAAAAGGCAATGTCAGGGAGTCATCGCCACTGACGATTTGAAACTTCGGTCCACAGGTCGCTCGAAGTTGGCTGACGCGATCGCAGGACCCGCCTGCTTCTTTAATTCCAACGATTGTTGGGAAATCGGACGCCAGACGCTTAACCGTTTCCACGGCGATCTCGATTCCGCAGCGCCCAGGAATACTGTAAAGAAGGACAGGAAGTTTTGTGGCTCGAGCGATTTCAGCGAAATGCCGGTAAACACCTTCTTGAGTGGGTTTATTGTAGTAAGGCGCGACCTGAAGTGTACCTGTTGCTCCGGCATCTGCGGCGCGTTGGGTGAGGTATACAGCCTCTTTAGTGGAATTAGCTCCGGCGCCAGCGAGGACCGGGATACGGCCCTTGGCAAACTTCACGGCCAGTTCAATGACCCGGATGTGCTCATCATAATCGAGGGTCGGCGATTCTCCCGTGGTGCCCATCGGGACAATGCCATCGACGCCTCCTTTGAGTTGGGAGCGGACGAGTGCCTCGAAGGCAGGTTCGTCGACAAGACCGTCGCGGAAGGGGGTGACCAAGGCTGTAAACGTACCGGTAAACATACTTCTGGTGGGGAGACTACCGAGCAGCAGCCTCAGAAGGAAAGCTGGAAGACATAAAAGCAACCTTGTGAGGCGGGAAATTTGGGATGAGTAACAATAAATCCGATGGGTTTAATCTCGATTTAGACTGAGCTCAGGCGAAGGCGGCAGGTCCCCAAAGTAGGCGGAGATGTAAACTCTCAGGGGGTCGACACTTGGTAAAATCGGAAGGCATTAGTCATTGTGAGATCGCGGAATTGTTCCATGGCCTTTGCTGATTGTGCGGGGAAACGGATTAGTTCCCGCCAAGGTAGAACGTTGGTTGAGGCGAGTGAGTCCCGATAGAAAACCGTGTAAGACCGAGCTCCAGTGCGAGGAAAGCTAAGGACTGGATTACCGCCAAACGGGGAAGGGGCAGCGGCCAATAGGAGGTGACTGTCTGCCGAGAGGGGGAGGGTCCCGGCCAGAAACTCGGCCCGATTGGAAGCCCCATCGCCGTCGTTATCTTGATCACCTCGGAAATTAAGAGTGCCAAAGTGATTTCGTTCCCAGACATCGGGGAGGCCATCGTTGTCGGAATCAGTATCAGGCCCGACATCCGAGGCAAGATCAGCGACCCCCGGTGATCCGTGCAGACTGGCACTGCCTATCCAAGCTTCTGGGGTATCGAGGTCGAAGGCTTGCAAGATTTCGGACCGAATCACCATACTGAAGCCATCGCCGTCCGAGGGTTTCACCCAGAGGTCAGAATAATTAAAATCAAAAACCGGAAGCCCCTTTGGGTCGGTTAGAAAAAGGCGTCCGAGATCATCGTTTAAGTGGCCGGTGAACTCTCCGGCCAATCCAGCTTTGCGCCCGTAACGAGAGACAAATTGATTGGTATTAGAAGCAATCACGATGCGGGCATTGGGTGTCAGAAAACGCTGAAAAGACGCGGTTGCAAAATCAAATTGGACTTCGCCTTGCAGTTTAAAGCCAGTGAGGTCGAGAGAATTACCGGAGGTGTTTTTAAGTTCGAGAAACTCATAATCCTCTGGGTTCGATTTGGCGGAACCATCGGCGTCGATCGGGTGAAAATGAATTTCGGTCAGGGTTAAACTTGGAGGTGTTGTCCGGTAAGTTCGGAAAACGGGGCCAGACCAAGAGGTGCTGGTAGGCGGCCCACCGGATTGACGTCGTGAGCTATCGAAGGACCGAGCGACGAGTCGCGACGATTGATCTAGGGTGATTGGACCGGTATAACGTCGGGCTGAAGCAGATCGATTGGTGAGGCCGAGTGCGCGGGGATCCGTGCCATCTAAGGTGTACCAAATGACGGCACTGGCGGTGGAGGAAGGGCTTAAGTTGAGGGTGATTTGAGTGCCAGGATCAACGATACTGGAGGGGAGGAGCGGGACTGGGGGTTGAGTGAGTTGTCGATCTACGAAATCGAGTCGGTTTGATACCCATCGTTTCATCGATTCGAGTTCTGCTTGGTAACTGCCGCCTCGCCGAACGATTTTCCAGCGTTGAAAATCCCGCTTTTCAGCTTGGCGAATCTCGTTGGCTAACCGGTCCATCAGTTGGTAAGTCGACGGCGTTGACAGTTGGCGGGTTCGTAGTTCTTGGAAACGATCTACCCAACGTTGCCATGCTTCGATGTCTTGAAACATTAAACCAAACCATCCGGCGAAAATAGGGCCACACGCCCAAATTCGAGGATTAGTGTCACGTCCATCGGTGGATCCGAGGGCACGATCAAAATCCCAGTGCGGCCCAAAGACTAATTTTTGGCCGCGCGGTTTATAAAAGAAGGAGCTTAAAACCAGTGTATCGACATTACCGGAAAGCATCTCCAGAATGTGATAGTCAATAGATCGCCCCATCTCGATGTAGTTTTCGTAGGTATTGGTGGGGTTCCGACGGTTGATGGAAAGAAATCCCCGGTTCATCGACGAGACGTAGTTAACAATATAGGCTCGCTGCGCGGCGCGTTGGGGTTTTTTGATTTCCTTTTCTTTGGGAACGACCATCGCTGCGGTCACGCCGCCCATGCCGACGCCCGAATCTCCCGGGTCTAATCGGTCGATTTTCATAATATAGGGACCGCTAATATCGGGTAGAGTGGAATCTTCCGGTTGCATTTTGGGACCTAGAATACGTTTACGCCCCGTTCCTGGTTTTTCCATCAAAACGTAGAGACCTTCGTAGTGATTGGTAATGAGAGGCCCTAAGCGGTTAATGAAGACTTCGACGAAACGAGTGCGCGGAGAGTATTCGCCGATATCGCGAGCGAGTTGATGAATGAAGGGATTATGGATACTGACAGGTTCAAAAGAATTGGGAGCATAGAGGACCCATTCCGATTCCTCCGGCATTCCGAGGACTGGCAGTTCCCGATCGAGATTGTAATCATCAGTCCATTGAATGGCGTACTGTTTTTTGGCTTCGGACGCGCTACTGGAACCTCGGATCTTCATCGAACCGCGGGTGGTGAAATCTGCTGGGCGCGTCACCATAGCCACTCCGTCTTTGGGTTCGAAAAGGGTGAAATTGACAAATGTATTTGCCGATTCATTGAGGGTGCGACCAAAGGTGTTAATGACCAGTAAAGGCAGGTCGGAACGGAACTGTTGTATGTTGGTGTTTAACACCGGTGGCAGGGGTAATCCTGCGCTATTAGTGGAGACAAACAGGGGGGTGTAGTATTCGGTATGGACTGGGCCAGGGAGCAAATCCGTTTTGAAGGCGCGTGCGCGAACCATGATGGCATTTGTGGCCACCAAAAGGATTGGGGACAAATAGGTCAATCCTTCGGTCAGAGTTGGGATGCGGCCGTCCAGAGAATAGCGAATGAGGGTATTAGTGGCGGGGGCAGCGAGAGTAAGTGCCAAGGTGATATTGAGTCGGGGATTAGAAATAAATCCGCCGAGTCTCGAAAAAATGACCTCGGGAGCAAATCCAACACCGGAAATGGAATTGGCGCTGCTTGGGGTAGGTGTGGCGAAATAACCCGCGTGATCGGGATCTCCATTTGCTCGACCGTAGGCGATATTGGGTGGGACCGCCGGATAGCGAGGTAAGAAACCATTGACGATCACACCGTCTGGAGCGGTGAGTGCGAGATATTCCCCTGAATTAGCGAGTTTGAAATTAGTGTGGAGTCGATTGGTGGGTGAACTCCGGTCTTTAGCAGAAGCGAAGACCACCAGATAGCCGCGATTGGGTAAAAGCACCTCAGGAAAAGTCCATTTGTTAGGAATTGCGGGGTCATCGGTCAAATGCCAACCGGTGAGCTGAATGTCTGCACCGGAGATGTTCTGTAGTTCGATCCAATCCTCATAATCACCGTCCTCATCGCGGAGAGATTTTTCGTTAGTAGCCATAATCTCCGAAATAATCACGCCACTGGGCCGAGGGGGTGGCAGCAGGAAATAGTCAGCAGCGTGTCGATCTTTAAAGGAATTGGGAATATCGGCTTTGTCTTGAATTTGGTTGGCTTGATTCCAAGTTAAGCGGACTTCCCCAAAAATGATTGAGGGCAAGGTGAAAACGTAAATCTCTGCAGCAACCTGTCGTAAATCAACGCAGGGCACTCCATTAGCTAGGAGGTCCTTGGCGCCAACGCCGGTCACGGGTTCACTAAAATGAATCTCCACAAGGGCCAAATGATGAATGGCACCGGGTTCAGGAAAAACCGCATCGACGGTGGGTCGAATTGTCTCGGCATCGGCTAGGAGTCGAAATTGAAAGAGCAACAAAAAAAGTGCCAACCGATAAAAGGGAACTAGGAAGGTTGAATCCATGACTGTTTCAAAAGGTTACAAAAAGGAGTGCGTAGAAAGAAGCGACAAGTGAAGCGATCAACAGGGAAGGAGAGGCAACGAGAACCTTGGGTGATTTTTTTTGAGGGTAGACACTGAAATCACTCTTCCCTTGGTCGGCTTTCGTTTAGAGTCTCGCTGTGCGTAAGCGTCGCGAAGCCCGTGAAAGGGCTATCCAATTTCTTTTCCAGCACGACATGAATCCCTTGGAGAACGTCGAGTTGGCCCTTAGTCAATTTTGGGAGGGGCAGAGGATGAATGCCTATATGGAGTCGCAAGGGCCGACTTGGGGGGAGCAAGTCCAGTTGCCGCCAGCGGATGCGGAGGATGCGGCGACCCAACTTTTTGGTGATGCCTTGATTCGAGGTGTGTTGAGCCATCTTGAAGCGGTGGATGCGGCGATCATGAAGCATGCAAAAAATTGGGACCTGCGTCGAATGGCAGTTGTCGATCGGAATGTGATGCGCTTGGCGGTCTATGAGATGCTCTATCGCGATGATATTCCGCCGGTAGTGAGCATTAATGAGGCGGTAGATGTGGCCAAAAAGTTCTCTACGGCGGATAGCGGCAAATTTGTGAATGGCATTTTGGATAAGGTAAAAACAGAGATTTTGAGACCTGCCCGTACGGCTAAGGACAGTGCTGATGCCTCAGGCTAGCAGGCGGCGTTAGACCCCAATGAAACTGGCTGACTTGCATTTACACACCTGTTTTTCTGACGGCACATGGTCGCCGGAAGAACTGGCAAGTCAGGCACGTGCCCACGGATTGGATGCGGTGGCTTTGACAGATCACGATAGTGTTGATGGCTGCGAGCGGATGGAAGTGGCCTGTGTGATCGAAGGGATTGAATTTATACCCGGTTCTGAAATAACCGCAGAAGTCGATGGGCAAGAGGTTCATATCCTCGGCTACTGGTTGAACACACGATCGGAGGCGTTGAGGAGCCAGCTCGTCCGCTTTCAAGAAGTTCGACAGAATCGTGTCCAAGAAATTGTCGTCCGACTCAATGAAAACGGCGTCGGATTAAGTGAATTTGTCGTACGTACTTTGGCAGATTGCGAGGCCCCGGGGCGATTACATGTGGCGAGGGCTTTGGTGCAACAGGGATATGCTCGAGACTGTGATCATGCCTTTGAACGGTTTCTAAAAAAGGGACGCCCTGGCTTTGTTAGTAAGCCACGAATGAGTGCGGGAGATGCCGTAGCTCTCATTCATGAAGCTGGCGGCGTCTCGGTTCTTGCTCATCCTGGATTGTATCGGAATGGCGGCATTATTCCTCGATTAAAGGAAGTCGGTATCGACGGTTTGGAATGTTGGCATACCAAGCATTCGGAGGCTGAAAGTAACGTTTTCATTCGTAAAGCGGCTGATCTTGGACTTGTGGCAACCGGCGGCAGTGACTGTCATGGAATGGCTAAAGGGTGTCCGTTGATTGGCCGAGTGAAGCTGCCTTATCAGCAGGTAGAAGAGTTGAAGGAACGACGTCCTTCGGCAGTTGACTGAGTTTTACTATGGGATTTTTTGATAAACTTAAAACGGTCTTTACCAAGGCGACATCCTCCTTGGCCCACGAATTCAAGCGTATCGTCACTCGGTCGCCCCGATTAACAGCCGCCAGTATCGAGGAATTGGAGGCCGCATTGCTTGGCGCTGATCTCGGACTTCCTATGACCCAACAAATCGTGGGGGCGGTGCGAGCGGCCTTTGAGACACAAGGATCGTC
Organism: Pedosphaera sp.; assembly: GCA_009695405.1. Classification (GTDB taxonomy): domain Bacteria; phylum Verrucomicrobiota; class Verrucomicrobiia; order Limisphaerales; family UBA9464; genus SXXZ01. The sequence goes on along the minus strand of SIAZ01000027.1, from coordinate 10,191 downwards.
TGGTTTAGATCTGGTGTCGATCGCGGCATGCGAAGTGGAGAAGAGTCTGAATGGATTGGATGCTGGATTTGTGGCGCGGCCAGACGGGGTCACCGTGGTTTCTATCGTTGGAGTTAACGGAACTGGAAAAACAACCACGACGGCTAAGTTAGCTCATCGGATGGCGCAGAGAGGTGAACCGGCAATTTTAGCAGCCTGCGACACTTTTCGCGCCGCGGCTATTGAGCAGTTGCAGTTATGGGGCACGCGTTTGGGTGTACCAGTGATTGCCGGAGCCTATCAAGCCGATCCCGCTGCTGTGGCGCATGACGCTATCACGGCGGCTCAGGCTCGTGGGGCACGTTGGTTATTTATCGATACGGCCGGTCGCTTGCATACGAAACACAATCTGATGCAGGAATTGCAAAAGGTTCATCGCGTGGTGGATCGTAAGTTTCCGGGGGCACCTCATGAGGTCTTGTTGGTTTTAGATGGGTCCACGGGTATGAACGCGGTCGTTCAAGCTCGTGAATTTAATAAAGCGGTTCGGATCACGGGGTTGGTAATTACTAAGCTCGATGGCACTAGCAAGGGAGGAGCTGTGGTCGCCATTCAGCGGGAACTCGGTATTCCGGTCAAATTTATCGGGATCGGGGAGCAACCTGAGGATCTCCAACCCTTCAATGCAAAGGAATTCTCCGAGGCTTTATTCGCTTCGCGAGAGTAGCCAAGTCATTCCACCCGATGGAACGAGTCTGTACTTTTACTCATGTTCACCGATGACCGGCTTCACATGTCCCGAGCCCTGCGTCTCGCTCGACGTGGGAGAGGGTTGACGGCCCCCAATCCCATGGTAGGTGCGGTGTTAGTGCGAGAAGGACGGGTGATTGGATGTGGGTGGCATCGGCGAGCAGGTGAAGCTCACGCTGAGATTGAAGCCCTTCGAGACGCTGAGGCACTGGGGCATTCGGCGCGAGATGCGACACTCTATGTCACCTTGGAACCGTGCTGTACCCACGGTCGTACTCCGCCGTGTACAGCAGCCATTATCCAAGCAGGAATCCGCCGAGTGGTTGTGGCTGCGGTGGATCCGAATCCCGTTCATGCAGGTCGGGCTTTTGGTTTACTAAAAGAGGCTGGGATTGAGGTTGAAGTCGGGATATTAGCAACCGCTGCTGAGCGGTTGAATGAAGCATTCAACCATTGGATTGTGCAGGGAACTCCTTTTGTTACCGCCAAAGCGGCGATGACTTTGGATGGTAAAATCGCCACGGAAACCGGTGATTCCAAATGGATTACTGGACCCCAAGCACGAGCATTCGCCTTAAGATTGCGTTTGCGGGCGGAGGCCACTTTGGTCGGTATCGGCACGGTTTTGGCCGATGATCCGGCTCTAACCGTACGTGCTGTGCCTGGGTTTCTACCGCCACGTTGGTTTCCGCCTAAGTTGCGCATCGTGTTAGATAGTAAAGCTCGGACGCCGCTCACTGCTCGTTTGGTCGTCGATTCAGAAGCTCCCAATACCCGAATTGTGGTTGGTGAATCCGCTCCGATCAATCGCGTTGCAGCCTTGAAAGAACAAGTGACTGTCCTGATTGCGCCAGAAATCGACGGACGGATTGATCTTCGCTGGTTACTGAGGGAGTTGGGTGCGGCGGGGGTGGTTCATTTGTTGGTTGAAGGAGGGGGAACCGTTCTGGGTTCCTTCTTCGAGATAGGTCGGGTTGAGCGGACAGCTTTCTTTTATGCCCCCCTGATTCTAGGGGGCAAAAACGATACAAAAGCCGTCGCCGGAAGGGGATTCCGTTCGTTAAGCACCGCCCTAGTCCTCAGTCGTATCGAGAGTCGTTGGCTGGGCGGAGACCTGTTTGTGAGCGGTCGTGTTGGAAAACCGAATTTGTCGATGAGTGCTTCTTAAGCCTCCGGATCAGTCGGGAGCGGATGACGCCGAAATCCATTTTGGAAAAGTAGACGCCACACCATTGATGCAGCCTCGATGGCTATATCTCGCGACATTTTCGAGGTTCCCTGTTCGCGGTCGGTAAAAATGATTGGGATTTCGGCGATGGTGAATCCACGCCGCCAAGCTCGGTGAGTCAGTTCGATTTGAAAGCTGTAACCGTTAGAAGCGACGGTGTTCAAATCGATCGAAGCCAAAGTTTTCCGGCGGAAGCATTTAAAACCTCCGGTTGGATCGGAGAAGGGCATACCGGTAATAGTTCGAGTATAGAATCCACCCCAGAGCGAGAGGAGGAGTCGGCCGAGAGGCCAGTTAATCACCCGAATCCCCCCTGAATACCGAGAGCCTAGCACGAGATCAGCGGTGGGTGTCTGTGCTGCCTCCAGAAAACGGGGGATATCGGCAGGATCATGAGAAAAGTCGGCATCCATTTCAAAAATGAACGAGTACTCTCTCTTCAAGGCCCATTGAAAGCCTGCTAAATAGGCGCGGCCTAGTCCGTCTTTTTCTTTGCGATGCAAGACATGGACCCGCGGATTTTGGGCGGCAATCGTGTCCGCTAAGGCTCCGGTGCCGTCGGGTGAATTATCGTCGACAATTAGAACATCAACCACCGCAGGTTGGGCCATGATACGACGGATGAGTGGCGATAGATTATCGCACTCGTTATACGTTGGGACAATAATGAGAGCCTCAGCCGTCATGGTGACTGGACACTAATTGCAGAGATCTGTCTGGAACAAGAGGGAGTTAACGAACATTGTTGAGGATGTTGGATTAAATACTTTCGAATTTGTTTGTTGGTTCATCTGTAACCGCGCTTTCCTCGATAGTCTTTGTCGAAAATCATCCCCTAAGCTCGTTCGAATCTACATGAGTTTCAGTTTTGGTAAGTCTTGCGAGTCGATAAGACCCACGGGTTCTCGTCGAGAATTGACCACAATAAGGTCGTCGATATTGTGTTCATGAAAGATCCGGACGGCGACCGTGGCTAAGGCGTCCGATCGGATGGAGACCGGATGCGAGGTCATTACTTCTTTGAGTGATCGCGACAAGAGATCCGAATCTGTAGCCATCTAGCGACGGAGATCTCCGTCGGTGAACACCCCGACAAGTTTACCGCGGCGATCGACGACGGCGACCGAACCTGATTTGGCGCGAGTCATCGCGATGAGAGCTTCCTTGACGGTTTGGATTTCGGGAGCAATGGCGTTGCGATCGCCTCGGCGCATAATATCGCCCACAGTAACGAGCATGGAGCGTCCGATAGATCCGGAAGGATGGCGTTGGGCAAAATCTTTTAGTTTGAATCCTTGAGCATCCATCACTGCCATAGCAAGGGCATCGCCCATCACCAAGGTTGCAGTCGTACTGGAAGTGGGGGCGAGATTGAAGGTGCAGGCTTCTTTGGGAACCGTGCAGTTCAAGACCACATCGGCATGGCGCGCGAGGGTTGATTTTGAGCCAGCGGTTAAGGCGATGATGCGTGTGCCAAACCTTTTAACTGCAGGAAGGAGGTGGACAAGTTCTTCCGATTCGCCGGAATAACTGAGAGCAAGGAGGATATCTAATTCATCCAAAATACCCAGATCACCATGAAGAGCATCAACAGGATCCAAGACCACAGCGGTGGATCCAGTGCTACTGAGGGTCGCCGCAATTTTCCGGCCGATAGTGCCCGACTTTCCAATGCCAGCGACCACGATTTTACCTCGTTTGCCAAGGCTCTCCACGAGGATTCCAACGGCCTGATCAAACGACTCATCAAGTCGTGCTTGTACCGCTTGAAGAGCGGCAATTTCAATGGTGAAGACGTCCTTTGCCCGTTGGAGATAGGTCATCGGACGTTTGGAGCGGTTACAGAATGAGTCGTGCAATCGATGAGCGGACTTCGAGCCTTAAAACCGCTCAGAGCGACGAGGGCCTTCAAGGAGTGCGTCGAGAGGGCGCAGGTGGAGCCTTGGGCTTTTCCTTCTTGGGCTTCTTGGTTTCTTTTTTCTGACTGTTATTTCCTTTGGCCATAATTTTAGAGGGTAAGACTACCGCGCTTGAGTAAACAACTGGAGCCTGTGCTAGTTCAATACTGGATCGGGTTTACTTGTGGAAAATTTAAGAATCCGGTTAAGCGAACCTCCCTTGTGCGGTTGGGAATAAATGATGGCTCAGGGAGTAGGGTTGCTAGTCGACTGCCGATGATCGAACGTGGGCAGATGAGGTTGATCGGGAGACCGTGTTGCGTAAAAAGCTTTGAAAGGTTGGGTTTGCTTCTCTTTCTGTTCGTATCGGTTCGCGCTGCGACAGTGGAGAACCTCCGCTTCAACTTGCAGGCGGCCCTGAGTGTCGAAGCAGGACCGTCAACCGACTGGGGGGCGCTGGTAGTTAATGCTGAGGGAAGAGAGATTTTCGCGACCAATTCGGCTCGATTGTTTATTCCGGCATCCAATACCAAACTCTTTATTGCTGCCTTAGCTCTCGATCAGTTGGGAAATTTAAACACACTTCACACCCCGATTTTAGCGAAGGTAGAGCCCGATGCTGCCGGTTGTTTGCGGTCGGATCTCTGGATCATCGGACAAGGAGATCCTTCCTTGGGCGAAGCCCCAATAGCGTCTGCTTTCGGTGAATCGCTCAGTGCGCTTGCTAGCCAGTTGCAAGCTCGAGGAGTGCGCCGAATTGAAGGCGATTTGGTCGTTTGTGATGGAGCTTTGCGAACTCCGTCCGCTGGTCCGGGTTGGGATTCAGAAGATCTAATTGAGGCCTACGGAGCCCCAGTGTCGGGGTTGATTGTTCGTCATAATACCTTTCGGGTCACTGTAACGCCATCAATGCAGCTTTGGGCTCCGGCCCTGTTTCGAAGCGAACCAGATCTTCCTTCAACTCGGGTGCAAGGGTTTGTCCTAACTGCAACTAACCTCCTTGCCGCACTTACCTATGAGCGCGACTTAGCGACAGGTGGCGTCCGTTTTAACGGCCGAATTCCTATTGGGAGTATGCCTTGGTCGATCGACTTAGCGATTAATGATGCCCCTCGTTATTTTGGTGAGTGTTGGCGCGCCGCTTTGCTGCGTCGGGGACTGGTCTTGACAGGAACAAATCGAGTCGTTCATAGCACCCAAGGAGTTCCCTCCGTGGAATTAGTTAATTGGACCTCAGAGACGCTTGCAGTGCGCGTGCGACAGTGTCTTAAGACATCGCAAAATTTGCAGGCGCAATTGCTCTTAGTCCAAGTAGGGAGAAATTTCCATGGAGGTAGTATGGGGGGGAAATTAACCGATGATGCAAAGGGGTTACTCGCTTTCCCTGAGTTCTTTCAGCGGGCTGGAATTAAAGAAGGTTCAGCACACTTTGAGGAGGGGGCTGGTTTGTCGCGAACCAACGCGGTGAGCCCGGCGGCGACAGTGGCGCTCTTGCGATTTATGCGTGGCCACAGGGAATCCTTCAGTTGGATGGAAGCTCTGCCTATTGCCGGTGTAGATGGCACATTGAAGAATCGTTTTCGTAAAAGCCCAGCCACTGGAAAAGTGCGGGCAAAGACTGGAACCCTCCGTGGGGTTATTGCTTTGGGTGGCTATGTGACAACAGCTTTCGGTGAGGAATTAACTTTTGCAATTTATGCTAACCAAGCCTCGGTTGATCCGAAATCCCGAGCACGGATGGATCGATGGGTGGAGACATTGGCGGCTTATAATAGACCTTTAAGACCTTAATTGAGTCGGGTCATTTAAAAGAAGGCGATGATATGATTAGTTATAGTGCAGAAGGCAAACTCCGTCTTGCACCTTAACGAGAGTGAGGTGTCGAGCACCGCGGATTCGGTAAAAGCGCTGGGCTTGAGATTGGAGACTTCGAATTTCCAAGGCGGTTGTATCGACGGCGTAGGCGGCTTCCTCGGAGAAATTGCCTGCAGGGTTGCTGGAGGATTCAAGGACAATAGCGTCCGCCGGTCGTGGATCGGAACGGCGGGCTTCCAGCCAAGAGAGATGTGATGAAACTCGTGTGGCAAAGCTACGGGCTACCAAAGGGTTAGGACCGTCCGGAATCCATTCTTGGAATCCTTGAAAACCAATCCAGAGCTTTCGAGCATCATAGATCGCAGCAAAAAAGGGAGGGGTGTTTGTATCGAGAGTGAAGGGCCCATCGACGCCGAAGTTGACTCCTGCAAGTTTCCAAAGTCCGTCGCGATCAAGCAGAAATGTCCCAGCGCCGGAATCCCCAGCTGAGAAAAATCCTTCATCATTACCGGCCGCCGGATTAAAATCCATCGCCAGAAGTTCACCGCCAGAGGAACGTTCGTTGGGAATAATGTCTGAGACGGTGTTGGTGCCCCAACGTTGGAGGTTATCAAAAGCGCCAATGAGCCAACCTCGGCCTTCAAAGGGGGCGCCTTTTTGCCCGCCTCGTCCGAAGAGCATGACTGGACGGCCTATTTCTCGCCGAGTATTCGATAAGGGAGCAAAGTCAGGGAAGTGACCATCAATAATGAACACTTCAAGATCTGTTCCAGTGAGTTGAGCTTTACCGATGGTGCGATAAGACAATCCACGAAACCGGAAGATTTCTCCGATATCGATTTTCAGATGGGTGCCGGTAACCACATGGTGAGGCCCAATGACCGTGCCAAGGGCAAAGGGCCAACTGCCCTCCCATTGCCAACCCGCGCGTGCCAGTTTGCCTGTCGGCGCAGTTGTGTTGTGGGTAGGATCATCTGTGCCGAAAAAGAGGATCGCTTGGAGATACGGCAACCGTGATCCGAGAAACAACCAGAGGAACGAGAAGATTACACCCCACTGAGGAAGGGACAAAGAAACGACAGTTTTGTTGCACCGACTGGAGATCGGTTTCAGGCTGGAGTTTGAATGGATAGGAAGATTGATTAGTTCTCCTCTGGATCGACGGTCTTGTTTTTTCGAGAGCGTTGTTCGGCAAAAAAAGCCTTCAGAATATGACGACATTCGTCCTCGCGAACACCGCCACTGATCGTGCATCGGTGATTGAGAGTAGGGAATTGAAGGAGGTTTAAGGCGCCGCCAGCCGCGCCGCCTTTAATGTCCGAAACACCGAATACAACGCGCTCGAGTCGGCAGTGGACAGCAGCACCTGCACACATCGGACAGGGTTCTTTGGTGACGTAGAGCGTGCAGTCGGTGAGGCGCCAGTTTCCTACCGCTTCCTGAGCCATGGTGAGTGCAAGCATTTCGGCGTGAGCCGTCGCGTCATTGAGCATTTCGACTTGGTTCCAAGCGCGGGCAATGATGCGTCCTGCTCGGACAATGACCGCTCCGACAGGGACTTCTCCCGCCTTCCCGGCTTTGCTCGCTTGACGAAGGGCTTCGTCCATAAAGACGAGATCATTTTCCGGATTGGGTGTCGTTAGTCGCTCAGAGGTCGTCATCGATGGGGATGAAAGGGGTTGCTTTGTTCGACTGTCCAGTCGGAGGTGCCGTCGGGATGGCAGTGGACATGGGCCGCGAAAAATCCGCCGCGATGGCGCCAGAAGAGTGGCCAAATTTGATCACGATCCGTGTCAGGTAAGTCGAGAAGTCCGAGTTCGGCTCGGTTATAAAATCCGAACGTACCCTCGCGATGAGGCGGTGAAACCCTACTCATAAGAGATTTTACCTCGAAAAGAAACATCAGCCAATGTGTTTGTCCTTGGTAACCATATTCGCTGATTAAACCGGTGAGATGCAAATCTGATGCGGTTAAGACAGCTCCGATTTCCTCGGATGCTTCACGGCAAGCACAGGCGTAGGGGGACTCGCCTATTTCGGTTTTTAGTTTGCCGCCGGGAGGGCTGAATCTATTTCGGTTAGGCTCCTGTGAGCGTTGAAGAAGGAGAACTTCGTCACGATCATTAAAGCAGTAAAGCAGGGTAGCAATTTTGTACGGCAGCGGCACCCCACGACTGAAAACTGGGAAGCCTCTGTCGGCAAGGTCTTGTATGAAAGATTTGGCGTTAATCAGAGGGGGCCTCACAACCTTGTTAAGAATTTTAATCCAATGAGGTTGGACTGAAGTAAATTGGATGGCAGCGTCTCAAAAGTTCTCAAAAGAGAAGGGGGATTTATCAAAGCGCCAGTCTGTCCACGGGATACTGGCCAGTTGCGATTCAGGTTGTTAAGGTCTCTAGGCACATGTCACAACCGATTCGAGTCCGATTCGCTCCATCACCCACCGGGTACCTGCATATTGGCGGGGCCCGTACGGCGCTTTTCAACTGGCTGTTTGCTCGCCATCATCGGGGAGCTTTCATTCTACGAATCGAAGACACCGATACTCAGCGTAACAGCCAAGAAGCGATCGATGTGATCCTGAAAGGGTTGCGCTGGTTGGGATTAAATTGGGATGAGGGACCGATCAGTGGCGATACCAGCGGTGCAAGCTTGGGCGAGTGCGGCCCCTATTTGCAGAGTCGGCGTGGAGAGAACTATCGGCGTCGGATCGAGGAACTTCGAGACAAGGGACTAGCCTATGATCGAGATGGAGCTGTTTATTTTCGAATGACCCGCGAACCGGTTACCATTCCCGATCTAATTATTGGCGATGTGGTTCGGCCATTAACTGACCGTGAAGTTTTGGATCCCGACTGGGTATTGGTGCGGAGCGATGGGATGCCCGTGTTTCATTTGGTGAATGTGGTAGACGATCTGGAGATGAGAATCAGCCACGTAATACGTGGAGAAGATCATCTGGCTAATACAGCCAAACATATTGCTCTTTTCCGCGCGTTTGGCGTGGAACCACCTCACTATGCTCATATTCCGCTGATCTTGAATCCTGACGGCTCGAAGATGTCGAAACGCGACCATGGCGCGCATGTGACTAATTATCTAGACGACGGATTTACACCTGAGGCGGTGCTTAACTATCTGGCGTTGCTGGGTTGGGCTCCGTCCGACGGAAAGGAGTTTCTATCGATCTCTGAGTTAGTCGAACGATTTGGACTAGACCGTGTGAACCGAAGTCCGGCGAAGTTTGATACGAAGAAGTTGGAGGCGTTGCACTTCGAGCACACGCGAATCCAAGAACCTCGGTGTTTTGTGCAGACAGGGGTCACTTTTTTAAACCGAGCGGGAATCATGACAAGTGGGTTTTCCGACGAGTACATTGCTGCGGCCTTGGGAACAGCGCGTGAGAAAGGGAAGCTTTTCAAGGAATTGGCAGGTTTTGTGGATTTTTATTTTGCAGCAGACGACGCGGTCCCTATGGACCCAGAGGCACGAGTTAAGGTGTTGATCCCGACAGCAGGTCCAATTTTAGAGAAGTTACTCGGGGCATTTATGGTTTTACCTGATTTCACAGCGATAGCGCTCGAAGGAGCGTTGAAGGCGCTTGCTGTGGAACTTGGGGTCAAAGTCGGCGCGTTGGTTCAGCCCTGTCGTTTTGCCTGCACTGGGAAGCTCGTGGGCCCCAGCCTTTATCATTTGTTAGAGGTGTTAGGTCGCGAGAAAGTGGCGCGCCGCTTTGCCGTAGTAAGGGCACTTTTGTGATAGGTCACTAATTAGCTGACTTGATGCCAAGCTCGGCTGAGGGTTGAATCCACAGAGCATGACACTTCCTCTTGTTGGCATCATTATGGGTTCTCACTCAGATTGGGAAACGATGCAGCATACAGCTCGCCAATTAGAATCGATGGGGATTCCGTTTGAAGCCTCGGTGGTAAGTGCGCATCGGACGCCAGACCTTTTGTTTCAGTATGCGACTGAGGCTGCGGGACGAGGATTAGAAGTGATTATTGCTGGGGCCGGTGGGGCTGCACATTTGCCCGGAATGTGCGCGAGCAAGACCCCGCTGCCAGTGATTGGCGTCCCTGTGCAATCAAAAGCGTTGAGTGGGATGGATTCGTTGTTGAGCATTGTCCAGATGCCGGGAGGTGTTCCGGTGGCAACGATGGCTATCGGTAAAGCGGGGGCGGTCAATGCGGCTTTGATGGCTGCAGCAATTTTGGGGATCAAATATGCTGCTTTTCGTAGTGCCTACGATGCTTTTCGTTCGGAACAGACTTCAAATGTTTTGGCAAATCGAACGCATCCCAAGTTAGATTCGGTCTGAGATTGGGGCGTCGGTGATAGAGTGTCGTCTGGGAAGCCAGATGATCAAATAGGGGCGGTGCATTCACAAGTTGTCGGTGAATGAGCTGGACTACCGGTGGCAAAGAGCTCATAAAGCAGGGCGTGCTTAAAGAACTAGTATTGCAAGGGCGACGGATGGGATCTGAGGAAGTGGAGTGGTTACGGAGATGGATTGAGGAG
>SIAZ01000026.1 GCA_009695405.1 Pedosphaera sp. | reverse complement strand
ACGATGGCACTATAGGATAGGGCCATGTGAAACCATATACACAAGAGTCACTTATAACTATTTTGTAGCGCTTAACCGAGGAAAACGGAGGGAGTGTAATTTTCGAAAACCTTCCGGTACCCGCTCTCCCGAAATTTTTTTCGCCACTCCGCTTAGGCGAGGATTTTGGGGCTTCGGTTTCCAAGTCGTTAAACAGCCTCAAGGCGTCACAGAAGCGACGGTTGCTGGAACATTCGGCAATGGAGGTGCTTTCGCCACGCAAAGCTGGGCAGACCCAAAAAACCATTTGATCATGGTGCTGATGATCCAGAGAGCCGGATTTCCCAACGGAGCCAATTCGTCGGTGCTACAGGCTTTTCAGAACGCAGCCGAGGCCGCGATTGTAAAACAATAAGACTACGATTGTTCAGTCGATGCCTTGGAGATTTCTGCTGAGATCTTCGATGAGTGCTTCGAGAGTCGGTGTGTGTATAACAGATTCGCTTGTGACTCGACCAAAGCCTGTTCCGTAGGCGGGGCCGTTGGCGATAGAAAAATGGATTCGAGCCCCTTGAATTTGTTCACGACACCGATCGATTACCTCGGCTCGTGAGCCATCAACCTCGTATTTCCATCCACTAATAATGGCATTTGGAAACTGATCGCGAAGCAGGTTAATCAGTTTTGGCGTCGGTACAAGTTCGGCTAAAAGTGGACCGATTCGGGTACTTAATTTGCCAGCATGAACGGGAATAAGTTCGCCGGATTTTGGGTCTCGAAAGAAAGTTTTTCCAAAGCTGAAATCACTCACTGCGGCAGCGTGAAAAACGCGAATCGGATCACTACAAGCTAGGCTGGCCAAATGGGATGCGAGATTATCGACGGAAGAAAATGGGAGGATTTTCACTGCAGCCACGGGCAGGTGGGCTGTGGCCATTTCCCCGCGTAGTAGAAGGACGTCGTGTCCGAGGGTTGCCAAATGATTTGCTAATCGAGTGCCAAGATTCCCTGTGGATTGGTTGGTCAATCTGCGGACTTGATCCAGAGGTTCACAGGTGGGCCCAGCGGTAATGATGCAACGCACGAGGCGAGTAAAGTCTTGGAGAGAGGGATTGCCAAGCGCCGGTTCGCAATCCGTTCTATCAGATCAAAATATTTTGTCTTATTACAATGCTCGGCGCAGTTCTCCAGCATAGCCGGTCATTTCGAGAAAAGCACGACCTATGACTTTCCCGGTTTCGTCGAGAACTTCACACGCACCTTCCCAGTAAGGGATCCCGCTGAGGCCTCCTGATATTTCCTGATCGGCGGCGAGCGGTTTGAGTCGTAGGGAGCGCGGCGGACCGCCACGGGGATTCGGGGCGGTGATAAGCACGCGAGAGGGATAAGAGGCCCCTGTTCGAGGGCTTTTCCAAACAGCTTCTGTTACCCACTGAAAGGCTTCAGGTCCCCAATGTTGCACCGTACCCTGTGGATCGATCCACGCCAGAGTAGAGAAAGGATCAGTGAAACCATCTGACCGCCTCATTCGATAGGACATGAGTTCGTGTCCGTCATCGAGTTGGATGCAGGTCCAATCCCAGCCGACTTGATGAGCCCCCAATTGGCTACTGCTGATTTCGTGATCCATCCAAGCGATACCGGTGATGTTGCGTGGTTTACCCTTAAAAGTGAGGATTCCAGTGAGGTCGAGGCGGGGCCAAGTAAGGTAGTGGCTGGAAGCGGCGGGTTCAGCGGCTTTGCGTGAAACTCCATTAGTACCGAAGAAGACTAAAGATTTTCTCGGAGTCAGAATGAAGTTCCAAGAAGCGTCAGAGTGGATGCTACCTTCAAGGAGGATTGAAGTTTGTTGGAGGGTGTTAGTGGGTAAATCGAGTCGGTTTTCTTTGACAGGATTGGAGATCTGTAACCTCCAGTTTCCATTACGAACATGAAGATTTGAGGTGGAAGCGGAAGCATCCCAACCCCGGCGATTGAGTCGTTCTTCTTGAAGGAATTGTCCGGTCCGAATATCGAGGAGAGCCATATGAGCCAGATGGATTTCATCGGAAGCAAAAGAGACGTCTGAGTTGGATAAGGAGGCATCACGGGGCGAGAGGGCGCGTCGGAAGAAAGTGGATTGAAAGCCGAAGCGTTCACCATCATCGGCGCGAAGATGCCCAGTGACATACCACCATTCGATAGCGAAGTCAGGATGACTGCCATGGTCTTTTGGGAAGGTGAAAATCCGACCGGGCTGCGGGAGGGTCGGGAAAGTTGATAAATCGGCAGCCACTAAAAACGAGCCGACAAGGCAGAAAAGTGCGAAGAGATTAGGGAAACGAGTGAGGTTCATTCTTGACGTTCTGCGGGTAGATCAGAGCACCAGCGTCCGACACCCCAACCGGTAAGCGCAGCCATAGCGATAACCAAAGCGGCGAGCGCACCGAGCCAAGATACTGGAACATCGGTTTCCAGAGTCCAACCGAAGGTTTGCAGATTAACCCGGTGAATGAGGAGCCAACCGAGAGCGAGGCTAGCGATTAAGCCGGCGGCGACCCCGATTGCTGCGGTGAGGATCCCTTCAATGGCAGCGGCAAGAGCCAATTCGCGGGGTCGAACCCCGAGAGCGCGAAGAACAGTGAGGTCGGCGCGACGTTCCCAGAGAAGGCTAGCGAGAGAAAACCCAAGGCCAACGACTGAAATTAGGATGCCGATGAGTTCGAGAGCGTGAGTAATAGCGAAGGTCTGTTGAAAGATTCGTAGGGCTTCAGCACGTAAATGGGGGTTGGTAAAAACAGCTAATCCTGGATAAGCCGTCCGCCATTGGGAGCGCAGAGCATCGGCATCGGTGCCTGTCCGAAGCTTAATGATAAGACTAGTCGCTTGAGAGTCTTCGAACCAACGCTCAAAGTGTTCACGTTGAACCACAAGCGATCCACGTTCATTGCCGTAATCGGAAAAAATTCCAGCAATTTTGAGGTGTTTTAGCCCAGTAGGAGTGGGTAGAGTAAGGGAATCGCCACGGTGTAATTGGAAGCGATGGGAGAAACTTTCACTGGCGATAGCGAGCGAATCGTTGGCGGCAGGATCCCAGAGGTTATTGTCGATGGGTTCTTCACGCCAAGCGATGCGAGAATAAGAGCGCATGAAGGCTGGATTCCCTCCCATGAGTAGAGTGCTACCGCCGGGAAGTTGAACCTCGACCACTTGAACCACATTGGCATCAAGAACAGACGGATGAGCAATCAGGGCGCGCCAAGTTTCTGGCCGGATATGATTTTGGGTCGAAGCGCTTTGAGCTCCATCGCTGGAAAGATAGAGATCAGCCATGAAAGTCCGTTCGATCCATCCGCGCAGAGTGGTATCGAAACTACCGACGAGAATAGCCATTCCAGCGGTCATGGCGATGGCGCAAACGAGGCCGGCAATAGCGAGACGATGACGTCCCGTAGGGTGTCGAAGATGACTGAGAGCGAGGCGAAATGGAGCAGAAAACCGGGCGAGTGGACGAAGCAGTTGAGCGGCGAGAGGCGGCAGTAGACCGGCAGCGAATCCGGCCGAAAGCAGCCAGCAAAAAGCGGTAAGGTAAGCGGCCAAAGAAAGTCGGGCCCCTCCGTTTAATCGAAGAGGCGGGAGGAGGCAGAGGAGAGCGCCAGTAACGGCGAGGAGAACCGAGGTGGGCAGGAGCCATCGACTCTGACGCGTGGGTATTGCCGAACGACCTCGACCTAGCAGTTGAGCTGGTGGAGTTGAGGCGGCCTGCCAAGCGGGCCACCAACCCGCGAGAATACTACTGAGCACAGCGATAAAGAGAGCAATGGCCGCTTCGTCGAATTCAAGAGCCGCTGCCCGAGCAGAGTTACTGTAATATAAAGCATTCACCGTTTGACCTACGACCCGCACTGCGGCTTGAGCACCGGCCCAACCGAGCAGTAGACCCGTTGCACCTCCCACCAACCCGAGAACAGCTGCCTCCAGTAACCAAGCGCGGTGAATGGAGGAGTTGGTGACGCCAAGCGCTCGGAGAATGGCGATTTCTTCACGACGCCGAATAACCGCTCCATCGAGAGCTTGAACCACGAGGTAGAGTCCGACAACCAAAGCAAGAAGAGAAAGGACGGTGAGATTGAGTTGAAATGCGAGTGTCATGATAGCAGCGCTGTCGCGTCGACCCGAAGGGGTACTGACTGTCCAGCGATCACCAGCGAGTCGCACAAGTTTTAATCGGAGCTTTTCCCATCGACTCGAACGATCAGGCCCATCGGGGAGGACGAATTCAATTCGATCCAATCGCCCGGTTCTCCCGGTCAGCATTTGGAGAGCAGGAAGGTCCATAATCAGCAATGAGTCTGGAGGGGTTGGGCGAGCGGGATCGGTGGGAATAAAGCCAGCAATATGAAGCAGGTGAATCTGTTCATTGATCACCAGTTCAAGAGTCGACCCAATGGTCAGATTCTGTTTGAGAACGAACCCAGCCGATACGAAGACCGCATGAGGATCGCTGAGGCGTCCCCAAGAATCAGCGAGAGTGGCTGAAGTAGCGCCTTGGGCTAAGTTTTGTTGTTGTTCGAACCAGGTCCGACTAGCAGATCGAGCCGAAGGTAAATTTTGAACAGCGACAAGATCGACACCGAGAATTTGGAATATGTCACGAGAACCGATGGGACCGGCATTGCTTGGAGAAGATGGACGGGTGGCCGTTGTTTCGAGGACTGGGACGATATGAACAGGAGTGGCAGCGAAGGCGTTGCGAAGTTCTGCGAGAGTTTGTTCTGGTAGACTCCCGGCTGGGGCGAAAATGAGACCATCACTTTCGGCGGTCACGATATCGGTGAAGTTTTGGAAGCTAGAAACTGCGGCCCGATTCGCGAGGCGGATGGAGAAATAGACAGCAACCCCGAGGGCTAAAATGATGACGAGGAGCAGAGATGAAACGGGGGCGAGACGAATATGGCGCCAAGAGAAACGACACCAAAGAAGGCTTTGAAGGCCGGCAATCATGAGGGCCTAGAAAATGGGTTAATCTCCCTAAAAATTAGACCATCGAGTAGACGGATTTCTCGGTGGCAAATGGCGGCTGCTGCGGGGCTATGAGTTACTAGGACCAAGGCGGTGCGAGTTTCCTCGCTGACTTCACGTAGAAGTTCCAAGACTGAAGCTCCATTTTTAGAATCGAGATTACCAGTCGGTTCATCGGCGAGGAGTAATCGAGGTTTGTGAGCAATAGCTCGAGCGATAGAGACTCGTTGCATTTCGCCGCCGGAGAGTTCACCGGGGAAGGCATTCGCTCGATGACTGACCCCGACGCGATCAAGGAGTTGGTTGACTCGGTTGACCCGTTCAGCGGCGGGGACCTGATTGAGTTGCAGAGGAAGTTCGACGTTTTCGGCAGCCGTCAGAGTTGGAAGCAGGTGAAAGAACTGGAAGATTATACCGAAACTAGTTCGTCGCAGTGCGGTGAGATCAGAGTTATTTAGCGAGTTAATATCTCGTCCATCGAACTCGATGAGACCGGAGTCGGGGCGATCGACGCCTCCCAGAAGATTGAGGAGCGTGGTTTTGCCAGAGCCAGAGGGACCAGTTAAAGCGAGACGCTCGCCTGCAGCGATATCGAGAGAGATTCCGGCAAGAATTGTCCGAGAGCCATAGGCTTTCCGGACATTACGAATTTGCAGAATGGGGCGAAGAGAATCAGGCACTTAGGCAACAATACTAATCCGAAACCTGAGAAATCAAACTTGAGAATCAAGGTGTCTTTTCAAAGCAAAATTCGAAGAAGCTTTAAATTTAGACCGTTAGGCGATCGAGTCGTCCAGTGCTGTCACCAAATCGTTCGGCCGGTGCTCCCATTCGATCGAGTAGAGAGAGGAACAGATTGGCCATCGGCGTATTCTTAGGATAGCGCAGGTGCCGCCCGGAACTCAGAGTGCCTCCTCCACCACCGGCCAGTAAAACAGGTAAATCATGATGGGCATGCGAATTACCGTCTTCGATCGCACTTCCATAAACGATCATCGAATTATCCAGTAAATTCGATCCATCAGCCTCCTGAGTCTCCTTCAATTGCTTAAGCCAAGCTGCGAACAACTGCATATGCAGCAGGTTGATTTTGGCGATCTTATTTTTCTTCTCAGGTTTATGTTCGTGATGAGAGAGATCGTGATGCCCCTCCTTAACCCCGATGTCTGGATAGGGACGATTGCTACCGTCGTGGGCCATAACGAAAGTACCGATTCGAGTGTTATCGGTGCGGAAGGCCAAGGTCATAATGTCGAACATTAGTTTGGCGTGTTCCTCAAACCGTGCTGGAACCCCTTGAGGGCGGGTTTCGTCAGGAAGTTCGCGCCCGACTTTATCAGACAGAGCGATACGACGTTCGACATCACGAACTGCACTTATGTATTCGTCGAGTTTGCGTTGGTCATTTAGGCCAAGACTCGACTGAAGGCGTTTAGCATCTTCGAGGACGAAATCGAGAATGCTCGAACGACGGGCGGCTTTGCGGGCGCGCATTTCGGCAGTCTCGCCTGGATCGCCCTGAACAAAGAGGCGTTCAAAGGCTAGCTTGGGATCAACCTCCGGCGGCATCGGCGATGCGGGCCCTCTCCAAGCGATATTAAAAGAGTATGCGCAGCTATAACCTGAGTCGCACTGCCCCGAAAGTTGACCGCGATCAGTGCCCAACTCAAGCGAGGGGAAAAGAGTTTTATTACCGACCCGCTGGGCAGCGTATTGATCCACCGAAACACCCACTTGAATGTCTGCCCCTTGGGTTTTGCGAGCCTGCATAGCTGTCAGGAAAGTGGCAGAAGCTCGAGCATGATCCCCAGCACCATCTCCGTTGGCTCGCGCTTTATCATGAGCCAAGCCGCTCAGCACGGTAATTTCTTTGCGGAGTGAAGACAGAGGTTGAAGCGTTGCGGGTAGGTCGAAAACTGCCCCCTCTTGAGTCGGGGTCCAGTCTGCCATCATCGCTCCATTAGGAATGTAAACATAAGCCATCCGCAGAGGCGGTTTCCCAATTTCAGAGGTCTTTCCTGATTGAGCCGCCAGTAAGCGAGACGCAGGGGAAGATGCGAGCCAAGGCAAGGCTACTGCCGTACCCAAGCCGCGGAGAAAACTGCGACGTGGAAGAGAGTCAAAGTGTTTCATAAAGTGCGATGAGGTGAGACGACGTTTGGGAGACAATAGATTGGAAACCAGTCAACTCAAGCCGTGTTTCTCAAAAGTATCTCTAATCTTTTTAAAGAGTGTTTTCCAGCTTCCACCGCGCCCAGTTCAACGCCACTGTTTGGGATGATTCAACTATTAATTCGTTGGGGTATTTTGGGAACCGCTAACATTGCCCGAAAAAATTGGCAGGCGATTCAGAACTCAGGCAATTCTGTGCTCACCGCTGTCGCCAGTCGAGACGCCGCTCGGAGTCGACGCTTTATTGAGGAATGTCAATCGGAGGTGCCCCTGTCCGTGGTGCCCACGGCGTATGGCAGTTATGAATCCCTTCTGGCTTCGCCCGAAGTGGACGCAGTCTACATTCCGCTTCCGACGGGTGTCCGGTGTGACTGGGTATTGCGGGCAGCAGAGGCTGGGAAACATGTCCTTTGTGAAAAACCGTGTGCACTCAATTTTTTAGATCTGCAGCGAATGACCGCTGCGTGCCGTCATCAGAATGTGCAATTTATGGATGGGGTGATGTTTGTGCATGGCCTTCGATTGCAACGGATCAAAGAAGTCCTTAAGGAGACCCCATTGATTGGGGAAATCCGGCGAATTACGACCCAGTTTAGTTTCCGTGGGGACGCTGGTTTTTTCTCTGACAATATGCGTGCCAATAGTGCCCTAGAACCCCAGGGATGCGTCGGTGACTTGGGTTGGTATTCGTTAGTTTTCACCTTAGAAACCTTGGGCGGCCAGATGCCACGCGAAGTCAATGCGCGACTTCATTCTGAGTTTAGGCATCCGCAAAGTCCGGCGGCGATTCCGACCGAGTTTTCCGGCGAGTTACGCTTCGACAAGGGGGTGTCAGCGAGCTTTTATTCCTCGTTCATTACCGAGAACCAGCAGTGGGCGAGTATTAGCGGAACCCGTGGCCATTTACACGTCGCTGACTTCGTGCTGCCTTTCAGTGGAGAGCACAGCAGTTTTGAGATTTACCAACCGGATTTTAAGGTCAAGGGATGCCGCTTTGTTATGGAACCGCGTCGTCGCACAGAAACGATTGTGGAGTCGTCGAACAATGCTGCATCTTCCCAAGAGACGCAGATGATCCGAGCTTTTGCGAATCAGGTCAATTTGGGCACCTTAAATCTCGAATGGCCCGAGTGCGCCCTAAAGGTTCAACGCTTATTGGACGCCTGCTTGGAATCAGCTAACAAGGGAGGAGTGCCAGTACTAACGAGTTGATGACGAGTTACTAATATCAATATCGCCGACTTAAATTTTAAAGATTTTTGACGGGTCAAAACTAATACTAAAAATTCCAAGTTATTCACGGTTGACAGAGAGGAGTAATCGGGTGTTTTTAGAACAATCATTCCTCGAATCCTGTGATTACTCTTTTGGGTCCAAAACCAACGGTTAGCGGCTACTGCGACGGATTATCCCGTCGCGGGTTTCTGCGTATGGGCACCTTGGGGCTAGGCGGGTTGACTTTACCTCAGCTTTTAAAGGCGGAGACATCGTCTGGATTGCGCTCTAACGGGCAGCGTCATAAGGCAGTTATCCAGATCTTTTTACCTGGCGGACCGAGCCATCAGGATATGTTTGATTTGAAGCTGGATGCGCCTGCGGAGATTCGGGGGGAGTTCAAGCCGATTTCTACCAATGTCTCTGGGATCCAAATTTGCGAGCACCTGCCCCGGTTAGCTCGAATGATGGATAAGTTTACGGTTATTCGCTCGATGGTGGGGATGGAAGATCGACATGAGGCGTTTCAGACCTACACCGGTCGTTTAAATCGAAACCAACCACTCGGCGGATGGCCGGCGATGGGAGCGTTATTGGGGCGATTGCAGGGTTCGGGCGATCCGTCGATTCCTTCTTATGTGGGCTTAGCGCCCAAGATGGGTCATGTACCGTGGTCTGACAACGGTGTCGCCGGTTATTTAGGAACGGCATTTGCGCCCTTTGAAATCAACAAGGGCGGTGGCAAAGACGATATGATTTTGGGAGGGATCAGTTTGGATCGATTGGCCGATAGGCGAGCCTTGCTCGGTTCGATGGATACCTTTCGGCGCGAAGTCGATTCAAGTGGGCAGATGGCCGGATTGGACGCTTACACGCAGCAGGCATTTGGTATTCTAACCTCCAGCAAGCTTGTCTCAGCGTTAGATTTAAAGAACGAAGACCCAAAGGTTCTGGCACGTTATGGCAAGGGAGACGCAAAAAACCGAGATGATGGTGCACCGAAATTGATGGAGCATTTCTTGGTCGCACGCCGTTTGGTGGAAGCGGGAGCACGCTGTGTTACGCTCGCCTTCAGTCGCTGGGATCATCACGGGGACAATTTTGGTGCTTTGCGTCAAGACCTGCCCCTGTTTGATCAGGGATTAAGTGCGCTTATAGACGATTTGCATGAGCGTGGACTGGACCGAGATGTGACGGTAATGGTCGCCGGCGAGTTTGGGCGGACCCCGACCATTAATAAGGACGGTGGACGCGATCATTGGCCGAGGGTTGGGTTTGCACTTTTAGCCGGAGGCGGATTGAGGCACGGGCAGGTAATTGGTTCTACAGATCGTCTGGGAGGCGAGGCTGATTCGCGGCCGACTACCTTTGGTGAAGTGCACGCCACCGTCTATCATGCACTCGGTCTTGATGTGAATAAGGTCACAGTGCAGGATCTGGGAGGGCGCCCTCAATTTCTGGTGGATCCTGGGGTGCAACCGATGAAGGAGCTCGTCGGATAACTTGAGATAAACGAGACGATAGCATGCTGACAATTCTAGGTCCTTCGAGCCGATTTTGCGACGGATTTTCGCGACGAAATTTTCTACGTATTGGTGCGCTGGGAATGGGGGGAATTGCTTTGCCTAATCTCTTACGTGCCGAGGCAGCCTCAGGGGTGCGATCAGGGCACAAAGCGGTCATTATGATTTATCTGCCCGGTGGTCCGCCCCATCAGGACACTTTTGACCTAAAACCAGATGCTCCAGCGGAAATCCGTGGCGAGTTTAAGTCAATTTCCACCTCGGTACCGGGTTTTCGGGTGTGTGAATATCTCCCCTTACTAGCTAAAGTGGCCCATCGGTATTCGGTGATCCGCTCAATTAGCGATGCGGTCGATGATCATTCCGATTTTATGTGTCAGACAGGGCGACGAAAGGGGAATCAACCCCCTGGCGGATGGCCCACCTTTGGGGCGTGTGTTTCGAGAGTCTTAGGCCCCGCCGATCCTGGGGTGCCCGCTTTCGTAGGACTTCAACCGCGGATGAAGCATCCCGGATACAACGATGCGAAGGTGGGATTTGCTGGGGTCGCGCATGATGCATTTCGCCCCTCCGCCGATGCAAAGTCGGATATGATTTTAAATGGTATCACCACCGAACGATTAGCAGATCGGAGGGCTTTACTGACTTCTTTTGATCGATTCCGCCGGGAGGTGGATTCCAGTGGATTGATGTCGGGCTTAGACGGCTTTAACGACCAAGCGTTTGGGATGTTGACCTCCAGTCGACTCTTGGATGCTTTGAATGTGGAGAAAGAATCCGCTTCGTTGCGGGCGAGGTACGGCAAGGGTGATGATAAAATCCACGGTGACGCTGCGCCGATGTTGAACGAACAGTTCTTGGTGGCTCGTCGATTAGTGGAAGCTGGGGCACGGTTTGTAACGGTGGCCTATGGTTTTTGGGATTATCATGGCAATAATTTTGGGAATGCTCGCAATGACCTCCCCCTGCTGGATCAAGCGCTTAGCGCTTTGATCGAAGACCTGCATGATCGAGGCCTCGACAAGGACGTCAGTGTAGTCACTTGGGGCGAGTTTGGACGCTCGCCGACGATCAATAAAGACGGAGGGAGGGATCATTGGCCGCGCGCGAGTTGTGCGGTGGTTGCCGGTGGTGGAATGAAGGTGGGGCAGGTGATCGGAGCAACTGATCGATTGGGCGGTGAACCTTCGGAACGCCCCGTCCAATTCGGTGAAGTTTTCGCGACTCTCTACCGAAATCTAGGAGTAGATGTGAATCAGGTGACCGTGCCAGATTTAACCGGACGCCCTCAGTTTTTGGTGCCGGATGGCTGTCAACCTATGAAGGAACTAGTGGGATGAATTCAATTTTCAACTATCGACCCGTCATCGCGCCGCATGGGCGAAAGCAGAGCCATTTTCGCTATTTACAGAGCAGTGTAAGTGCTGTGATGGTCACTCTGGTTGCCTTTTCTTGGGGTGCATTAGACCTCATCGGAGCGCCACTTTCCATTCACTATCGTGCGGGTGCCACACAACTGGTGTTGGGATCAAGTGATGCGGGTCAGCAAATGCTGGCACTGGATGAGGGGGACCGAGATGTGACGCGGAAGGTTCGCTGGACGTCGCAACCCGAGGGGATCGTTCGAATTGATAGAACTGGGCGGGTTTCGGTTGTGGCGAATGGAACGGCGATTTTGCGTGCGACAACTACGAACGGAGTGACAGCTGAATTTCCGGTGAGAGTCGAGCACGCTGAAGAACCGGCTCCGATCCATTTTGCCAATCAGATTGTGCCGATTTTCACCAAAAACGGTTGCAATGGCGGCGGTTGTCATGGGAAAGCCGCAGGACAGAATGGCTTTCGTTTATCTTTGTTGGGCTTTGAGCCTGAGGAAGATTATGAGCACCTAGTTCGAGAAGCGCGGGGGCGTCGGTTATTTCCGGCGGACCCAGCACGAAGTCTTTTGATCACCAAAGGCGCCGCAGTGTTGCCGCACGGGGGCGGGAAGCGATTGGAATTGGGGTCCGATGACTACGATCGATTGATCCGTTGGATCGGGCAAGGGATGCCGATGGGACAGACAAATGCGCCGACGGTGAGTCGTGTGGAGGTTTATCCGGCAGCGAGAACGCTGGCGGTCGATAGTGAGCAACAGTTAGTGATTACCGCACACTACTCGGATGGATCGACGGAAGATGTGACTCGCAGCGCCTTGTTTGAGCCGAACGACAAGGATATGGCCGCCACCGACAGTGAGGGACGTGTCCGAGTGTTTAGTTTACCGGGTGAGTTTGCGGTAATGGTCCGGTATCAAGCTAAAGTAGCGACCTTTCGGGCAACCATTCCACTCGGAGCGCCGGTGGAGTCTTTGCCGGTGGCCCGCTCCTTTATTGACGATCTCATTTTTAAGCAACTAAAGAAGGTGGGAATGCCGCCAAGCGGTGTGTCAGATGATGCGACGTTTCTGCGTCGGGTGACCTTAGATATTGCCGGACGTCTACCCACAGCGGACGAGGTTCGATCCTTTTCCATTGCGTCCGCGACAAATCGCCGAGACGCCGCCATCGAGCGACTGTTAGCCTCACCGAGTTATGCTGATTACTTTGCAAATAAATGGGCAGCGTTGCTCCGTAACAAACGGTCTGAGGCCAAACAAGCCCGAGGAACCGTCGCCTTTCACGCTTGGATCCGCGATAGTTTGAGTGCGAATAAACCGTACGATCAGTTCGTGCATCAGATACTCACCGCTTCCGGTGATATGATCGAAAATCCTCCCGTCGCTTGGTATCGTCAGGTACGCACCATGCAGACTCAATTAGAGGATGTATCCCAACTCTTCCTCGGCCAACGAATGCAGTGCGCCCAGTGTCATCATCATCCCTACGAAAAGTGGAGTCAGACGGATTATTGGAGTTTCGGGGCGGCTTTTTCTCAGGTGACTTACAAGACTGGTTCACAACCTGGGGAAGACGTGATCGTACATCGTCGGGGTGAAGCGAAAGCGACCAACAAAAAGAATGGGCAGATGGTCAAGGCAGCGGCGCTCGCTGAACCGGCTTTCAAAATATCAACCGACGATGATCCGCGTCAGTTTTTGGCTGATTGGATGACTTCACCAAAGAATCCTTGGTTTGCAAAGGCGGTGGTTAATCGGTACTGGAAACACTTTTTTGGACGCGGACTCGTTGATCCTGAAGACGACATGCGCGTCACCAATCCGCCGACGCATCCAGAACTGTTAGAAGCGCTCGCTGCGCGATTTGTGGAGAGCGGTTTTGATTTAAAAGAACTGGTCCGGACGCTGGCGCAAAGCACAACTTATCAGTTAAGTGCTGAGCCTAATGCCTATAACGGGCGCGATCGGCATCAATTCTCCCGTTTTTATCCGCGTCGATTGCCCGCTGAAGTCCTTTTTGATTCAGTTAACGGCATTACCGGAAGTCAGAGCCAGTTTGAAGGGCTTCCAGCAGGAACCCGAGCCATTTGCCTGCCAGATAATAGCTTTAATGCCAGTAGTTATTTCCTAACTGTCTTTGGACGACCGGAAGGCAGCAGTGCCTGTGAATGTGAGCGGAGTATGGGAGCATCGTTGAGTCAGAGTCTGCACTTACTGAATTCGAAGGATATTCAAACCAAGCTCGGTTCCGATACATCACGTCCAGCTCGATTGGCTGCCGATACTCGGACAGATGAGGCTAAACTCTCTGAGCTCTATACGCTCGCCTTCGGTCGGATGCCGACTTCGGCAGAAGCAGCTTTATCGACAGCCTATGTTGCCAAGAAGTTAGCGGCTCTCAAAGTCACTGACTCAAAGGAATTAGACGCTGCCCGGACCAAGGTACGTCGAGAAGCTTGGGAGGATACAGTTTGGGCCTTGTTGAATTCTAAGGAGTTCCTCTTTAATCATTGAATCATGCGGCTGGCTTTTTGTGGATTTTGGGGGCTGGCACTCGGGGTTGTGATGCTCCCAGTGTTCGCGCAATTACCCGTTTCTCGTTTGCTCTGGGTTTTCCCTAGTGGAGCACGGGTGAATTCAACCAACGAAATTCA
Organism: Pedosphaera sp.; assembly: GCA_009695405.1. Classification (GTDB taxonomy): domain Bacteria; phylum Verrucomicrobiota; class Verrucomicrobiia; order Limisphaerales; family UBA9464; genus SXXZ01. The sequence goes on along the minus strand of SIAZ01000026.1, from coordinate 6,743 downwards.
GGTAGGTGGAATTGATCTTGAAGATTCTGAAGGGTTAGTTTTTTCGGATCCTCGCATTATCGCTCATTTAAAACCGGGCACAACCGATCGCTTTCAAGTGATCGTCCCAACCGAGGTAGCAGAGGGCCGAGTCGACCTCCGTTTTGTTGGCCGCTTTGGCATTTCAAATCCACGAGTATTTGCTGTGGGGCGAACTCCCGAGGTCATTATGCCCTCAACAAATACCACCCTGGAGACAGCCTTCAATCTCCCGTTGGGCACAACGGTGAATGGCCAAAGTAAAACAAGTTCTTTCAGTTGGTTTCGATTGAGTGCCAACGCAGGTCAAAGTCTTTGGATTCGCCTAGATGCCGCAGGACTCGACTCACGACTCGGAGCAGATCTAGCGGTGCTAACTCCTGAGGGTCGGGAATTAGCGGTGACACGGCGGCGCTCTTGGATTGAGTTCAAGGCAGTCGAAACAGGACCTCTTTATCTCAGGCTCAGTGATTCACAGTTTCGTGGAGGCGATGAGTACGGCTTTAGGTTAAGTGTCGAAACCTCTGCCCGAGTCGATTTTGTTCAGCCTGATATTTTGCAACCGGCCGTTACCAATCAGGTCGTAGTCTATGGACGCAATTTACCGGGCGGAACCTTATCGGCATTGAAGACGGCAGAGGGAGTTCCTTTGGAGCAGTTAACAGTGACGCTGGGCCCGACTGAGAGCCTCAAGTCGAGTGGCAATGAATGGATTGGGCGAACGGCCGCCTTGGATTTGGTTGAGTCAGGTCGGACTTGGATTTGGACTCCGAGTGGAGCAGACCGTATTCCCTTGCCGTTCACCCTCGGAACTCGCTCGGTAGTAACCCTCTCTCCAAACGGTTTAACCACGATCAAGCCGCCGGTGGATACGGTCGGATTTTTTCCGCGTCGCGGTGAAAATATCGGCGTCACTTTTCGAGCCGCTAAAGGAGAGGTTTTGCGCATTGAATTGGTTTCCGAACGCCTTGGATTTCCGAGTGATCCTTCCGGAACTGTCCAACGAGAAAAGCCCCCAGAGAAGGCTGGGGAAACGGCTTCAACTGAAGATGTTGCTGAACTAGGTGATACCGACGCCAATCCGGGTGATCGAGAGTTTCCCTTGTCCACGCGGGACGCTTCAGTTCGCTTCGAAGCTTCCCAAGAGGGGGCTTATCGAGTGCTGGTGCACGATTTATTTAACCTTTCAAAGGGGCAACCTCGGTGGCCATTTCGGTTGAGCCTTCGGCGAGAAACTCCGGACTTCTCTCTCGTCGCCTTTGCCGCACCTTTGCCGCGGATTGGGGAGGATCGTTCGGTGCCCGTCTTGCCCTTGGTTATTCGTCCTGAGCAGACAGTGATGTTGAAAGTCGTAGTGAACCGTGTGGACGGATTTAAGGGAGCGATTGATCTGAAGGTCGATGGACTGCCGATGGGAGTTAAAGCGATGCCAATCCGGATTTCTGAGGAGGCGTCGACGGGGACTGTTTTCTTCACTGCAGCTGCTGGAGCCACTGGGTTAGGACGCTTATCTTTAACAGGAACAGCGGCGGGTGGTGGGTCAAACAAGATTCGGGCGGCGCGGTTCGCCTCGGTTGTTTGGCCGGTTACCGATTTTAATATTGACTCGCCGAAGTCACGGATCACCCGGGATGCGATTCTATCGGTGATCCGAGCTGAACCGGTGCCAGTTTCGATTTCTGTTGGGGAAGGCCGACCTCTGGAAGTGGCCGCAGACGGCCGGATTACGCTTCCCTTGAGAGTAACTCGACGCGATGAATTTCAAACGGCGTTCAATTTGAAGCCGAGCGGGTCGAGTGGATTGGATAAAGCGAAAGAAATTGCGATTCCAGAAAAGGCAGTGACAGCCAGCCTAGATTTGAGTGTGGCCGATACGAAGTTAGGGCCAGGTACGCACACGTTATGGCTTCAGGGATCGGTCGCAGGAAAATATCGTAATAATGTTGCAGCATTGACTGCGGCAGAAACCGCCTTTAAAGCGGCAGAAAAAGCGGTCGGAGCGGCGTCTGCTGCAGACAAACCGAAAGCTGAAGAAAAGCGTAAAGCCGCCGAAAGTGTTCGGAAAGCAGCTGAAGAAAAAGCGAAACCACGGGACCTAAGTTTTCAGGTTTTTTCTGAGCCTTTTGTGGTGACCGTCCTAGCACCCCCGAAACCGGAGACAGGGAAATGACTTTTAAACGATCGTGGATTGTTTGCTTTAGAGTGTGTTTGGCGGGGGGATTGGCCATCGGACCGCAAGCGTTGGGGGCGGGGCGAACGGTGATTTCATTTGAGCAAACTCAGAGAACTTCTGCGGTGAGTTTTCAGAAGGAGGTTTTGCCAATCCTCCAAGCGAATTGTTTACCTTGTCACAATCAGACTCGTTCCAAGGCGAGTCTGAATTTAGAGACCCCTGCGTTAATGTTGAAAGGAGGCGAGACCGGGCCTGCATTGGTTTCGGGAAATCCTGCAACAAGCCTTCTTCTGAAAACTGCGGCCCACGAGGTAGAAGATCTGGTCATGCCCCCAAAGGACAATAAGGTCAATGCCCGCGAACTCACCCCGAGTGAGTTAACCGTGCTCTGGTCTTGGATTGGGCAAGGGGCCAAGACCGATTCTCTCTTGACGGTGGCCCCTCTTTGGAAAGCGATTCCCACTAATTGGCAATCAAGCTTTGCTGTTGCCGTGACCCATGACGGTAAAACGACTGCGGTAGGACGGGCCAACCGAATTATTTTGCAGGATATTCAATCGGGGATCGAGCTAGGGCAACTAACCGATCCATCCTTGCAGGGTGCCGCTCAGCGCGACGTCGTAGGTGCGTTGGCCTTTAGTCCAGATGATGAAACGCTCGCCGCCGCCGGATTCCGAGAAGTTCGACTTTGGCGGCGTCAACCGGTTTCAGTGCGCTCCGTGTGGTCTCTCCCCGCCGGTCCCCAATGGGTCGCTGCGGAATGGGCTCCGAAGCTGGATCGCTTTGCTTTAATAACTTCTGAGGGCCGATTGGAAGTGCGCAGTGTTACCAATGGTCTTCGTTTGGCTAATTGGACTCTTCCTGGAGGACTGGCTCCAGGTCGAAATCTCCTTTCTTGGTCGTCTAGCGGACAGTCGCTTGCCGCAACCGCTGGGACGGGGGCTGTCTACGTGGTCCATTTGGGTACTTCTTTCACTAATTCCTCGAGCAATCAGAACCTGACCGTCGGTGCCGGGGTCAGGGCACTCACTTGGTATGGAGTCGATTCATCCTTGGCAGTTGCTGCAGGTGACACCGCCGGTATTCAGCGTTTTCATCGAACAAAGGGCCTTTCTGCGGCGACATCCTTGGCAGAGTTAGAACGGATGCCCGTTTTAGAAGGGGGCAAGGGGCAGATCACAGCTCTGACGTCTGAAGCCGGGCCGGTGGGGTTGTTGATTTCTGGGAATTCGGAAGGGATTATTAATCTTTGGCCAGCAGATTTAAAGTCTGCCCCTCAACAAGTGGCTGTAACCGGAGCTGTAGTACGGTTAGGGCGACTGGGGTCGGGGAAGAGTTTTGTCGCCACACTTGCTACCGGAGGAACGGCAGAGGTTCGGTTTGGAGAAAAGCCGCAGATCGAAGGTCGCTTTGGGCAAACACCGCTTTTAGCCCTTCGCCAAGGGCGTTTGGACGACGAATTAGCACTTAGTCGAGTCGAACAAAAGCGGGTATTAAAGCAGATCACCGATGCAGAGGCGGCGAAGAAAACAGCGGATGAGGCCTTGGTAAAAATGCGTGAGAAGCGTGAGAGCCATGTCAAGGCGTTGGCTGGGCAGGAGCAAGATCTAAAGAAAGAAACAGAGACTGAGGCGACTGCGGTCCGTGATCGTGACTTAGCTGCTAAGGATTTGGAGCGTATCACTGGGGCATCGCGGACAGCAGAGACAGCACTGAAGGAGGGGAGCGCGGCGGCAAAATTGGTTGCCGAGACCGATGCCGCTACTCGGACTCAGGCAGCTTTGGCGGATCAATTGAAGTCTGAATTGGAGCGTTTGTTAGCAGGACAACCTACTAATGGTCCGGCTTTTTCGCTGGTACCTCTTCGAGCAGCGACTGCAGCAGCCGTTTTGGAAAGTCAGACATTGCGGAAGAAGTCGGATGAAATCCGTGCCGCAGCGGCTAAATCATTGGAAGACTTGGCGACGAAAGCCTATGATGCAGGGCGTAAAAAGACTGAGGCTGATCGAGCTCTAGCGGAATTGGCGCCGCGTAAAAAACAAGCTGAAGAAAAACTAGTCGCCACACAAAAGGCAGTAGCGGCACTTAAAACGCAAATTGAGAAGTCCCGAATTACCCTAGAGGGCAGCACTCAGGATGTTACTTTGGCCGAGAAGACAGTGAGTCGTGTTGTCGAGTCAATGTCATTGGCTCGAGTGGATGCAGCAGCGGCGGTTGGACGTATTGACCGGAGTCTGGCGGATTCCAAGGAACTCGGCTTAGAGAAGGATCGAGCGGCTGTAAAGGTGCCCTCGGTGGTCGTAGGATCTCCTGAAGGAACGGCATTATTGGTGCTAGGAGCGGACGGTCTCGGGGCTTGTTGGGAACCAAGATCTGGGCGAATCGGGACTCCGGTGGATCTAGGCTCTACCGCTTCACTGGCGGTGGCGTCTTTGGGGGGGCGAGAGTTTTTCGAGCTTCGATCTGGGGAACTTTTCCGTCTCGACGCATCCCGTTCGTGGGAATTATCCTTGATTTTGGGCGGTGCCGAAACGTCGAGTTCTCCGGGTGCTTTTGTCGATCGAGTGAACGCACTTGCCTTCAGTCCTGATGGTCAGCATTTGGCCACTGGCGGTGGCGATCCATCACGTTCTGGAGAGTTAAAGATTTGGAATTGTAGCAATGGCACGTTGGTTCGCGACTTTGGCATGCTGCACAGCGATTGCGTCACAGCGGTAGCGTTTTCGCCACGAGGCGACCGCTTGTTCAGTGGCGGAACGGATCGTTTTGGACGGATCACTCCTGTGAAGGGAGACGGACCAAGAATCAATCTCGAAGGGCATTCTCATCATCTGTTGGGGGTGGCTTGGGCCGCAGATGGGGGCGTAGTGGCCTCCGCAGGCGCGGACGGTACTGTTAAACTTTGGAATCCGATAACCGGCGAACGGACTAAAAATATCGATGGCTTTGGTAAAGAGGTCACCGGCCTTCAATCCGTGGGCGTCAGCGGCGAATTTGTGGCAATGGGCGGAGACGGTAGAGGTCGGATTATGCGTGGAAACGGCGAAAAAGTAAGAGACCTGACCGCAGTACCCGATTATTTGCAGGCTTTGGCTGTCAGTTGGGATGGAGTTTGGGCGGTCGGTGCTGATGATCACGGTTTTGTTTCGGTATGGACATTGGCGACTGGCGAGAAGCGGAAAAGGAACTCGGCCCGCTAGTGGTTTAATCTGTTAAAGACGCAGCTAGTTCGATCGATGCGACTGCGGCGTCACTGAGTACACTTCAACTCCTTCCGTTTCAAAGTTCCCCGACAAACCCTAGTTTGCTGGTTTAATCGGACTTGAAATGAAAACGGCCATAGTCGGATGTGTGTAAGCGTACGTCGAACCCCATGGTTCCCAATTCGTCCTCCTTGGCTGTAGCCTGCGCGGATGAACTCAATTGAACCGTCTCGGAAGCGGCCGGGTCTTGCTGAAATCCAACTGCTAATCACTGAATTTAAAAGCTAGGGACTCTCGAAGACTGAGTTTGCTGCGAGTCTGAGTGTTCATCCTCTTTCGATTTATCGCTGGCTACGGATCACTCATCCAACACAACCAACATAGCTACCGCAACCAACCCATTCTATCGCCTCCCAAAACAGTTCGGCGTCAAGCGGTTGGTGCACTGTTTTTGTGTATAATATCCTGAAAAACTTCGAAAGGAGATTGACCGTAGAGCATGACGCGAGGGCGGTTATTGAGTCGCCACTCAGCCTTGGATATTTGGCATTTAGTGACCGTATTAAAGTCGATGCCTTTAGGGAAATATTCGCGGATAAGGCCGCTGATATTCTCAACGGCGCCACGTTGTCATGGGCTATGCTGGATCACAAAAGTAAACGGCGACTTTGGTGGCAATGGGGAAGGCGGCATGATGGGCTATTTCACGACCGTTGTCGTAGGTGAGGGTCTTGCGCAGGTGCGCAGGCAAGCCCCTTACCGTCAACTCGTTAATGCACGGTTGGCAGGGTTGACGGATGAGTTGCAGCGTATTCCACAGGCAACGAACCCTACCGTTGCCAAACTCCTGCCTTGGAACTAGAAACCGGCGAAAGCCTAATCCGGTCGGTCGACCTTTCTCCCCCCGCCTTCGATCGCGGAATATCCTGCTTTCGCTAACTAGGGAACTATGGGTTTAGCGTTCGCTTACTCTCAATCACCTTCCAAGTCGAAAAACAGTTTTTTCGAAATCCTCCAACCGTCGTTCGACTTGGTCAATTGCCACCCTATGAGCTTGTTGACACTGTAGGCTGTCCCACCGGGAGGGGGCATGAAGTCTTCGCGAACGAATGCGGTGACGACCGCTCTTGTGCCCTCCTGATTCTCAAAATAGCTGAGAAGATTGATTGCGCCCACCGTCTGGATGGGAGCTTGCTCCGAGGGAAATAAAGGCCAACGAGTTTCGACAAGAGCTTCGGCAGTTGCCACGTCAGCGACCCGTGATTTTTGGCCTTGGCTAGTCGCCCAGAGCATCGTTTCGACGGTCGCAAAGGGATTGTGGTTTCCTTTGTCTGACCAATCGGTCCGTG
>SIAZ01000025.1 GCA_009695405.1 Pedosphaera sp. | reverse complement strand
CGCAACGTCCTCTTGGCCCTGATCCCCTTCGAGCAAGGCCAACCCTTGGCGCACTTCTTTGAACTCTACCATCGCCAACCAAGCCTCGCCCTCCGACTGATCATAGACTCCCGCCCTGTCCTATGAGCCGCCAGCCAAACGCCCTGCCCTTACCCCCTCCAACGACGCCTCTTCGATGACCCCTTTTATTTCTCCTTTGGATACCCATAATCAAGCGCTTTTAGCCGCAGTGCATCCAAGTGATTGGACCCAGCCTGTCCCAATCGGTGTCTATGACTTTGTGGTTATTGGGGCGGGTACAGCGGGCCTCGTCGCCGCTGCTGGTGCAGCCGGACTCGGCGCCCGAGTCGCCCTCGTCGAACGCCACTTAATGGGTGGTGATTGCTTGAACACCGGTTGTGTCCCTTCTAAAGCTCTCCTTCGCAGTGCCAGTGCTGCTGCTGATGCTTCCAGTTTTCTTTCCCTCGGGATTAACCTACCCAGCGGTTTCAATGTCGACTTCCCTGCAGTGATGGAACGACTTCGACGACTCCGTGCCGAAATCGCTCCTCACGATTCGGCTCAACGCTTTCGCCAACTCGGAATCGATGTTTTCTTCGGTCAAGCTCGATTCATTGCCAAAGACGCTCTCGACATCGATGGTTCCAAAATCCACTTCCGACGCGCCGTCATCGCCACGGGTGCTCGCCCCGAATTACCTCAGGTTCCCGGCCTAGTTCAGTCACAGCCCTTAACCCACCAAACCCTTTTCAACCTCACCGAATGTCCGAAACATCTGGTCGTTCTTGGCGGGGGCCCTGTCGGTTGCGAACTCGCCCAAGCCTTTCGCCGGCTTGGCTCGCAAGTCACTCTGATCCATAACAAATCCCGACTGCTCGACCGGGAAGATCCCGACGCTTCAGCGCTCGTTCAAGCATCGCTTGTTAAGGAAGGGGTCGCTCTACAGCTTGAGACCTCCTTAGAAAAGGTGGAATCCATCGACACCAGCAAACGCCTACATCTTCGGTCAACAAAGGGGATTCAACACCTCACCGCAACCACACTCTTAGTAGCCACCGGGCGTGTGCCAAACGTCGAGCATTTGAATCTGGAAACCGCCGGAGTCGAACTGGATCCGAAGAAGGGTATCTTTGTGGATGACTTTCTACGAACCACCAATCCTCACATTTATGCCAGTGGCGATGTGTGTCTCCCTTGGAAATTTACCCATGCAGCTGATTTTGCCTCTCGCATCGTTATTCAGAATGCCCTCTTTGCCCTTGGACCGATCGGACGTCGACGACTCAGTTCGCTTAACATGTCTTGGTGTACCTACACGGATCCTGAGGTGGCTCACACCGGCCTGACTCTTCACGATGCCCAAGATCGAGGAATCCAGCTCGACACCTATACCCAACCCTTTAACCGAGTCGACCGAGCTTTATTAGAGTCCAGTTCCGAAGGCTTTGCTCGCATCCATACTCGACGCGGAACCGGTTTCATTCTCGGTGCGACAGTGGTGGGGAAAAATGCAGGTGAACTTATTAACGAGATTTCAGTCGCAATGGCTGGGAAAATCTCCTTAGGCACTCTCGCCGCAGTGATTCATCCCTACCCAACACACTCCGAGGCACTCCGTAAACTAGGAGACCAGTACAATCGGACCCGTTTGACCCCTCGGACTGTGTCTTTGCTAAAACGGCTTCTCGCCCTCCGACGCTAGTCAAACAAGAGTGAACTTGTCGTAGGACCTGACAAACCACCCCCGATAGGCTTAAATCAAAACCCATGAGTGTACGCGGGCGAAAACTAGGAATCCTCCTTTCTGCTGGGCCAGACACCCACTCCTTTCGCAACGGCGTCCGGTTTGCTACAGCCGCCGTTGATGCCGGTTGCGACGTCTTCCTTTATTGCCTCGATGACGCAGTGGCAGGGGTGCACGACCCCCATTTACAAGCCTTGAAACAAAGAGGGCTCCGTTTCTACGCCTGCGCCTATGGAGCGCATCAGCGGCACCTTCCTGTCGACTCTTCGGCGACCTTTGCAGGGCTCACCATCGTCAGTGATTTAGTCGCAAGCACAGAACGCTTTGTCAGCTTCAACTAAATATGATTCCCACCCTACTTGTCATTGTTGAAAGTGATCCACGGACCACACCTCGGACGGCGGAAGCAATCAGGATGGCCGCCGGAATCGGGACCTGGAAAAAAGTCAGTGTTTCCCTCTATCTTCGTGGTCCTGCCGTCCTCGCATTGTCAGAATATCCCGACGAACTAATTGATGAGGATAATTTCACCCGATACCTACCCATCCTAAGCGAGCTAGGGCGCCCGATTTATGTTCAGGCTGAAGCGGCGCTGCTTTCTGAACTCGGCGAACCCTCCGCTCCCTTTGAAGAAATCGAGGACAACACCCTTGCTCGAATGGCAGCCGATTCCACCTACGTCCTTCGCTTCTAACTATGCCTTCTCTACTCCACATTCTGAACGCACCAAGCGACCCCTTTGTTGAGGCAATTATCGCTGAACAAAAAGGGGGCTCAACCCATCAAGTTACTGTCATCGACTTAACCGCCGCTGACCCTGATTTTGCAGCGTTGGTTGAACTCGTTTTCCAGTCGGATTCAATTCAGTGCTGGTGAGTACACAACCTCGCTCCCACTGAATTTGAGCGACAGAGTTGAGGGAGCCAAACCTCGAGGTAGCCGCAATGCAGAACCTGATGGGACAACAACTTCCGACCCACCCGCAGAACTTGCCGATGGTGACGGCGTGCGGTGCCCCGAAACAAAGGCCAGAGTGTTTTCAGCGGCAGTAGGTCTGCTCTGTCCAACATCCATACTTTCTAGATGAAACGCTGCAAGGACACTGGCTGGGCAAGCGAGAAATCGCCCAACATTTTAATGTGTGTGCCCGTACCATCGACGACTAGCTCGCCCTAAGAATGCAGGTCTGCGAAAGTCATGCTGAGATCTTAATCCTGTTCCAGTCTCGAACTTCCGCCCGCATCATTAAACTCCGAATGCCCTCCCCTCACGGAGGTTCGCAACCCAGCGATCGGAGGCAGAATAATTGACGCCAAAAATTGCGGATTACTGGGAACCGACGCTCTTTTCTATTTTAGTTACTCGAGTGACAACCACCCGTTTAAGCCAATATTTAAAGGTATTTTATCGAAGAGTCACAAAGTCGAAAGTGCAATTTTAATTCCAATCTTAGGTACTGGGATCTTACTCTGAAACTCTGAACTAAATCTCTGAACTAGGACTCGTCGGATTCTACTGGGGTCAGTGGATGTTGTTTGCGAAGGAGAGCGGCAACAACTTCGGCTGGAACAAACTGACTGACATTTCCTCCAAGGCGAGCGACCTCTTTGACCAACCGAGAGCTGAGGAAAGAATAAGAATCCTTTGGCATCAAAAAGACTGTTTCCACATTCTCATTGAGCTTTCGATTCATCAAAGCAAGTTGGAACTCAAATTCGAAATCACTCACAGCTCTCAATCCACGCAGGACGGCGCAAGCCCCGTGGTTGACCACATAATTGACAAGTAAACCGTCGAAGGTTTCGACAGTCACATTGCCGAGATGTTGTACAGCACCTTGGGCGAGCTGTTTTCGTTCGTTAAGAGTAAATAGCGGTTTTTTACCCTCATTCCGTGCGACAGCAAGGATGACGCGGTCGAACATTTTCGCGGCCCGCTGGACAACATCCAGATGACCGTTGGTGATGGGGTCGAAGCTTCCGGGATAGACAACCGTTCGCATTGGGGAAGTCTAATCAACATAAACCAAGGCGGCGAGCTTCCTGTTAGTTGACCGTCTTTAGCTTTGCACGGAGGCCTCCCCTCCCTGATCCTCAACCTATGCCGTCGCCTGTCATCGCCATTGCCAACCAAAAGGGAGGTGTGGGAAAGACCACCACCAGCGTTAATCTATCTGCGGGCCTAGCAGGTCTGGGATTTCCTGTCCTGCTCATCGATATGGATTCCCAAGCCAATGCCACCAGCGGAGTGGGATTGGATAAACTAGAGGGGAGCAGCGTCTACCGGCCACTGTTAGGTGAAGGCACTCTTGAAGAGAGGATTCGCTCGACATCCACTCCTAATCTTTTCTTGATCGGCAGCGAGGTCGACCTTTGCGGTGCCGAAATTGAACTGGCACGTTCTGAAAACTACCTGCTACGGCTTAAGAGCACTCTACAGCCAATCCGCGATTCAGGGCGCTTTAAAGTGATCATAATCGACTGCCCACCGTCTCTTGGCATCCTTACTCTCAATTGTTTTGCTGCTGCCGACCAACTGCTGATCCCACTCCAGTGCGAATACTATGCGCTTGAGGGTATTGCTATGATTACTCGGATTCTCAATCAGCTCCGGGATGGAGGCATCAATCCGACTCTCTCTATTTTGGGTGTTCTGATGACCATGTTCGACGGTCGAACCAAACTCTGCCAAAGCGTGGTTGCAGAAGTTCGCCAACATTTTGGTGAAACTGTTTTCACCGCAGTCATCCCTCGGTCTACGCGCCTCGCCGAAGCCCCCAGTCACGGCAAACCGATTACCAGTTATGACCCCTATAGTGCAGGAGCGGAAGCCTATACAGCGGTGGCTAAGGAAGTCACCGCCCGACTTAGCCTTTAATACCTACCAATGGAAGCTCGGCACTTTGAGCTCAAACGATGACCCTGAGTTTAAATGAGTGCCGTTTTTAAATTAAACTGCGGGGATAAAAAGCGGTAAAAGGCAAAAGCTTGAATGAAGATGATCTTTGTTCCTCGCACAGCACCACCGAAATCGGGCAGTACCCAGTTTGTTGAGAGATAAAGGCGCCCAGTTACCGAGTTAAGGTCAATCGCAGAGAGCGGAACCACGTTTCATCTTGGTGATCAGTAAGCATAATACGACCTGCTCCAGGCGCGAATCCTGATTTATTTTTGAACTTGCTGGCTGCGACCCGGCGTTTCCAGTCTTCGGAGTTCGTATCAGCTTTCCCCACCCGTTTGCCATTAAGCCAGTGCTCGAGTCGGCCTTTCTTTACGACAATTCGGCTGCTATTCCACTCGCCTGCCGGTCGAACGGGTTTACCCGGTTCAGGCTCTTGAATATCGTAGAAAGAAGCCGTGGTGTGGGATCCGCCGCGCAGCCCATCTGGATGCTTGTCGTCATCAATCATCTGGTACTCGATCCCCAGCCAATCTCCCTTGCCGTCGACATTGGTGACCCAATATTTAATGCCGTTGTTAGCACCCGAAGCGACCTTCCAATCCCATTCAAGAACGAAGTTGGTACAACTACGTTTACTAATCAAATTCCCTCCTTTGCCTTTGAGGTGAAGTGTCCCATCTGGATCGGTGCTCCAGCCACCGGCGGGTTCCTTCCCGTTGGTATCAGTAAAATGAGTTAGGTTCAGTTTAACGTTTTCGGCAGAGGCGCCTTGGAGCCCAGCAATCAAGAGGGCGTAAATTAAAATCGAGCGGAGAATCATTTAAGAGAGAATACGAGGCGCAGGTGCTGGGTCGAGAAGTTAACTCAACTCTGCTACCTCCCCGTAGATCCGATTGCAGACAAGAGGGGCTTGAGTCAGGTCAACGGGAGCCGATCAGCGAGGACTCTGCCCCCCAGAGGGCCGATTTTTGGCTCATCACCAGTCAAATTCACCCGAATAAGCTACCGTGATTTGTCGATGACTCTGGACAGATTGAGTGTGCTACTTTCAAGATCACTTTCAGTATGGCACGGCGGACACTACTCATCGGAATTGATTCCGGAACCCAATCTACAAAAGCGTTAGTTGTCGATGCGATCACTGGGAAAGTGCTCGGACAAGGCACAGGTCGACACGACCTGATTCCTAGTTTACCAGCAGGCGCCAAAGAACAACATCCAGCTCAATGGATCACCGCTTCGACACGGGCTATTCGGGGGGCTTTAAAGGAGGCCGGCGCATCGGGATCCGAAGTCGTGGCGATGGGTGTCAGCGGGCAGCAACATGGCTTTGTGCCTTTGGATGCTGCCGGAGAAGTAATACGCCCCGCTAAACTTTGGTGCGACACCGTAACATCGGAGGAGTGCGCTGAGATTACTTCAGCCTTGGGCGGTGCTAAGAAAACATTAAAAACCCTTGGAAATGCGGTGCTACCGGGGTTTACCGCCCCTAAAATTCTCTGGTTAAAGAAGAATGAACCCGAGAATTATCGTCGACTGGCCACCGTTCTATTACCCCATGATTACCTGAATTTCTGGCTGACTGGCGAACGGTTTATGGAATGGGGCGATGCCTCGGGAACCGCCCTGATGGATATCCGACGTCGACAGTGGTCCGCGGCAGCAGTGGCAGCCATTGATCCGGATTTGGCAGGAAAACTTCCTGCGTTGTCACCCAGTGATCGTCCAGCCGGCCGTCTTTCGGTCGGGACAGCTCAGCAGTTGGGCCTGTCTTCTGGCGTTGTGGTCAGTGCTGGCGGTGGCGACAATATGATGGGAGCCATTGGGACCGGAAATACCCGTGAAGGGGTGGTAACCGCTAGTTTTGGGACGAGTGGAACCATTTACGCCTGTGCCGATAAGCCGGTGACCGATCCCGACGGTGAGATTGCCGCTTTCTGTGATTCGACCAATCATTGGTTGCCTTTGCTTTGCACGATGAATGTAACCGTCGCGACCGAGATGGTTCGCAGCGATTTCGGGCTCGATCATGCTGGATTTGAAAAAGTGGCCAGTAAGGCACCACCGGGTTCTAACGGCTTACTTTTACTCCCCTATTTAGAGGGTGAAAGAACTCCAAATGTGCCCGACGGAACCGGGGTCTTTTTCGGTGTCCGACCCCAGACATTCAATGCGTCTTGTTTCGCACGAGCGACAATGGAAGGGGTGACCTTGGGAATGAATTATGGATTGCGCCGACTCGCGGCCCTTGGAGTGTCGGCAAAGCAGGTTCGAGCGACCGGTGGAGGAGCCCAATCCAAGTTATGGCGTCAGATTATGGCGGACATTTTTCAGGTTGAGGTGGTCACCTTAAAAGTAACCGAAGGGGCGGCCTATGGGGCTGCGCTCCAAGCTTTGTGGAGTTGGCGTGTTAATCGGGGTGAATCCGTTACAATGTCGGAAATTACCGATCGATTTGTCGCGGTAAATCGATCTGAAATTGCCGAACCTCATCCTGCGAATGCCGAGGTTTATGTTCACTTGCAGAACCTGCAGAACTCTCTCTCCCGCTCGCTTAGACCGTCCTTTGCTTCGCACCGGCAATTGGTGGCCTCCGCCTAACCTTCGAAGTTAAAGACTCTTTTTAGGGAGAAGAGTGCCCTAGGTCTGAAATCATCGGACCTCCATTGGCTGCTAAATCCGAGAAGGAAGCCGCTTTCAGAGCTCACAATCGAACAATCGGCCCGCATTCAGCGACTGACGAAGAACGAGCCGATGGCAGGTAATTGTGAACGCCGGAGGTTCCTTAAAAGGCGCCACTCTTTTAAGGGCACCTCTCTTTTGCGTCGTTTTTTTCCCCAAAGCTCGACTTTCACCGAGTCTTCTCTTTAACTTTTGAAAATCCATACGGCTACGCCCGTAAGGAAGCTCCGATATTTAAGAGAATTAAGAACGTCCAATGAAACCAGTATCCTCTGCGTTCGTATCAGTTATCCTTGCCACTGGATTTTTTTCTAGTGTTGCACTGGCACAGAATCCCAAGGCGACTGCTGTAGCCGTTGCTAATCCAGCCGTTGCTAATAGATCCGCTACTAACTCAGCCGTTGCGCCTGTCGTTGTTGATCCGGGGGCAGGAAAGTTTGCTTCCGATCTCGAAAAGAACAGCTATGCAATGGGTGTTTTGCTAGCAGGAGATCTTAAACGTCAGCTTGCTCGTGGTCAGTACGAGAATGACACGGAGGTCGTAATCCGAGCTTTTTCTGAAGCCCTCCGAGGTAAGACGACGGTAATTACCGACGGTGAGGCCAACGTTATTCTCCGGAATTATAGCGGAGAAATTCGGAAGAAAATGGAAGAGAAACGCAAGGTTGATGGCGAAAAAGCCAAGACCGCTGGAGAAGCCTACTTAGCCAAAAATAAAAAGAAGGAAGGTGTCAAGGTAACCGCCAGTGGACTCCAATATCAGGTTATGAAGGAAGGTACCGGCGCCAAGCCGACCACCAATGACACCGTTCAGGTTCATTATCGCGGTACACTCATTGATGGGACAGAATTTGATAGTTCTTATTCCAGAGGCGAACCGGCATCGTTCGGTGTGACCCGAGTTATTCGGGGTTGGACTGAAGCGCTTCAATTGATGCCTGTAGGATCTAAGTACAAGTTGGCTATTCCCTCTGAACTCGCCTACGGAATGAACGGGTCACCGCCCAAGATTGCTCCCAGTTCCGCGCTGGTATTCGAAGTGGAACTAGTCGGTATTCGTCCTCCGCCCCCTGCGGCTCCCAGCCCAGTGGTGACTAGTGATATTATCAGAGTGCCGAGTGCCGAGGATTTAAAGAAAGGGGCGAAAATCGAAGTAATCAAAGCCTCCGATGCTGAACGGCTTCAGCAAGAAGCTCAGGCCCCGAAGAAGAGCCCTGCCGCTCCAAAATAATCTTCAAGAAAGTTCTGTTGAAGAGAACGGTGTCGTGGAGAAAGTTTACCGACACCGTTTTTCTTTTAAGTGATCTCCGAATCAATGCTGCCGGAGTGCAAGGGCCATTTCGTGGGCAAAGTAAGTGAGAATCCAATCGGCTCCAGCGCGTTTTATGGCTAGTAGACTTTCGTTGCGGGTTGCTTCGAGATCAAGCCACCCGGCGCGGGCTGCCGCGTGAATTTGGGCGTATTCTCCACTCACCTGATAGGCAGCAAGGGGAAGGCGTGTCTCCCGTCGGAGGGACGCTAGAATATCTAAATAAGGGCCAGCTGGTTTGACCATGAGGGCATCTGCACCTTCTTGTTCGTCTAAAAGGGCATCAACAATGGCCGCACGCGGATTGGCAGGGTCGAGTTGATAGGTTCGCTTATCAAGTTTACGAGTGCCAGCTGCCTGAGCGCTACCCACGGCTTCGCGAAAAGGTCCATAGTAAGCCGAGGCAAATTTAGCGCTGTAGGCGAGAATACCTGTATTAACAAATCCAGCGTGATCCAAGGCTAGCCGGATCGCTTTCACCCGACCATCCATCATATCGCTTGGAGCGACAAAATCTGCGCCAGCCGACGCATGAAGTACCGCCTGTTGGCGTAAAATCTCCACGGTACTGTCGTTGTCCACATCGGTCCCTTGGCTATTCAGAACACCGTCATGACCATGAGTTGTATACGGGTCTAAGGCTATATCGGTAAAGACCACCAATTCAGGCACAGCATCTTTGACGGCTCGAATGACCTGCAGAATAAATCCCTTTGGATTCAAAGCTTCTGAGCCATTTGGAGTTTTTAGTCCCAGCGGAATGACCGGAAATAGTGCGACGCCGCAGATCCCCAATCCGGCAAGTTCTCGACATTCTCCAAGAAGATCAGCCAAGGAAAGTCGAAAGACCCCCGGCATCGAGGCGACGGGTTCGGGAGGGTTGTCCCCAAGGGTCACGAAGAGAGGTGCGATGAGATCGGAGGGATTGAGTCGAACCTCTCGATTGAGGTCACGAAGAGCCTGAGTTTGGCGAAGACGCCTAGGGCGGTTCAGTGGTTTCCAATTGGACTCCATGGACCGATTCTGGACTGAGTTAGGTCAGAGAACAACTCTGGTTCTGCCCTCTGATTAGCCCAGTTACAAGTGATCGAAATCGGAAAGCAGATTCCTTTGCTCAGTTTCAAAGCCTCCGATCTGTGATCGCAAGTCATTTTCATTCCCGAAGCATTTACACATTTTGCCAATTTAATCTGAACTCACTCAACCCAAACATCGGAGCAACATCTTAGACAATCCTCTGTGTCACTTTAGATTATTTTTGGCGTTCGAATAAATTCAAATTCGACCTAAATAGCACTCTACAAAACAGATAAGAAATCGGGGTTAACCAAAGAACTTCACCGCGTTACTTTCAATCTCTGCTTCCCTTCTATATCTCCCTTTTTGAAAAGCAAATAAGACTTTAAATACACTCCTGTGGCGTCAATGTTTGGCTTGAAAAAACTTCGAAAGACTCTTTGATTTCCTAATCCCTTCCAAATTACTGCAAGATCTTTCACGCATCAACATCGGGGAGAACTTGCGCGTCATTTCGAGGAATAAACGACATAAAAAGACCACTTAATCCAACATCTATAAAAATTGTAAACCAACCTTCTCCTCAACGATCATCACTTGTCTTTCCGCAACCGCAACAGTGTTCTCGGATCCAATCTTCTTTGCTGAGACACCTTTCAACCCATTCGGGGGCTCTGCTTCTCGGCCTCCTCTTGGCTACGGTTAGCTCGGCCTCTGCTCAAATTTCTTCTGTCTTATTTCAGGACGACTTTTCAGCGACGACGATTGATGCCACAAAGTACAGTCCCTCGGCTCCCTTCTTCGAGGGCGGGGTGGGTGATATCCATCCCGTCGCCGCTGGCGGAGCCATTGAATTTGTCGGAACGACCACCACCCAATGGTGGTCAGGTGGGACCTTGAGGATTGCCCCGGTTTTTACGGCATCTGAGTCAGCACCTATCACCATCGGTTTAGACCGTATGAAAGAAGCGGGTGTCGGTAGCGCCTCCCGAAGTGCATTATGGATCTTGGATGAGTCACGGACGAAGTATGTTTTGTTTGCTGACGTCCGTGGCGAAGGTGGCTGGCGGTACAATCGCAAAATCGGTGAGGATGGCGATGTGCCCACAGGCGGTGGTAACAACATGGCTAAGTTTGATGGAGCTGCGTTTGAAGATGGCGGAAGACATCGCATGAGTATTGTGGCTAATGGCAAAACGGTAAAGCTTCTGCTCGACGGTGTAGAGGGCGCAGAGGTCAAGTTTCCCTTTAGTAAGGTCATTTTTGAATTCGGTAGCTATGCGCGAGCCAATAACGACACCGCAGCTACGACCTGGGATAATCTGAAGATCGAAGTCACCAAGCCCACATCGGTGGTCTTTTCGGACGACTTTTCTGGTGCAACTATTAACGCGGCCAAGTTCAAACCCGGCGCACCGTTCTTTGAAGGTGGGGTCGGCACTATTCACGCCCAAGCGACCGATGGGACCGTCGAATTTGTCGGTACAACGACGACCCAGTGGTGGTCTGGCGGCACCTTACAAATTGTGCCGATCTTCACGGCAACAGAGGAAACCCCAGTGAAAATTACAGTGGACCGCGTGTCAGAAGCGGGCGTTGGCTCAGCCTCACGAAGTGCCTTGTGGGTTCTGGACGAAGATCAGTCCAAGTACGTGCTTTTTGCCGATGTCCGAGGCGAAGGAGGTTGGCGTTACAACCGTAAAATTGGCGAAAATGGGGATGTCCCAACCGGCGGCGGTAACAATATGGCTTCCTTCGATGGCGCCGCTTTCGACGATGGCGGCAAGCATGTTATGAGCATTTTAGCCGACGGAAAAACCGTCAAACTGATGCTCGATGGTGTGGTTGGTGCGGAAGTAAAATTTCCAGTTTCCAAACTCTCTTTTCACATCGGTAGTTATGCGCGCGCCAACAATGATACGGCCGCAACACGGTTTGATAATCTAAAGGTTGAGACAGTTCTGCGTCAGTCGACCGTCGTCTTCCAAGATGATTTCGCAGGGAATGTTATCAATCCCGCTCGGTTCCAAGTTTCGGCGCCCTTCTTTGAGGGCGGCGTGGGCAACATCCATGCTGAGGCCGCGAATGGTACAATCGAATTCGTGGGTACAACCACCACTCAATGGTGGTCCGGTGGCACCTTGCGAGTAGGGCCGGTTTTTGAAGCATCGGACGAATCACTTTTGACCCTTAAGATTGATCGGATTGCCGAAGCTGGGGTTGGCTCAGCCTCTCGGAGTGCGCTTTGGATCCTCAATGAATCCCGAGACAAATATGTTTTGTTCGCTGATGTCCGTGGTGAAGGAGGGTGGCGATATAATCGAAAAATTGGTGAGGACGGCGACGTTCCGACCGGTGGCGGAAACAACATGGCGGCCTTTGACGGCGCTGCGTTTGACAACGGGGGTACCCATAAAATGTCAATGATCGCCAACGGCAAGACTGTGAAACTATTGTTGGACGGAGCGGTCGGTGCGGAAGTCAAATTCCCATTCTCACCGGTGGTCTTTGAATTCGGAGCCTATGCTCGTGCAAATAATGACACTTCTAAAACTGTCTGGGACAACCTCACCATTGAAACTGAAGGCGGCGCGGCATTTGCGCCAAAATCCAGCAGTGTTCGATTGGGAGGCACCAGCCCAGAAATCACCGTTCGAATTCCCTCAGGCTTAAACTCCTCGGCGGCCGTTAACCTCCGAGTGGTCAGCGCCAATCCCTCCATTGCCACGCCCGACGGAGCCACCAGTGGAACCTTGAACCTGACTTTCCCTGTGGGTGGACCAAATACCAAAACCTTCCGCGTGCGCGGCGTATCTCTTGGTGGCACAACCTTTAGTATCGAGGGCGACGTCGGCAGTCCAAATCCATTGAGTGTCGCGGTAATTTCTGGCCCGGGTGCGCAACTCGAAGACACCTTCGCCGGAGCAATCGATCAGGCAAAATGGCAAAAATCATCGCAGAGCTTCGAAGCGAGCGGAGTAGGCACCTACACTGTAACCACCGGCGGTGGCACTTTGCAAATCGCAGGCACCACAGAGACCAGTTACTGGGCTGGCGCCTCACTTAAATCAACCAAGAGTTTCCTCGCCACAAAGGAACTTAACCTCTCCGTTGAAGTCGATCGTGCCGCAATAGAACAAGCCGGCAGCGCCGGACGTAGCGGTATCTATCTTACCACCGGGGACCGCTCAAAGTATGTCTTCTTTGCTCAAAACTTGGGCGAAAACGGTTGGCAAGTGAATAGTAATCCGGGCAGCGCCACCGGCGGCGGCAACAACCTCGCTGCTTTCAATGATCAAGATGCCGAATTAGGCGCTTTTAAAATGAAAATGGTCGCCGACGGCAGCACTGTTGAGGTTTTTCTCAATGGTGTGTCGGGTGGCCGTTTCCCCTTTGAAGTCACCTCTGGAATCTTCCTCGAACTCGGCGGTTATGCCCGCGCCGAAGGCGATACCGTTACGGCGACATTTGATAATGTTCGGGTCGAAAATGTGCTGCCCTGTATCACCTCAGAACCCGCTTCAATCTCTATGACCGTTGCCGACTCCAAGTCCGCATCTATTACCATTCCACAACTCCTGAATGATGCCGCTGCGGTCACGGTCAAGGTGACCAGCAAAAACCCTGCGGTTGCGGTACCCGTCGGCGCAGTCAACGGAGTCCTCACCCTGAACTTCGCTGCCGGTGCGCCCAACACCCAGTCCATTCAGATTAATCCGATCGGCTTCGGTTCCACCACCTTTGAGTTTGCCAGCACTCCTTCAGTTTGTGTGGCTGGTTCAATTGCGGTGGAAGTTGTCGCCTCACCTGCGGTCCTGTTGGCCGATGATTTCGCTGCGGCCACAATCAACGCAGCAAATTGGACCATCGACAAAACCGCCTTTGAAACTGGCGAACCTACCGATGAATCCGCAGTGACGATTAGCGGTGGACAAGTGAAATTTGACGTCACCGTAGGCGTCGCACCTTGGCCGGCTATCTCCTTGATGAGTGCCAAAACCTACTCAGTGAAATCCAGCGAACCACTGACCTTCGAGATCGATCGAGTCTCACTGGCCTACACGCTTACCTCTGGGACCAGTGCCGAAGAACGCGTCTACATTGTCATCAAGGATAGTGCCGGTAACTTCGTTCACTTCTCCGATTACGTCGCACACGATGGCCGAAATTTTGGTTGGGGTTACAACAAATCGATCGGTGCCTTGGATGATAATCCAATCGGTAATAGTGTTAATCTCCGCACACTTGACGGCGGAACATTTGACAACGAAAAGCTGCACCGTGTGAAATTGGTGGCCAATGGAGCCACGGTGAAACTGTTCGTAGACGACACCTTTGGGGCAGAGGTCCCCTTCCCCTTCTCAACGGGGTTATCTGTCGGGTTTGGAGCAAGCACTGACGAGAACGGTAACGGAGTGGTCTCTTTCTTCGATAACGCAAAAATTAAAGGAGGATCAGTGCCTACAGTGGGACGATTCACCGGGCTATCAGTTCAGGGTGCTAACGTGGGCATTAGCTGGTCTGGCCTAGGTGTCTTGCAATCAATCGATAAACTCGGTGATGTGTGGAAAAACGTCACTCCCGCGCCGGCGGGCACCAGCATCACTGTCCCAGCCAGCGCAGCCGCCTCTCAGTTCTATAGACTCAAACTCTAAGCGCTCTCGGTTCGCTCGACGACGGTGTTCAGTGATTTAAGAAATGATCAGGCAGGCGGGCGTCAGAAAAACGCTCGCCTGCTCTTTTTGTTGGCTAGTTCCTCTTTATTTATATTTCGTTTCTTCATGCCAGCCCTTTTGTCTGGTTTCCTTGCCTGCTGGATTTTTCTATTCTTCGGCAACACGATGACCGCCGCCTCCTTGGAGTGGGAAACCTTTCCTGGCGGACGGCGTATGACACTTCTAACCCCGACCCAAAATCAGTCCTCGGGGTTTCAAAGTGTCTCCCCTCTTTTTTCAGGCATTACTTTTACCAACCGCCTCAGCGAAGACCGTAGCCTCACTAATCAGATTTTTTTGAACGGATCAGGGGTAACCGCTGGAGATATCGATGGCGACGGCTGGGTTGATCTCTATTTCTGCGGCTTAGATTCCCCAAATAACCTCTGGCGTAATCGAGGAGGGTGGCATTTTGAAAATATCACTACCGAAGCCGGTGTTGCTTGCGCAGACCAAGCCTCCACTGGATCGGCCTTTGTCGATATTGATGGCGATGGCGACCTAGATCTTCTTGTCAATGGTATCCAATCTGGGACCCGACTTTTTATAAACGACGGCAAAGGGAAATTTCAGGAAACCACCCGCCAATCGGGTCTAGCAAGCAGCGCTGGAAGCACTTCCCTGACCCTCGCCGATATCGACGGCGATGGATGGCTAGATCTTTACGTTGCTCATTATCGAAATGACACTCTTCGAGATCAATTAGATCAACGCTTTCGTGTCGGGGTCACGAACGGATTTTCCCGCTTACTGAGCGTCAACGGGCGCTCCGCCGAGGCCCCCGATTTGCTCGGGCGCTACACATTGGATCAGGCCGGCGGGATCCTCGAAAACGGCGAAGCGGATGCTCTCTATCGCAATGATGGAGGAGGCCATTTCACGCCAGTTCCTTGGACCCAAGGCGCGTTCTTAGACGAAAAAGGCAAGCCCATTTTAATTCCCTATGATTGGGGTCTTTCAGCCCGATTTCGCGATATAAACGGCGATAATTTTCCAGACCTCTATGTCTGTAATGATTTCCAATCACCAGACCGAATCTGGATGAACAAGGGAAACGGTATCTTTCAGGCACTGCCCAAAAACGCTTTACGAGAAACCAGTCTGTTCTCTATGGGAATCGACTTTGCCGATGTCAACCGGGACGGATTAGACGACTTCTTTGTCGCGGATATGTTAAGTCGAGACCATCAACGTCGTCAGGTGCAAGTCATGGGCCCAACCGCCTTTGCTCAAGTCCGTAATCTCCTCGAAGAACGCCCGCAATTTCCCCGCAATACCTTGTTTTTAAATCGGAATAATCAGGCCTATTCTGAGATCGCTCAATTGAGCGGTGTTGAAGCCTCTGAATGGTCTTGGTGTCCCGCCTTTGTTGATGTTGATCTCGATGGCTACGAAGATCTGTTGGTCACCACAGGTCATTGGCGTGATGCTCAACATGCCGACATTGCCCAGCAACTTGATGATGAAGCTAAGCGCTTAAATTGGTCGCCCAGTGAACAACTCCGGCAGCGAAAACGGCTTCCACGATTGGACACACCAAACATTGCATTTCGTAACCGAGGCGATCTGACCTTTGAAGAAATAGGTACCCCTTGGGGGTTTGATTCTCGTCGAATCTCTCACGGGATGGCCTTGGCCGATCTCGATCTCGACGGCGATCTCGATGTCATCGTTAACTGCCTTAATGATGCGCCTCTAATCCTCGAAAATCGAACCACTCGAGCTAGACTCGCTGTAAAATTGAACGGTCGCCCGCCCAATACTCGGGGTGTTGGGGCAAAAATCAGTGTCTTAGCCCCAGGTTTACCACGGCAAAGCCAAGAAATGATGGCCGGAGGTCGCTATCTTTCGGGCGACGATTTTATCCGCACCTTTGCTGCAGGCAACTCAACTAATCGACTCACTCTAACTATTACTTGGCGCAGTGGAGCGATAAGCATCGTTTCCAATGCCATCCCTAATTGTCTTTACGAAATCAATGAAACCTCGGCTCTTCCGGTCAACTTGGTTTCCCTCAGCGAGTCAAAAAAAACGACTCACTCGCTCTCTTCCTCTCACTCGTCTAAACCCAAATGGTTTGAGGACTTCAGCGATCGCCTCCCTCACCAACATTACGACCTGCCGTTTGATGACTTTGCTCGACAACCCCTTTTACCCCATCAACTGAGCCACTTGGGGCCTGGGGTCACTTGGTTCGATTTTAGCGGAGATGGTTGGGACGATTTAATCATCGGAACCGGACGCGAGGGGCGCTTGTCCGTCTTCCGCAACAGCACTCAAGGAACCTTTGTTCCGCAGCGGGCTAAGCCCTTGGAACCCCTCCTCGAAGCCGACCTTACTACCGTGCTTGCGTGGCATCCTAGCCCGACAAACTCAGTGCTCCTGTTGGGGCTATCTCAGTATGAATCAGGGGCAACAAACGGACCTGCTCTTCGCCGAATTTCCCTAATAACCGGCGAGGCCGACACTTCACTTCTTCATTCCGCAAGTAGTACAGGTCCGATAGCCCTCGGTGATTATGATGGCGACGGAGAAATTGATGTTTTCGTCGGCGGACGAGTGATTGCCGGTCGGTACCCAGAGTCTGCGAGTTCCTCCCTTTTGCGCGCCTATGGCGGATCACTCCAATACGATTCCAAGGCGAGCCAAATCCTCGCCAAAATCGGCATGGTCAGCGGAGCTGTCTTTACCGACCTCAATGCCGATGGGTGGCCAGAACTTGTGCTCGCCTGCGATTGGGGCCCCATTCGGATCCTTCAAAACAACAAGGGAACCTTTTCACTTTGGGATCCACCGGTAACCCAAGTGCATCGGACTAAAGGCCCCTCCACCCCAAGCCACCTCAGCGCTCTCACCGGTTGGTGGAATTCGGTTGCTGTGGGCGATTTCGACAACGACGGTCGCTTGGATCTTGTGATTGGTAACTGGGGGCGTAATCACGCACGACAGACTTTCTTGGATCAACCGGCTCAAATTCATTTTGGCGATACCGATGGCTCAGGAAATCTAGCCCTACTCGAAACTCACTTTGATTCGGGGTTACAGCAATTTGTACCCTTCCGCGATTGGTCCACTTTGAGCAGTTCCTTTCCCAGCTTACGCGAACGCTTCCCCGACTTTACCCGCTTTAGCGCGGCCACAGCAGCGACCGTTCTTGCCGCTGGATTACCTCAAATGAACCGTGCCACGGTCGCAACATTTGATTCCATCCAACTCCTCAATCGAGGCGATCATTTCGAACTTCGATCCTTGCCAACCGAAGCCCAGTTAGCTCCGATTTTTGGACTCACGGTGGGTGACCTGAATGGAGATGGAGCGGAGGACCTTTTCATGGCCCAAAACTTTTTTGGGGTGAGTTCAGCAGAAAGTCGTCTCGATGCCGGATTTGGCCTCGTCCTCCAAGGGGACGGTAAAGGCAACTGGCGCGCCGTGCCGGAAGCGGAGAGTGGTCTTTGGTTAACAGGGGAAGGTCGCGGGGCTGCTTTAAGTGATTTCGACCACGATGGAAGACTCGACATCGTGGTCACTCAGAACCGAGGCCCCTCGCGACTGTTTCACAACCTTAGTGCCCAATCCGCTCTCCGAGTTGAACTCATCGGATTAAACACCAATTTAAAAGCAATCGGAGCACAAATTCGTGCCCGCTTTCAGGATGGATCAAGGGGGCCCGTTCATGAAATACATGCCGGCTCAGGTTATTGGTCGCAGGATTCAACTTCTTGGATTCTTGGAGGCTTTCAACCACCCGAAAACATTGAGATTCTCTGGCCGGGCGGAATCAAAGCAACGGTCAAGGTCCCCTCCGGCAGTCAATCTATAAAACCTCGCCATCCACGCTCAACTTCCCTCTGAAAGCCTCTCTATACCCCGCTACGTTCGCAATTACCGCCTTCAATTCTTTCCCGTCCCAAATGAAAACACTCTATGCTATCATCTCCAAATCTAACCCTATCGCATTGGACTAAGCCCCTGCTTCTCTTCGTTGGCAGTAGCCTTCAATTCTCAGCCCTTACCGCAGAACTACGCTCACCTGTGACGCTGAGCTATTTAGAACGTCGTCACCAAGCTCAGACCCTCGCAGCAACTCATCAATCTACTTTTTACTCCTTTCAATTCACCAATCAAATCAAGGGTAGCGGAATCAATTTCACCCACCAAATCGTCGACGATGCTGCTAAAGATTACAAAGCGGCGCACTATGACCACGGTGGAGGTATCGCAGCCGCAGACATCGATGGAGACGGCTTAATTGATCTCTATTTCACATCGCAACTGGGGGCCAATGGACTCTGGCGTAATTTGGGCAAGGGTCAGTTTGAAGCGGCAACTCTCAAAGCGGGCGTAGGCCTTGAAGATCAAATCTCGGTAGGTGCAAGTTTTGCAGATATCGACAACGACGGCCTTCCCGATTTATTTGTGACCACCGTTCGCCACGGCAATCATCTCTTCAAAAATCGAGGGAATGGACGCTTTGAAGACATCACACAGGCGGCGGGATTCAGCTATATTGGGCATTCGTCTGGTGCCGTTCTTTTTGACTTCGACAACGATGGTTTACTCGATTTGCTGGTGACCAATGTTGGAAAATACACCACTGAACAAAAGGGACGAGGTAGCTATTATATCGCTCGAGATGATGCCTTTTCAGGACACCTTTTTCCTGAACGATCAGAGCGATCATTGCTCTACCGAAATCTCGGGCATGGACGCTTTCAAGAGGTATCCAAGAGTCTCAATTTTAACGATGAATTTTGGGTTGGAGACGCCACCTTTACCGACTTAAATCACGATGGATTTCCCGATCTCTACTTACCGAATATGCAAGGGGACGATCACTATTATGAAAATCAGGCTGGAAAAGGGTACCTAGACCGAACCGCCACTTACTTCCCAAAAACACCTTGGGGATCGACTGGGGTCAAATTCTTTGATTTTAACCAAGATGGTTTGGCCGATTTGTTTGTGACTGATATGCACTCGGATATGACCCGCCAACAAACCGACGAAGCTCTGGGATTCCGACCAGAAATAGAAAAAAAGAAGAGTCAAGCTTACTGCGCCATGCAATGGACCGAGGCTTATCTGCAAGGCGCATCGAACAACATTTTTGGTAATGCTTTCTACCAGAATTTAGGTAATGGGAAATTTAAAGAGATTTCCGATCAAATCGGAGCAGAAACCTATTGGCCTTGGGGAATCAGTTCTGGCGATTTAAATGCAGACGGCTACGACGATCTTTTAATCACTGCCGGAATGGGGTACCCGTTTCGATACGCCATTAACTCAGTTCTCCTTAATGAATCGGGTAAACGGTTCTTTGATGCCGAATTCTTGCTTGGAATTGAACCTCGTACGGGTGGGCGATTGGGGAAAGAATTCTTCACTCTCGACTGCTCAGGTACCGATCGTACCAATAACTTATGCCAAGGAAAATCCAGCTTAATCGCTATTCCGGGGAGTCTTTCTAGTCGATCCTCTGTCTTTCTTGATTTGGATAATGATGATGACCTCGACGTGGTCATCGGCGAATTTAATGACTCGCCTCAAGTGTTGATCAGCAACTTGAGCCAACGTCGAGAACTCCATTTTTTAAAAGTGCAACTCCAAGGCACTCGGTCCAACCGCGATGGCTTGGGTGCAAAGGTTCTCGTTCAATTCGAAGGCCGAACACTCACTCAGTTTTGCGACGGTAAATCCGGTTACCTCGCCCAAAGCTCGCTTCCGCTTTATTTCGGATTGGGTGACTCCAAGGTAATCGACTTTGTTGAAGTCTACTGGCCCAGTGGCGAACGGCAGCGTGTGACCTCCCCTACCTCGAATGCTCTTCTCAAGTTAATCGAACCTAACTTGAAACCCTAAAATGAAACAAATTCAGTGGTAAAAAGTCGACCACTGAGCAATTACCCTTAAGGAATTGCAAATTTGATTTTGGAAGCGGCAGAGACTCCGATAGGTCTTTTGGTGAATCAAATATCACGCTCTGCCAGCGGTATCAGTGACACACCCGATAGCTTCCTGAACCGAGCCTAGCCCACATCAGCCTCGGGACTTCGGTGCCGACTCTTCCTCAGCACTTTCGGGCGGATGGAAGACCAACCTCTCCACCCTTTCCAGCAGGATAATCCACACGCCTGCTCAGATCGACTTTTGCACCTAGATTTCAAGCAGATTGACTGGATTGATCTCTTCCGCAATCGCCCCTGCAGTTTTTGCTTTTGAGTCATCTCTTAAGTATATGAAGGACATTTAGATCAGTTATTTTACCCTACTTGATCCTTAGCAAACTGCCCTGACTTTTTCTTCAGATTTGCTTTAAAATTTTGACTTCCTTTAGCAACTAGGTGCATCTAAAGGAGTCACCTCTGGGCCTGCTTCGATAAAACGGACAGAGAAAAGGGAGTTATTGGTTAGTTATTTTTGAGTTCGAACTGAGCGGGTGAAAGGCCTCGGAGGGAGGTGTGACGGCGCTGGCGGTTATAGAAGATTTCAATGTAGTCGAAGATTTCGG
>SIAZ01000024.1 GCA_009695405.1 Pedosphaera sp. | reverse complement strand
GGCGGCGGCCTTCACTGGGGCGGCGGCCTTCACTGGGGCGGCGGCCTTCACTGGGGCGGCGGCCTTCACTGGGGCGGCGGCCTTCACTGGGGCGGCGGCCTTCACTGGGGCGGCGGCCTTCACTGGGGCGGCGGCCTTGGATGACTTGGGAACTGATTGAGCCTTAACGCTTTTTGCACCCTTCATATCTTGAGTCACAGACGACTGTGCCGTCGACTTTTTGGAAGGGTGTGTGGCCGAGACATGAGTTGGAGTTGCGGCCGCCACAGGGGTAACCGCCTTTTTTACAGGGGCTACATCAGTGATGGACAACTTCTGTTTCTTCGTAGACATAGTTGCGGGTTGGCGATTGAAGCGAAAGCAATCGAGCCCTTGAGCATGGGCCTTTAAAATTCCAAGTCAAGCCACAGGTCGAAGCCAGTATGCGACGACCGGCAAATCAATCGCCGAAGTAACCTTAGGGTTTGGATCAATGCATTCGGCTAATTCCACGGGAATCCCAGCCAATCCGCAGGCAGCGGTGTCGTCGGTGACTTGGAGGTTCCGTTCCTGAACATACAGGAGAGCTTTCAGAATCAAGGATAACCCGAAACATTGGGGCGTCTGAACACTCCAGAGTAGACTGCGATCAAGGTGCCTAGCCACCGTGGTATCGGCAGGCGACGCTTCTTTGATACTGTCAGTAACCCGTTGGGCGGCGACCGCGGCACCGGTCCGTCGAGCAGCTTGCAGACAGAGAAAAATGGTCGCGTTCGAGGTGCAAGGGCGAGCACCGTCTTGGATAGCCACCCAGGTCGTTCCATTTGGAACAGATTGAAGTCCGTGCAATACCGAATCTTGTCGCTCACGGCCACCAATAGCCAAAGTATACGGCTTGGTGACTTTCAATTGCTGAGCAAGGTCCTTAAAGGATGCCGTCTGAGAGATTCGGACAACGAGGACAATATGATCAATCTCTGGGTGACTATCAAAGCGCCGCCAAGTATGTCCGACAACCGGGAGGCCTTCGACTTCAAGAAATAATTTATCGATGCCAGGCCCCATGCGAGTGCCGCTGCCAGCGGCGACAATGATAGCGGTAGTCACTCTAAAGAAGCCGCGGCCAAAGCCGCTCAATGAATTTAAATCATCTGAACTTACTTTTTTTCAGGTGCTTTCGGAGCATCCGCCTTGACGGCATCCGGCGGTGCTGTGGAGGCCAGTTGTTTGGAGACGGCATCGGAGAGGTCATTTTCAGATCCGATGAGCGTGGTATAGAGCACAAAGGGAGTTTGATTGACCGACATTGCTGCCGTGTCCAAGACCATCGTATATCCAGCGGCCTTTGATTTTTCTTCAATCAAACCTCGGACCTCGCGAAGAATAGACTCACGAACTCGGGACTTCTGTTCCATGAGAGTTTTCTGACTATTTTGCTGGAACTGCTTCAGATTGTTTTCCATCTCCATGACGTCTTTGCGTTTCTTCTCAAGTTCCTTGTTACGCTTTTCCTTCTCCTCAGTAGAGAGGGCCGGATCGCGGACACCTTCAACCTGTTTAGAGAATTCCTCGTTCGATTTCTTGTAATCCTCGAACATTGTATTGCCCAGCTTTTCGAATTCGGCGAGACGCTCCTTGATTTGAGAGTCGGCTTGTTTGGTCCGCCAGAAATTATCAAAACACTTCTGTAAATTGACAACTCCGATTTTATTTTGGGCGTTAGCGGGAAAGACGAGAAGTGCAGTCGTAAGTCCGACCAATAGATACTTGACAGATTGTTTCATTAATTTTTACAGTTTAGTAGTAAAATTTTAAAAGTCACGAGTGTACCCAATGCCGAATTGAACTCTACCCGAGCTTCCAGACGACGGATCATGATGGATAGGGATACCGTAGTCGAGCCGGAGAGGACCGATAGGGAGATTCAATCGGATTCCCAAACCCCAATTGTCATTATAGAGGCCGGTATCCCCCCGAGCGAGAGGATTGCCGATAGCATCAACACCACTGCCCTTGGGATCAAAACTATAGGCATCTGGGTAGACCATTCCGATGTCGTAAAACAAAGCGAATCGAACTCGTTCTACGATGGGAATGCTGTATTCAGCGCCACCGAACCAATAGGTGTTACCACCAAGGGGTTCATTGGAGTAGAATTCGCGAGGTCCGACCCCTTTGAATCGAAAGCCCCTGAGGTTGTGTTGACCACCAAGATACCAGCGGTCGAAGAGGGGGACTCGGTCGGAATCGCCATAGGATTCAACAATACCTAGGCGTCCCCCGACTTCAAGAGTGTGATTTTCCAATATATCCCAAGCCGTGCTAGCAGGATCTAAGAGATTTGAAGGCGACCAGTATTGTGCCATGCGAGTTTCTATTTTGTAGAAGTCGCTATCGCCACCGAAGGGACCGCCAGCCAGTTCTCCAAGAAGTTGAACCCTATGCCCACGGGAAGGAATGAGAAAGTTATTGCGAGTATCATGGGCAAGAGAGGAACCCACTCGGGATACAAGTCTAGTCCCTTCTTCTTTAAGGATTTGGCTTCCGAATTGCTGTTGTTGAGCGCGAAAACTATCCGAGAATTGAATCTTAAAACTCTCGATCGTGTAGTTGATGTTGCCGATAAAGTTAAAGGGCAACTGACGGCTGAACCCGAGCCGAGTTCCGGTTTGCCGTTGATTGTAGTTGTTGGAAAGAAAGTTGAAATCGCGATGAAATAAATCGACACTCAAAGCTAATTTTTTACCAAGAAACCACGGTTCGACAAAGGTCATCTCGTAGTCTTGCCGACGTGAACCCACTTGAGCCCGAATCCGAGCTTTCTGGCCTCCACCGATAAAATAAGGTGGATTACCGATGTCAAAATTACCTTGGCTGATTTCCATGAAACCAACCACGGAATCAACGGAACTATAGCCAGCCCCGACACCAATATTGCCGGTGTTCTTTTCCTCCACAGAGATCACCAGATTTCTACGATTAGGAACATCCGTCGGCTCATCCTTGGTCTCAACCTTCTCGAAAAACTGCATTTGTTCGAGTCGACTCTTGGATATCTTAGCGCGGACCATATCGAAGGTGACACCGGGAGTGATTGCGAGCTCCCGCCGGATGACCTTATCCTTGGTTTTTGTGTTGCCTTGAATCTCAATTTTCTCGACGTAAAACTTCTCGCCCTCGTCGACATTATAACGGAGATCCAAAGAGCTTTTTTCAATATCAGCAATCGGTTCCGCTCGGATTCGCGCTTCAATATACCCGCGAGCACCGTAGAAATCTTGAATAGCTTCCGTATCCTTGCGCAGGCGATTGGGAGAGAAAACTTGACCGGTTTTTAATTGAAGACTTCGTCTGTTTTTTTCTCCCTCCTTTGAGGTTAAATTTTGAATAATCTGATTCTCGGAAAAGAGATCATTGCCTTTGAAATCGACCACTCCCACTCGGTATTGCGGGCCATCAGAAATGGGAAGGTGCAGGATAAGCTTATTAGTCTTTGGATACTCAAACTGGGGCTCTTTCAGCTCCATATCGATGTATCCGTAGTCCGCATAAAAATTGCGCAGCTTCTCCTTGTCATCTTCAAAGACATCATCCTTAAAACGCCCAGAACTGGTAATCCACGAGAAAATCCACCAGCGACGTGTCTTTATCGATTTCCTCAGCTTTCTCTGACTAAAAGCTTGGGTTTCTTCAAAAACAACATTCTTAATTTTAACCCTTGGAGACTCAACTATTTCAAAGGTGACGAAGCCTCGACCGAGTGATTCGTTAATGGTCGGCTTGAATTCGACGGTCGTCTTCTGAAGGCCAGCCTTTTGGTACATCTTCAAGACTTCCTGTTTGTCATTAAAGAGCTTCCGTTCGTCCATAGGCTCCCCCGTTTTAGAAGTGAGTTTACGACGTAGCTTCGAAGTTGAATGCTTCTTATTACCGGTAAAACGAATCTCGGTGATGATCGGTTTTCCCTGCACGACATAAGTCAGCGTGTAGGAACGAGGAATCCTGACCCCATTAGAATCAACCCCTTCAGCGACAAGCTCTTCTCTGACTAAAATATTATGGAAGAAAGACGTATCGTAGAGATTTTTAATGTCATCATCGACAGACACCCTGTTGAAGGTATCGCCGACCTTAACCCGAATATTAGCGCGAATGAGTTCATCACTCACGGCCGGCGGACCTTGATGCTGAATGACGATCTTCCGAACCATCGAATCATCTTCGGCAGCAGCAAGCTGAAAGCAGGCAATTAGGATGGCATAAAGCCGCATCCAACGGCGGGTGGACAATTTCATCAGCTGTTCAATCTTCTGCGTCTAGCTTTGCCGCAGTTTCGAACCGTGTGAAGCTCTTAAAGAAGGTCAATCGCACATCACCAGTCGGCCCGTTACGCTGTTTTGCGATGAGAATATTCACCGGATGCGACTCCACAGCCTGACGAGTATCACCTAATTCCTCTTCTTCTTCAACGGGTTTATAAAGGAGCCCGACCAGATCAGCATCTTGCTCAATCGCCCCAGATTCACGCAAATCTGAGAGCCTCGGCTTCCGGCTTTTATCCTTTTCAAGTTCGCGGTTCAATTGGGACAACACGATAATCGGAACGTTCAATTCCTTGGCGAGTGCTTTTACACCGCTCGAAATATCTGAGATTTCTTGCTGTCGATTATCTTGAGCTTTCCGCGAGGTGGAGTGCATCAACTGCAGGTAATCGATGATGAAGAGTTTAACTTGGTGCTGTTGCCACATCCGCCGAGCGCGGGTTCGCAGTTGAAGAATGGACAAATCTGGGGTGTCGTCGATGTAAAGAGGACTCTTGCCTAATTTTGCCGCTGCACCGGTGAGTTTTTTAAAATCTTGTTCGGCCATGAAACCCTCACGAATCGATCGAGCATTGACCTTGGCAAGAGAACACAACATACGCATGACCAACGATTCTGATGTCATTTCTAGACTAAAAACACCCACTGCCTGTTTCTCATTAATCACCACGTGTTCGGCAATGTTCATCACCAAGGAGGTTTTGCCCATTGAGGGTCGCGCCGCAATGACCACCATTTCACCGCCGTGCAGACCACTGGTCATTTTGTCAAAATCCGCATACCCAGTTGATAATCCGGTAAGTCCGCCACCGCGTTGGTGGAATTCTTGGATCATATCAATGGCTCCGTATACCAACTCCTTCATCGGTCGGATGGTGGTGGTTTCGCGGTCTTCACTGATCCGCAAAATGTCCCGCTCGACCTCATCCAATAAGCTGTCCACTTCCCCTTCGTGCTCATGAACCCGAGAAACAACAGAGGTACAGGCACTCAGCATGCGTCTTAGGACATGCTTTTCTCGCACGATTTCGATGTAGTAGGAAAGGTTCGCCGCGCTGGGGACAGCGTCTTGTAGCCCACTCAGGTAGCCTAATCCACCCACGGCCTCGAGTTGATGCGCATCCTTCAACTTCTGTTGAACGGTAATTAGATCAATGGCAACTTTGTTATCATACATTTCCGCCAAAAGTTGGTAGATAGCCTGATGCCTCAGATCATAGAAGGTTTCCGCTCCAGCCTTAAACTTCTCGATGCAAATTCCTAAACATTCATTGGGAGCCAAGAGAGAGCAGCCTAGCACCCCTTGCTCAGCTTCAATCGAGTGAGGCGGCAAACGATCGAGTTTACTCAGATCGATTTGAGGCCGATTTCGTTTCGATCTTTTAAAATCAGGTTTTGATCCACTGTCACCACCACGAGAATTATCGAGCACGTCTTGCACTCCCCTCATTACACTGTGCCTCGCTTCTCTGTGGAAGCCCCTGCCCTACACAAACAATTCACCGATGGATTGTGAGTAACTTTGACTTGGCCCAAACCGCCGACTGTGATTAGAAAATCATCTATCCCCGCTTTTGTCCTTTGTGAAGTGGTTCCTCTAAGTAGAATGTCTTTTTTAATCCTCGTGATTGCCTATTTCGCCTCGGCAATGGTTCACTTTTTCCATGCTGTGGCGAAAATGGCTTCTGTCCCTTGGATTGATCGCAGTCTCCTCCCTCGTGGCCGCAGAAAAGGGAATGCCTGTGCCGACGGGTTCACAAACAAACGGGGCTTTTCGCAAGGTGATTTTGGAGGCCGACCGGGATTTGGATGGGGATGGAAAGGTCGATGATGTCCTCATCAATCCGATGGAAATTGCGGTCGCTCGAGATGGTCGGATTTTTGTAATTGAGCGTGCTGGAGTGGTCAAGATTTGGAAACCAGACACAAAAACTACCGCTGTAGCGGCCCGGATCTCGGTGTTTAGCGAACTAGAAGACGGCTTGTTGGGAATTGCCTTAGACCCCGATTTTCAACGTAATCATTGGGTATACCTCTTTCATTCCGAACCGTTCACAATCCAAGTTCCCGAAATAGGCAAGGTGGGCGACAATCTGGTATCCCGCTTTACTTTGGTCGGCGAATCCTTGGATCTCTCGACTCGGAAAGAATTACTACGAATCCGAACCCAGCGCGAACAGTGCTGTCATTCGGCAGGCTCGTTGGCTTTTGATTCGCAGGGTAACCTTTATGCATCGACGGGTGACAATACCCATCCAGGAGAATCCGATGGATTCACCCCGGTCGACGAACGAGACGGTCGAGGTCCTTGGAACGCTTTAAAATCGGCAGCAAATCCGAACGATTTGCGCGGAAAAATTCTGCGAATACATCCAGAGAAGGATGGCACTGTCACAATCCCCAAAGGCAATCTTTTCCCGCTAGGCACCCCTAAGACTCGACCGGAGATTTATGTGATGGGCAACCGGAATCCTTGGCGGATCGATGTAGACCCTCAAACGGGTTATCTTTATTGGGGTGAAGTTGGCCCCGATTCAGGTGGTCCGAATGAAAATCGAGGTCCCGCTGGTTTTGATGAAATTAACCAAGCCCGAGTCGCCGGGAATTTCGGTTGGCCACTGGTCATTGCGGATAACAAACCCTATCGACGCTATGATTTTGCCAGTAAAAAATCTGGGGAAGCTTGGGCTCCAGCGGATCCTTTAAATGAATCTCGCTATAATACGGGCACCCAGAAACTCCCTCCGGCTCAACCCGCTTTCATTTGGTATCCCTATGGGGCATCCACTCGCTTTCCTGCTGTTCGAGATGGAGGCCGCACCGCCTGTGCGGGGCCGGTTTATTATTTCAACGAGACACTCGCCTCGCCGACTAAATTACCTCGGGAATTTGATCACACCCTGTTTATTTACGAGTGGTCGAGGAACTGGATTATTGCCGTGCACTTAGATAAGGAAAATCAGATTGCAAAGAAGGCAGACGGCTCATTGCACATGGATCGTTTTTGTCCAGGCATGACCTTTAAGCGCCCCATGGATCTGAGTATCGGTCCAGACGGTTGCTTATATGTTTTAGAGAATGGATCCGCCTGGGTGGGCAACATGGATACCCAACTAGTGCGTATCGAGCATCGCCCTTGAGCAACCGAGCTCTAGATAGGTGTTTTTAGCGCCGTTCAGTATGGGCAATCGTACCATAAACAGCCTTGGCGAGTTCCTCAGCTTGACTCTGAAAGGCGTCCAATTCAGGGAGTGGTTGCCAGAGAATACTCGCCTCCAGAGAACCTAGGGTGATGAGAGATTGTTCCCAATCCGCCCGAGAACATCCCTTTGGCGGTTGGATACTGCCTTGGATTAAGAGCCCGAGACGCGACCTACGTTGTGCCGCTCCAGCAATCTTGCGACTTTGAAACAGAAGGTCAGAAGGCTCAGCACCGATAAAGCATTGTCCTGGTCCGGAGGGATCGCAGCAGGGCGCAAGAACCGTTTCATACTTTAGTCGCGCGAAAGCATCCCTCAACCATCGGTGCATTCGAGCGTAACTTTCACGAGCGTCCAACCCGTACCAGGCATGGCTCGAGGGAAAGGCCACAGAATAAGTCCAGTCAGCGTCGTGTGGCACCAGACCTCCGCCAGTCGTTCTTCGGATCAGAGGTCGCAGAGCGGTCAGTGGGGCGATGTCCAAATAGCGCTGAAAGTAGCCAAAGGTCGCTGCAGGACAAGTCCAAGAATAAAGTCGAAGAACGGGTTTGCCGAGGCGATGAACTGTCTCAAGAAGAATCTGGTCGGCCGCCATATTGAAGGCGGGGGCGGATGGTGGAGATTGCAGGAGGAACCACGGGTCGAGCATTGTTAAAAGGATGAACTGTCACGGCTAGTTCGGAAAGCCGCATTGATTCGCAGTCAAATATCTATTAGATCCTTGCCGACATGACGAAGCGTGTTTTAACCCTTTGTGCGGCGATTCTAGCGGGTTGGCTAGCGGGCTGTGGTAAATCTGAACCTCGACTCGATGCTCAATGGCGTTTTAGCGGTGCAGACGGCTTGCGCTCTCAAAAGGCAGCTCCCGCTTTGCAACGAATAATGTCGGATCCAAATGTGACTGAATTGGCATCTCGACTTTCAACAAACGTGGCCAAGTTCGCTCTGGAATGGGTTGAAGGAGCTAAAACGATAAACGACCCAACTAAGTCGACTGAGGCGTTGATTCGGCCGCTGGTGAGTGACCTTTTGGCCCACGAGTCCGCCGGTGAAATTTGGAGACACACCGACGGAACCCCTGAAATCTTATTGGCGGTACGCATCAGCACCGAACGAGCCTCAGTGTGGTCGGATGCTTTTCCAAAGTGGGTAAAACCTTATTATTCTGGCCCTGTGGGCGCCACGGTAAGCGCCGAGAAAGGTTGGCTTTTTGCTTCGAGCCGGAGTGGATCAGAAAAATCTCTTACCTTTCGTAATCGGATATTGGGATCCTCTGCTCTACCCCAACGCCTGCTCGAATTTAAATCAACGCCCGGTGCTTGGCTCGGCCTCGATCTCACCGCCACCGCCAGCAATGGAGCGGTCCGTTGGTCCGGTACACTGAGCCATCCCAAAGCAGTCGGCTTAGTCCTGAAGGATTGGAATTATCCGACACATCTTATCCGGGAGCCCTTGGTCGCCTTTACCGCGGCCCGAGGAGTAACCCCTTTTATCCTTGAGGCGATCGGTACTGGGGCCTTCACCCGTGGGGAAGAACTCGGACAGATGTACCTCTGGTCACAAGGGGACAATCCCTTCTCAACTTACGGGGTGGTTCACGCGGACAAACCAGCTCATTTGATTGCCAAAGCACATTCCGTCATTGAGCCAAGGTATTCGACCAACACCCTCGATGGCCGCCTTACGGGATTGGTGATTTATGATCAATCCAAGCAAATTCTCGCTTTGTCGAGTGCGCCCATTGCCACTCCCACCCTGTCTGGCCCCACTAACAGGGAACCGGGGTTCGTCGGGTTGAGCCTAGTAAGTCTCCGACGCTCAACCAATCTGCCACCAGACGAACTCTTTGCTCAGATGAAGAAACCAGATGTGGTCTATTATGATTGGGAAATCACTTCGGAAAACATACCGCACTGGTCTGCAGGCCTCCAAGTGAAGGATATTTCGACCGGATTGCGTCCGAGTATGACAGAAGGTCCAGGGCAGCGCCTTTTGCGGAAAATAACCGATACCGACAACACCGTGACCCTTCTCCGTCAAACAGTTCCTGGAGTCCTTGAGTTCCAAAGAAAAGCTCCGACAGGATTGACTGCATTTGAATGGGTAGTGTTGACCCGATGGATCGATCCTCCCATTGCCCCAGAGCGCAAGCCAAAGAGCGCTGTAGGTCTGCCGAATCTCAAGCCGTAGGCCGTGAGTATGCTTCAACTTTGTGTCAATATTGATCACGTAGCCACGCTTCGGCAGGCTCGTTATCGGGACCGTAAGAACGGGGAACCGGATCCTGTGGCTGCAGCTCAGATTTGTCTGGATGCAGGGGCACACGGTATCACGGCACATCTTCGCGAGGATCGCCGACATATTATCGACGCCGATATTCCAGAACTACGACGGGTGGTCAGGCGGAGATTCAATTTTGAAATAGGTAATGTACCTGAGATCGTTGAGATCGCCCTCCGAGTGAAGCCGGATATTGTTTGTTTGGTCCCGGAACGACGCGAGGAAGTCACGACCGAAGGTGGATTAGATGTGATCGCTAATCTAAATTCACTGATGGAAACCCGACGGCGAATGAACGAGGCGGGCATTGAAGTAAGTCTCTTTATTGGGCCTGACCTAGCTCAGGTGGATGCGGCCGAGGCGGTTGGAGCGCAGTTTATTGAATTGCACACCGGGCCATACGCCCACGCTTTTCATTCTAAGCAAGAACGCACTGCTGAGATCGAACGTTTAGTTGTGGCATCACGCCACGCTCATGCCTGCGGATTAAGGGTCAACGCGGGTCACGGGTTGACGATTGAGAATGTCCCATTGCTCCATTTAGTTCCCCATCTGCAGGAGTTAAACATCGGTCACTCCATCATTAGTCGTGCCGTAACCACTGGTTTAGAGGTTGCAGTGCGCCAGATGCTCGAGGTCATGGATGGATATCTGGGATGAAATGCTTCAAAGATCAGGGACCTCTATGATCTTGGGGATAGGACTTGATCTGGTCGAACTAAGTCGAATCCGATCAGCACACACACGGTTTGGTGAACGATTTGCACGGAGAATTTTGACGGATTCCGAATGGGAGTACTGTCAGACTCAGAGTGATCCAGTACCATCGCTGGCGGCGCGATTTGCTGCTAAGGAAGCCGTTAGTAAAGCCTTTGGAACTGGGATCAGTGAAACGCTGGGATGGCGTGATATGGAAGTGCTCCGCCTTGAATCGGGCCAACCTCAGATTCGGTTGCACGGTACGGCCGAAATTCTCGCAAAAGCGCGCGGATGCCTGCGGGTTCATCTCAGTCTGACCCACACTCGGACCACGGCGGCGGCGGTGGCGGTATTGGAAGGCTGACCCTAGTTTTTCTTTTTTAGACCGCTTGTCTTTTCTAATTAAAATTTATCCCTGCTCAGGTACAAAAATCGGTTTTTCCTGAAAACTAGGGTCGATCGCACGGCATCTCGGGCGTGTTTGTCTGAAATAAGGGGCGCTGCAAGCGCTTAAAGCCGGTTCTTGCGTGTCGGGGAAATGCAATTGAGAGTTCGGAAAAAGTTTGTCAGCGATTGGAGGTTCCGAAACGTGTCGGGGATTTTTGACCGCAGTTTCGTAAGGGCACGCCCAATCCCATAGTTCCCAATTCGTCTTCCGTAGGTACAGCCTGCACGGCTGAGCTCAATTGAACCGTCTCGGAAGCGTCGTAGGCTTGCCGAAATCCAAGTACTAATCGCTGAATTTAAAGGCGCGTGATTCTGAAAGGCTGAGTTTGCCAAAAAACTGGGTGTTCATCCTCTTTCGATGTATCGCTGGCTACGAATCACTCCAGTCTTCGTTCCTGTGCTCCGCACGCCGTCACCATCGAAGAACTCTGCCGAAGGGCCGGAAATCGTTGCCCCATTCGGTTGCACAGTTCGCTTCAATTGAATCCTCTTTCGGTTCACCTTTTTGTCTTCAGCAATCAGCGTCGTAATCGTGTCAAAATTCTTTTCTGGGATAAGTCGGATTGGTGGCTTTGCGCTAAGCGCCTAGAATCAGGCACTCTTGCCTGGCCTGACTCAGCGTCGCGAGTTATCGAGCTCTCGAATGAACAACTCTCGCTGCTCCTTAGCGGAATCAATTTGGGTCAGACGCAGGCACCTCTATGACTCAACTGCCTCGGCAAAGTGGACTCAAAAACTCGGCCTAAACACTCCTCTTTTAAGGTAAATCTCCGGATGTATTCTTCTGAACTTAATGAACAATGGATCGGATAGGTTGGCTGCATGGCTAGCGACAAGATCATCCAAAGGCAAAATTTCAAAGCCTCAGATATCGATCAAAATTTCTATCCACTCAGGTCCAAGGTTCGATGCAGCCTTGGCTTGGGTTTGTTTCGAGAAAACGTACAGAGAAAAGTGAGCTTATAGGTTAGTCATTTTGGGTTTAGAAAGTAGGGAAGACAGACCTCGGATGGAGGAGTGTCGAGGCTGGCGATTGTAGAAGAGTTCGATGAAATCGAAAGGTTGGGATTGTGTTTGGGCCCGCGAACCAAAGCGATTGCGCTTGGAGGATTGCCTCGCTAATCCGAGTTGCCGGTTTCGGGGCTACCTCGCAGGATTCCTCTGGAGCCATCAAGCGATGCTAGGAGAAAAGTATTGCTTGGCTCAGTACCAGTTCTTTGAGGCCCACGGCAGTCGATTTGCTACTGGCCTTCCAGTTTCGTACAGCCTCCATCTAAAGGGTTGGGCCAACCTTACGTCGGGTCCTCTTGGGAGATCCGTTGATGATGTTGTCCATGGTGGTCAATGTCGGGCTTTCTCCCTCCTGAATTTTCTAGGCAATATTAAACCGTAGATCCACGCCACAATGCAATCGCTGGGCCTTCTTCAATTCTTTTGTGCGGTGAGTCAGATCAAATCGGCACTGATTATGAGAACCGCAAGCCAGCAGGGCGCGGTCTCCTTTCAATTTGGATTTTGGGTTAAACAGGTTATTTCATCGTGAGCTCCTTGGCTCCACCTCTCGTTTCGCACTTATTTTTGAGGAACCTAGTCAAAAGCCACGGAATAAAGCAAAAAATAGCCACCCACCGTTTTGCAGTTTGAGACAGCCACAAAATGAAAAACGCGTCCGAAGGTTTCCCTACCGGACGCGCTTAGATTGATCTGATCAGCGTTACCTGAGCATAGCGGATACTGATCTTACAGTCCTTTTAGGCGCCAGAAACGAACCGAGACTTTCGGATCGATCTTTAGGGTAAGAGGAACAGCCTCATCCATGCCCTTACCAATAACCTTGGTTTCGGTTGCAAACCATTGCCCGATAACAGTTGAAGCCTCAACCGTTAGCACAGCATCAACTGGTGCGCGCACTTCCAGCACCAAGTCGCCCCCTCTGGCCGCCTTGATTGTCATTGTTGGAGGCTCACTTGCAGCGATATCAATTGTTACCGTTGCAATGGCCGAATCTAAAGTACCGTCATTGACAGTGTAGGTAATTGTATCCACACCGGATGCTCCCGGATTCGGCGCGTACACTAAGTTTGGTTCAGTTCCAGAAAGGGTACCCTTTGTTGGACCGGTCAGTACTGTGTAGGTCAATGTAGAACCCTCAGGATCGGATCCCGCCAGCGAGAATTCCGTGCGGGCATCCTGCTCTGTTTGCACCGCGACATCGAACGCCTCAGGAGCGTCATTGACTCCAGCGACTTCGATTACCACCGTCGCCTCTGCTGAGTTGTCCGTACCGTCATTGACAGTGAAAGTGAAACTGTCTGATCCCGATACATTTGAGTTCGGCGTGTAGATAATGTTTGGAGCGGTACCAGTCAAAACACCGTTCTTCGGTGCAGTAGCCACAGAGTAGTAAATTTCGGAACCTTCCACATCGAACGCTGTCAGCGTGATTTCTTTAGCGGTGTTTTCCACAGCATCAACAGTCAACGAAGTTGCCACCGGCGCATCGTTCACCGCAGCAACGGTGATCGACACTGTCGCGACATCTGAGTCAGCCGTGCCATCATTTATCTTGTAGGTGAAACTGTCGGCACCAGACACATCTAAGTTCGGAGTATAGACCAAGTTTGGTGCGGTACCCGTTAATTTTCCGTTCACAGGCTCAAGAACGATTGTGTAAGAAAGAGCATCTCTATCCACGTCAGACCCGGCCAGAACCACAGCACTTTCCGTATCTTCCACAGCCTCAACTGTCAGACTGTTCGCAACTGGGGCGTCATTCACTGCAGTGACCTCGATTGCTACCGTCGACAAGGCTGAGTCGAGGAGACCATCATTTACCGTGTAGGTGAAGCTATCCGATCCAGTCGTGTCCGCGTCTGGCGTGTACACCAAGTTAGGAGCGGTGCCAGTCAAACTGCCTTTTGAAGGCCCAGTCACAACTGTGTAAGACAAGTCAGACCCTTCCACATCGGTGCCCGTCAAGGTGATCTCCGTTGCAGTGTCTTCCACAGCTTGGACAATCAGAGTGCCGGCCACCGGTGCGTCGTTCACTGCAGCAATGCTGATGGCCACAGCGGCCAGGGCAGATTCAGCGGCGCCGTCATTTACACTATAGGCGAAACTATCAGCACCATTGGCATTAATGTTTGGTGTGTAGGTCACGATTGGGGCAGTGCCGCTCAAGACCCCCTTGGTCGGCGGAGTCACCAACGTGTAGGTCAGTGCAGATCCTTCCAAGTCAACTCCTGCGAGTGTGATCACCGTAGCGGTGTCTTCCACAGCCTCAACAGATAGCGCAGATGCTAACGGAACATCATTCACCGCAGCGATCGTGATTGATACCGTCGCAACGATCGAGTCGACCGAACCGTCATTCACTTTGTAGGTGAAACTGTCAGTACCCGAGATATTGGGACTCGGCAAGAACACCAAATTCGGCTCAGTCCCTGTCAAAACACCCAACCTCGGGAGCGTCAGCACCGTGTAAGCCAATTGGTCGCCATCCACGTCACTGCCGGCCAAAGTAATTGGCAGAGCAATATCTTCATTGGTCGGCAACGATTGATTGGAGACGATCGGTTGATCGTTTACGGCAGAGATCACAACTGTGACCAATGAAGCGGTTGAATCTAATGCCCCATCATTCACCTTGAAAGTGAAGTTATCAGCACCATTTTCGTTTGCGAACGGTGTGTAAACTAGGTTATTGCCAGTCAAGCTCAAGGTGCCCTTAATCGGTGATCGCCCGATTGTGTAGCTCAAAGGGGATCCCTCAGCATCAGTACCAGTCAAAGTGATAACTTTAGCCGTATCTTCTCCTGTAGTAACGGTCTGAGAGACAGCCACCGGCGCGTCATTGACTGGCGTGATGACAACGTTGAACTTCTTAGTTACCGACTTGTTAACACCACCAGCAGCAGTTCCACCGTCATCCTGAAGGTAGACTTCCACCGATGCCGTGCCGGTTGCGTTCGCAGCGGGTGTGAAGGAGAGAGTGCCAGAAGCACTGATCGACGGCCCAACAGAGAAAAGGTTAGTGTTGCTGCTGGTTAGAACAAAGGTCAGCACCTGATTTGACTCTAGCGGTCCTGCAGAAATGTTGGTCGCAAAACTAGGCAAGTTGATCACTTCGTCTTCCAATACGGTCACCGTTGATTCCGTATCGTAGCCAAGTGCTCGGTACAAGGCGCCGTCAATGACGGCTGCCACAGCGTTACCGCTGTCTCCAGCGATCCCAACTGAACCCCACACGCGATCCTGATCCTTGGCAGTCCAAGTCAAACCGGAGTCATCCGAGTAGTAAAGTTTACCACCGTAAACACCAGCCACCAGGAACTTACCATCGCTAGATGATGAAACTGACGACCAAGCGCGTTTTGAATCGCGAGCAGACCAAGTAACCCCTCCGTCGGCTGAGGTAAAGATCTGGTCGTTAAGTTCCGCAGCGACTAATTTTAGACCATCGGCAGAGGAAGCAATGGACGACCAGTATCGATTCGCGCTACCGACCACCGTGCGCGCCGTCCAGTTCGTGCCACCGTCCACTGTCGTGTAGATCGCTCCATTGTAGGCAGCTGCTGCAAGTTTGCTACCGTCCGATGAGGAGGCAATCGACTGCCAATCGTGAGCTGTCCCGACCGAAGCCCAAGTACTACCCGAGTTGGTTGAGACATAAGGCATTTTATTAGAGCCCACAGCCGCCAACTTTACTCCATCAGCAGAGGAGGCAACTGACACCCAGCTCGCTGAAGGAGGAGTACTTGACGACGTCCAATTTCCACCACTGTATGTGTACAATTGATCTCCGCGAGCCGCCAAGATCTTTGAACCGCTGGCTGAGACAGCCACGGCTTTAAAAGCACCACTTCCAGGCAACATAGCGTTCGTGGAGGTGTTACCCCCGTCCGTCGAAATAAGGAGAGAGGTGGACGAACTAACAGCCACCATGCTGCCATTAGTGGATAACGAAACACCATTCCAAGCGGCAATTGCATTAGTCAATTTTGTCCAGACTGGATTCTCACCACCCGGCTTCTTTGCTATCGGTATATCGAAAGTCGGAATGTCGTTTATGTTGGTGATATTTAAAGTGACGGTACCAACACCGGAGTTTTCAAAACCGTCGCTCACTTTAAAGGTAAATGAGTCGCTCCCATTTTGCTTAGATGACGGTGTGTAATCTAAGGAAACAGTGGTTCCAGTCAGCGCTCCAGTCAGCACACCCTTTTTCGGTTGCGTGAGTACTGTGTACACAAGGCTTCGGCCAGTCTCAACACCGCTTCCGGTCAAAACGATGTTTTTAACGCCACCTTCGACAAGATTAACCACCTGATTTGTAGCGGTTGGTGAGTCATTAACTGGAATGATTGTGATGGCTACCGTCGCGTTTGCAGCGGAATCACCGAGACCATCGTTCACCTTAAAAGTGAAGCTATCCTGACCACTGAGATTCGCCGTTGGAGTATAGACGCGGGTCGACCCAGTTCCTGTTAAGGTACCTTTGGTTGGTACGGTCACAACGGAGTAAGTCAGAGCGTCATTATCAGCGTCCGTGCCATCCAAGGCGATCGTCAAGGCGGTGTCCTCCTCAGTGCTAACCGACTTGGGCGTTGCCACGGGAAGATCATTCACGTTGGTGATGGTGATTGAAACTGTTGCGACTGCAGATGTAGAAGTACTGTCAGCCACC
Source organism: Pedosphaera sp. (assembly GCA_009695405.1). Classification (GTDB taxonomy): domain Bacteria; phylum Verrucomicrobiota; class Verrucomicrobiia; order Limisphaerales; family UBA9464; genus SXXZ01. The sequence continues at coordinate 4,559 of SIAZ01000024.1, read as the reverse complement.
CAGAACTTAAAGCTATCAGCACCAACCGCGTTTGCGTTGGGAGTATAGTTAAAAGTTGAAAGGTTAGTAGCGCTCACGACGCCTTTGCTCGGTGCCTCAACAATCCTGAAGGTCAAGACGGAATTCTCTGGATCGGACCCAGTTAGAGTAATCGCCTTAAGTGTGTCCTCAATGACAACCACATTCTGAGAGACTGCGGTCGGAATATCGTCGACCTGAGTCACGACAACCATAAAGTTCCCCACTTGAGCTGCGTCAACACCTTGTTGGGTGCCTAGGATGTTGGTCAAACCGCCGCTGTCTTTGACGGTCACTGTCAGTCTTGCCGAACCAATCGCGTTCGGCGCTGACACGAAGCTTAGCGTACCATTGGAGTCGATCGTGGGTGTACCGACAAACAAGTTTGTTCCATGAGCAAAGGACAGATTACTAACGGATACAGAGTAGCTAAGAGTCTGTGATGCTTCGTTTGCCGGCCCGGTTGAAGGACTGGTTGCGAAGTTAGCATAGGTGTAGGCCCCGCTGTCCTCAAGCACGGTAATCTCCAGATCAATAGTGAAGTCACTGGAGGTGTAAACAGAACTGCCGATCGCAGTAACAACAACTTTCTTGAGGTCCACCGAACCCGCCAAAGAACTCCAACTAGCACTAGAGGATTGCTCCATCCAATTAATCCCGCCATCGATTGACAGGTTAAGCTTACCAGCGTTTACCCCTGCTAAGATTCGAGTACCATCAGCGGAAATCGCCACCGACGACCAGTTTTTATCTCCAGCATTCGCACTTGCAACCCAAGTAGCTCCAGAGTCACCGGAGGTCCAAATTTTCTTACCGGATTCAGTTGCAACCATCTTGGAGCCATCAGCATTCAGTGCAACAGAGTTCCAGAACTTCGGACTGGCCACAGCCGTCCAGTTTGTACCCTTGTTAGAAGAAGTATACAGTGAACCGCCGAACACTGAGGCCAACAACCGACTTCCATCTGCAGACACAGCCACTGAGTTCCAAAGTTGATCTGTCCCTCCAGCCGTCCAGGTTGTACCAGAATCTAGAGAGACATAGATCTTACCATTGTTAACCACAGCGGCCATAATGTTACTCGAAACAGCTATCGAACGCCAAGCCCGGTCGGAATCACGCTCTATCCAACTAGTCCCTGAGTCGCTCGACACATAGATTTTGCCTTGCTTAACAGTTGCTGCTAGCACCTGACCGTTGAGCGAACTCGCAACACTGTTCCATTGACGGACATCAGCTTTCGCCAGCCAATTCGCACCGGAGTTGCTCGAGACATAAATATTGTCGTTATCGGCCACTGCGACGAGTTTCGAACCGTCAGAAGAGGACGAGACTGACTTCCAAGCCACAAGCGGCAGGTTGGCATTTGTGGCCAGATTTTGACCCACATACTTTTGAGTCAATGCCGGAATCGTAACGCTTGGAGCATCATTCACCGGAACAACGATCAAGGTCACCACGGCCGGTGCACTCCAGCGAGTCCCGTCAGAGGCACTTACAGTAAATGATTCTTCGCCATTCAAGTTGAGCCCACGGTTGTAGGTAAGGCCACCGATCTGACTAGTCGTTAACTCCAAACCAACTACGGCATTTGTAGTGGCATTTTTGAGCACGCCGACTGTGGGGAGACTTTGAATCTTGATACTCGCAAGAGTCACTCCATTCGTATCGAAGTCAGTGTACTTCGAAGAAAAATCATCTGAAGCAAAGACAAGCGTAGAATCCTCGTTCAAACTCTTTGAGAAGGAAACTAAAGTCGGGGCGTCTGGGAGATTAGCTAGGACGACGGTTACGGTTGTCGCTGCTGACGAGGTAACACCGTCCGAGGCAACAACCGTGAATGTTTTGGGTCCAAATTCGTTAGCGCTAGGCGTGTATGTCAAGCCAGACAATTGCGCAACTGGGATCACTTGAGAGGCAGTCACGAGTGTGTCGCCCAGTTTGAGGGCGCCGGTCGGTGGGAGGGTTTTGACGGTGATGCTGGCCAATGGATCACTTTCGACATCGCTGTATTTCGAGGAGAAAATCGCTGCGGAGAAGGAGAAGGTGGTTTCCTCACTACCTGCTACAACCACTGCTCCCAATACCGGCGCGTCATTGACAGGGACCACCGTGATGCTGACGGTCTCAACGAGGGAGAAAAGACTAGCGTCTTTAACTTTAAAGTTGATGCGGTCTAGACCCGAATAGTTAGGATTTGGAATGTAGACGGATCCAGAGAAGGTACCATTGATCGGTCCATCCACCACACTAATTGTCAAAGCATCACCGTCTGCGTCTGTTCCCGACAGCAAAATTGAGAGAGCAGTATCTTCTACTGCACTAAGAACTTGGGCGACCGCAACTGGAGGGTTGTTGACTGGGCTGAAGACCAACGTTACAAGGGCCGCATTAGTGCCCTTCGGACTCGACAAAATTCCGTCGGAAGCTGAAACTCGGAATACATTTGTTCCGCTCGTATTTAGCTGCGGCACGTAGGTTAGATTGCTGACATTCGCTGCAGTAATAATCTGCGATTGAGTTACTGGGACACCAGAAAGGAACAGCGATCCCTTACTAGGTAAGGTCTCGATTGTGTAGCTCACTGCAGGTTTAACAGCTAAAGTGTCAATTGTGCTGTAGTTAGTCGTGAAGGTAGAGGAGTTAAATGCCATGACGACATCTTCTGTGCCATTGATCGTCAAAGAGCCCAAGACGGGCGCATCGTCGGTATTAGTAACTACGATTTTGAATCGGTCCAACTGAGTCGCGGACACCGTGTCCAACCCATCATTAACATTGACGGTGACCGTTTCAGTTCCGAAGAAGTTAGTTGCAGGAGTGAAGGTTAAGGTGCCGGTAGAACTAATTGCAGGAGGCACCAAGAAGGAACTCGTATTGAAACCGGACAAAACAAAACTGAGAGTTTGATTGGATTCGTTAGCCGGTCCTGCGGAAGCCGTGAGGAAGTTCGCATTAGTAAATACACCACTGTCTTCAGCAAAGGTGACGGAGGATGGCACAAACTGATCGAAGGAGCGGTATAGAATTCCACCATAGACACTTGCGAACAGAGTGTCACCGTTTGCGGAAGAGGCGACGGCAGACCAATTGCGATTGCTGTCACGCGCGACCCAAGTAACGCCACTGTCAAAGGAGGTGTAGAGTTTACCACCACTGGTGCTAGCAAGAAGTTTCATACCATCCGCCGAAGAAGCGAGGGAGGACCAAGCACCAATTCCCGAACCTGCCTGTTCAATCCACGTTACTCCACTGTCGGAGGACGTGCTGATTGAACCGTTGAATTCTGCAGCAACTAACTTTGAACCATTGGCTGAGGAGGCCACTGTGGCCCAAAGCTTCCCTGAGGCACGTTGAGTCCAATTAGTGCCACGGTCGGTTGAAGTGTAGATAAAATCACCGAAAACGGAGGCAACTAAGTTATTTCCATCGTTGGATGAGGCAATATCACTCCAATTTAAAGATGTGGCGCGACTGAGCCAAGTGACACCACTGTCGGAGGATGAGTAAATTTTACCAAGGGCAGCAGTTGCTACAATCGCAGATCCATCGGCCGAAGAGGCCACTGATGACCACGGTAAGGAACCAGCAGTGGTCCGTTGGGTCCAGGTAGCACCAGAATCTGAGGAGGTATAGACAAATCCATTTTGAACGACCGCGACCAATTTGGTTCCGTCGGTCGAGGAAGCAACCGCTTCCCAGTTTCTGGAAGAATCACGCTCTATCCAGACCTCGCCTTGGTTGTTCGATGTGTAGACATTGCCGCCGTCCACGACTCCAACCAAAGTCTGACCGTTGGAAGAGGAGGCAATCGACTGCCACGATTTCGATGCAATGGTTAAACTGCTCCACGTAACCCCGGCGACGTTGGTGACAACAACGAGATTTGCACTCGGGAGATCATTCACCGCTGTAATGCTAATTGTGGCAGTGACGGCTGGGCTGGGATCGGTATTGCCTACTTGATTTGCGAAGAGAGAGAAACCTATCGATCCATTCGCATTCTCCTGCGGGGCGTACTTAAGGCTCCCGACTTCGGAGTAAGGAATGACCTGATTATTGGTAACTGAGACCGACGCAAGACTGAGTACACCGTTCGTTGGAATCGAGGTGATCTTGATGGAATTAATGGCCCCACTGTTCCCACCGGTTAAGTCAAAATTAGCCGAGTTGAAAGTGTACACCCCGTCCTCAAGTACGGTTAGAGGCCCGACAGATAGGGTGGGCGCAGCCGCCGAAAGTTTGGGGAGGGCAGCACAGAGGACCGCCAAGATTAGGCCAAATAAGGAACAAATTCGACTTATTGGCTGCTGTTTCAAGCTAAGGTTTAGACGAGTAATTTTTGGGGGCATCTGTGGAGATTTATTAATTTCGGCTCGATTCGGGAAGGACATAGTTTTCACTTAATTTTCTTAAGATTTTGTTTTTAAGTCACTCGGTAGAGAGAACCTGATCAGAATTGAAGAAGAAGGTAAATCTATTTTTACATTTTGATACCATCAAAGAATTTAAGAGTAACTACCGAAGGCACGAAGGCGAGG
>SIAZ01000023.1 GCA_009695405.1 Pedosphaera sp. | reverse complement strand
ATCACGCCTCTTGGCCAGCACCTCGGTTCGTGTTTTTTGACTCATTTTGGTGTCCATAGCTCGGTAACACCCTTTTTGAGTCAACGTATGGTTTCCTCAAACCATTTCACCTCGCCTTCGGTAACATTCTTTTTGAGTCAATTCGCAGTGGCAGCGATGACTTCACCGATCTCGCGTAATTCCACGACTGAGCTCATCGTGCAGGCGATGACAGCCTGCTGGATACGGTGTGGGGTTGATGATTCCAGAAGAGGGATCAAGCAGACACGATTCGACCAAGGAAAGAGGTCATTACCCCAAGCGACATCATGTTGGCAGGCGACGATCAGGCCTTCCAACTGTTGGTTTGAAAAGTTCCAACCCGATGGACGCATCCCGAAGAGAGGCTGGAGTGCTGGCTCAAAAAGTTCGGGTCGATCTGGCCGGAGCAGAGGTAGTTCTAGAGGAGAGGCATTAGTGCGTCGCGGCCCGACCCCGTCGCGCGGTGGTAGGACCGTAATAGAGTTTTTTGGCCTACTTCCTAAGGGAACAGTGGATAATGCGTGACGAGCTAATTCTCGAACATCTGGGCCCAAGCCAGAAAGAAGATAAATAGCGGTTTTAGAGCAGGAGAGTGGACTAGAAGCGATCGCTAAAAGTCGACCGATGCCTGCCCAAGAGGGTGGCGTGCAGATCGGCCCCTTGAGGCCGACAGCGCAGCGTAATTCCACGGGGTGTATACGGGTTGGGACACGAGAGGCGGCAAGAGCACCGGTGAAGAGAGCCCAAATCTCGTCATCGCCTCGATTGCAGGCAGAGACTGACACTTGTTCCCAGACAGTAGCCATTTCTGGACTTTTACTCAGATGTTGGATAGCCCAGCAACTAACCGGAGCGGGCAAATTCTCGCTATACAAGGTGACAGTCAGGAGATGGTTCTCCATTTTTAGGGAGCCGTTAAACCAAGGCTCAACCGATGGAGGCAAAGTTGGACGTCCCCATTGAAGTAATTTGATAACCTGAGGGCAGATCCAATCGACCGTTTGAGGAATAACGCCTTCGACCCAAGTTAGACATCGATTTAATGCTCGACGGGTCCGATCGGAGTCTGGGCCCAAAAGATCGCGAACATGTTCCAAGGTTCGGGCATCCAAGTGGGGTCCGGCACCGAAGGCAAGTGCGTCGAGAACTTCAGGAGCGCAACCTTCGCCGGCAAGCTCGCGAATAAGGGATAAACTGCGGTTGATCCCTGCTTCAGGATTTATCGACAGGGCCTGAGATAATCCATCCGAAAGCACCCAACGAGTATCGCAATCATCCTCGATCTTAATCCGAGCTATAAAGACCTCTTGGACTACTGCAGCGGAGGTCGTTCCGCGAGCCAATAAATCTGATACAAAACGCACAGCCGATGCTCTAATTCTCCAGTCACTATGGTTTAAATAAGGATCAAGGCCATCGAGACTACCACTCTCCAAAGATTCAAGTGCGGTGGAGAGAACGTCTTTATTCGAGTTAGATGATTTAGCAAGAGCTGACTCAATTTCAAAAATACCTGCGTCGCCTAAGCGGAGAAGTGCGTCACAGCACTCAAGCGAAAGTTGGGTATCATTCAAAGCCAAGCTTTTACCAATAGTGGGGCACAGATTATGGAATCCGTGAACCACAGATAAACGGGCGATTGCGCGTTGTGTGGCGATTAAATTATCTCCCGCAGAAGCCAACACCTGTGCGGCTTTAGAAAACCAATTGAAGTCGCCTTCTAAAGAAACTTCTAAGTGCGCTAACGCGACCAAAGTCGCTGCCATTTCATCATCATTTGCGCAGTCTTTGACCCTTGTTTTCAGCTGGACATTTTTCAGTAATATTTCACCAAATTTATTAGGAGACCCAATCGGAAATCCGCAGCAAATTGAGTCAAATGAAGTCGAATCATTTTGGCTTTCAGAGAGGAATCCAAGATGACTTTCGATAAGTAATTTTCCAAGATGACCATACGTATTTTCGTTTTGGTTACGGTCAAGGGGAGTGGTCATCCACCAAGGGAAAACATCCGCCATGGCTAGAGCAGTTTGTGTTTCTGGTTGAGCTTCTTGGGGCCAGAAACCCATGGCGGTGAGTCGGGTAATAAGTACCGAGTTATCGATAGGTTTAGAAGGGCGTGTAAACCGTTGCCCCGTTCCGATTAGAGGAATAACTTGCATGACTGAGCCCAGCCTATCCTAAGGAACTGACACGAAGCGTCAGGGAGATAACAGGAGTCAGTATTTGCGCTGAATTCGTTCTGACCTAGTCGTGAAGACGAAGAGAATTCGACACACGCCGAAAGCAGAAAAGTTACAATGAAGATGGGTGATTAGCCGACAACTGACATCCTTTGACAGGTTGCGGCTTTACTCTGAAAAACCAATGAAGACTGCTAACTTCTGGGTTCAGTTTGACGCCTACAGTGAGATATTACGACTCCAAGGTCGCCCTAATCCTTGGTTAGAAACTCTGATTGAGCTGTTGGTAATGACTTCGGGTGAATATCGATTATCCAAGAGTCAGTGGATTGATATTTCGGCATTGATTGAAGGTTCTGTACGGGCAAAGAAATCGATGAGTGCGGACAGTCAATTGCCGTGGGCGAGTGGATGTAAAATTTTTAATACACAGATTGAAGTTCGAAGAGAGACCACCCTTGAGGTAGCGCAACGATTTATTGGAGAAACGAATCAGGTCCTCGTGTTAAACTTTGCCAATGGCATTCAAGCGGGTGGAGGATTCCTTCATAGAGCAGCAACTCAAGAAGAGTTGCTCTGCCGAGCCAGTGGACTTTATGCAACGCTTCTCGGAGATCCGTTCTATGAGTATCACCGCAGACAAGTGGCGATGGAATCGAGCGATTGGGTTATCCTTTCGCCAAAAGTGCCTTTATTTCGTGGAGGTAATGGGGCACTGCTTCGGAAGCCTGTTCTGCTGGATTTTGTTACCTGCGCTGCTCCGTTTGCTCCCGTTGTTGGATTGGAAAAGTCAGCCGTTTTGATGCGGTCTAGAATCGGCCGTGTTTTGGCTGTGGCTCATGCCTTCGAGTATCTCGACATTGTCTTGGGAGCATGGGGTTGTGGTGCCTTTAGGAACGATTCAAGAAGAGTGGCTGAGGAGTTTAAATTGGCTTTGGCTTCCGATTTTAGGGGAGTCTTCCGCAGGTGGATTTTCGCCATTGCGGAGTGAGGACCGAGTCATCGAATCACTAGGGCTTCTCAAGAGGTTTTCTGTGCGGAAACGAGTGAGACAGTTGGGCCATTTACTCGTCCCTCTATTTTATTACGGTGAACCAATAGGAGGTAAATATCTTGGTAATCTAATTCGGTCCAACCCAACTGATTTTTGAGTTCGATATGAGTAGCTACCCCGCCCAAAAGGCTCAATGCCTCAAGAAAGCGAATAATCCAAGGGTCGGATTCGGTTGTAGGAAGTTCGGGAGTAATCGACTGAATGGACGAGTGAGATTTTCGATGAGATGAGACGGAATAGATCGGTTCTAATTCTTGGCACAGTGTTGGGGAGAGAGGGATCTGAATACTCAGGTGATTTTGAATAGTTTGCGAGGCGGCCAGCCACTTTGTGGAAATATCTGTGGATAGTTCCTCGGCTAACTGGCGGTATCCTTCCCAGATGGGAACGATTCGATGATAACCCTCGGCAGTGATGCGTGCGGCTTTACTGCGACCGTCCCAAGGACCTGTTTCTACGAGAGGGAATTCACCTCCGGAGAGTTGGGTCATTGTTTTTGAAAAAATTGATTGATTGAAGTGAACCGTGTGAACCAAGGCGCGTGCGAGATCAGCGAAGGGGAGCCAAGCTTCGTTTCGCGTTGATGAAAGGGAAAGGTGAGCGGTCAGTTTCTGTTTTAATTTCAAGCTCTCATGATTTGGTTCTATGAAGCCGCTAGGTAGCAATAAGGCCAAAATCACTAACAAATCAGCTCGATTAAGAGACAATTTTTCTCTGATTGCCAGATCACGAATATGCGGTGTGAGAAGCCGAACAGACCGCAGAATTTCCAGAAGATTTAAAAGGGGACTATCGCCTTCGAAATCAGTTAAAAGAGAGGTTGCCGGTTCCAGATTTTGTTCTGTCTTTAAATTTGTTTGAGATGAAGAAATTAGGGAATCGCGTGGGCGAAATTTCCTAGAGAGAACTCGAGTCCGAAGCTCTGACATCCAGCGGAGATGTAGAATTGCGTCTTCCCGCTGAGTGCCCTGAAACCATTGAACACCCTGTTGACGAATCAAATTCATTAGTTTTATCCAACGGCCCAAGCCCTCACGGCTCATCTGAATCTTCATTGAACTGCCTGAATCTTCGATCCAAGCATTGTTGCGACTCAGGCCTTGAATTCGCCGGTGAATAGTGGTGGACGACAGATGTAATTCTCTCTGGAGCTTGAAGGTGCTTACAGCGTTGGCGGACTCCGGTTTCAAGCCGGCAACCGCGAGGAGAAACTCAAACTCATCGAGACCTAACCCTTGATCAAATCTCGGGAGAATCTCCGTGTCGAGTTTGCGGAGAATTTCCCGTCGAGCCTCATGCAAAGAGACTAAAACGGTGACGAATCCATTGAGAGCCAAGGGAGTAAAATGTTTAGCTTGGTGAGCTATTTGGGGCTTTCTTGATTGTTTCAAGGAGAGGAGATTGCTACAATTTACAAATGGTTTACAAATGGTTTATAAATGAAATTTAATAAATTTTAATTTTTAATATGAAAGCAACAAAGAGATTTCAGGTCAAATTGTTTTGAAATGCTCAGTAAAAACGCTCTAATTATTTTTAGTTAGATTAAAAGTTTTATTTTTTTATTTTAAAAAACTGTTGACTTTTGGATTCTTGCTGATAAATTTCTGGAGCATTTAGCCTACTTTCTTCTGTCGTGCTTCCGCTTTGGTTCTGCGGGTTTGTTTTCTATGAAGTATTCTTCCCTCTTTAAAATTGATCTTCTACTCAGGCAAGGTAATTTGGTGACATTGGCCCGATTGTGTCGAGAATGTGAGTGCGGCGAGCGCACTATTTTTCGATATCTGAGCGAGCTTCGTGAAGTTGGAGGCAGGAAGATATCTGCCAATGCGGACGGGCGCGGTTACTATTTGAGTGAGACGCCGGCGGAAGATCTTGCGGCCTGTTTATTTGGGGATGATATCGGCGCCCAAGATGTCACAATACTCCGGGCGATCGGCAGTGAGTGTCCTTTAACTCTCAAGGCGCAGAGTGCTTGGAGGACCTACCCAGACGTTAGCCCACTGGTTGTAACAAACGGCAGGAAAGGAGTTACCCTTTTTGCTGGGGTAGGGCTGACTAACGATCTAAAGGCATTTCGGTTGTCAAAAGTACGTGTGCTCTATGTTGATGAAAATTCGAGACCTTTATCGCAAGAGATTCGAAATCGTTTAATGTTAGCCGTGGCAGATCACCTTGCGGGTAAACTCGAGGTTCACTTTTCGGAGTAAAAATTGAATGGACGCCTAGGGAGTAAGCCCCTGAGCTTTGTGGGATGGCGCCCTGAAACATTCAACGGAGCGAACGAGTGAGAGGAATGTCGCAATGAGGTCAGGCTAAGCCATTATTTCAGGCCATTATTTCGGGCACTACACGTCCATGAATATCGGTGAGTCGAAAATCACGACCTGCATGTCTGTAGGTGAAGGTTTCGTGGTTGAATCCAAGAAGTGCCAACAGTGTGGCGTGAAGGTCATGAACGTGGACGGGGTTTTCGGCGGCGGCGAAGCCAAACTCATCGGTGGAACCATAAACGGATCCGCCTTTGACTCCCCCACCGGCTAACCACATGGAGAAGCCATGATTGTTGTGATCGCGCCCATTAATTTTGCCGGAATTGGCCCCCGGCGTTGGGAGTTCAACGGTGGGAGTGCGACCGAACTCACCTCCCCAAATTACCAAAGTATCGTCCAACAGACCGCGTTGTTTCAGGTCTTTGAGTAAAGCGGCAATCGGTTGATCCGATTCTCTCGCAAGTCGCCGGTGATTGGTCTCGAGGTCGTCATGATTATCCCAAGGTTGACCGGCCCCGTGCCAAACCTGAACAAAACGAACACCCCGTTCGACGAGGCGTCGAGCAATGAGGAGTTGACGCGCTTGAATTCCTTCGCCGTACAGGGCTCGGATGTGCGCGGGTTCCCGTTGGATATCAAAGGCATCGGTCGCGTCCATTTGCATTCTGTAGGCCAGTTCGAAGCTTTGAATACGGGCATCAATTTGAGGATCGGCATCGCGTTCGGAACGATGTCGGCTATTGAGTTGCCGCAGGAGATTCAGTTGGGCCTGTTGAGCTGAGGGAGAAGTATGGTGGTTGGAGATATTCTCGATCAGTCGATCAATTTGGGTATGTTCGGTATTGATGTACGTGCCCTGATAAGTGCCAGGCAGGAAACCGCTCTGCCAATTTTGGGACTCCTGAATCGGATAACCACCAGGACACATCACCACAAAACCTGGCATATTTTGGTTGTCACTGCCCAAGCCGTAGGTGACCCAAGAACCAAAGCTAGGTCGCACTTGACGCGCTTCTCCGCAATTCATCAGGAGGAGTGACGGCTCATGATTGGGTACATCCGCTTTCATTGAGCGAATAATGCACATATCGTCGGCGCATTCGGCTGTTTTAGAGAAAAGTTCACTGATCTCGGTCCCGCTTTTTCCGTAACGTTTAAAGGAAAAGGGCGATCGCCAAGCCGAGCCTGTTTTTCTTTCGGTCGCAAAGTGAACGGGGATTTCCTTACCGTGCCAGCGGTCGAGAGAGGGCTTGGGATCAAAGGTGTCTACGTGAGAGGGACCTCCATTTGCAAAAATGTGGATGATCCTTTTTGCTCGCGCGGCTTTCTGGGCCGCCTTCGGCGATAAAGGATTAATAAAATTATCCCCATGAACTTGAGGACTGAGCCATCCTGAGGATCCCATAAGCGAGGCGAGTCCCACCGATCCCATTCCCATCCCACAGGTGCTCAGGAAGTGGCGCCGCGATTGGCGTTCAGTGGAATGGAAGTCGGGTAGAGAATTTGGCTTCATCGGCGGGGCGGGTGACGGGGTCTGTCGGTCTCTGATTCAGGAAATTCTCAAGGGCGTTTCAGAAAAAACAACTGAAGGAATTCGCCCTCAAGGGGTCCGGAGTAAGTGGGCCGGACTCGATAGATACAACAGGAATTTAACCTCAAAGCGAGTTGTTTATGGGCAGGTTCAAAGTCCCTCTGCTTCAAAACGGCCGTTTCATCAGCGGTTGAATTTGCCTTACTTACCGCAGAGGCAGGTGACCACGGGATCGGTTGCCAAAGTAAGTCCGTTTTTTGAGGCGTTATCCAGGGTTGCTTCCATGCCAAAGAGAAAAGCCTCATCCAGGCCATATCCAGCGGGAACGAGGCACCTTTGATGGCGATAAAGGGTAACTCCTTTTGGTAAGGTCTGAAGAGCTGTTTCGAACTCGGAGAGGGTACAGCAGTGTATCACTCGTTTCTCTTGACGTAATCCGACGCTGATTTGTGCTTTGGGATGATCTTCATTGCCAATATTAGAGATGAGAAATCCGTAATCGGTTGCTAAAAAAATGGGCACGAGCCGAAACCCAGTATTGAGTGCGTGTAGCACTAGGGGTTTGGCGGGTTCTTTTGCATCATCCGTCGACGAGACGGGAGTGGGGCGGCACCCAGTTAGACTTAAACCGAGACAAGCGGCCCAAGCGATTTTTAAAAGGTAAGAGCGGATGGGATCCTGATTTTTTCCTCGAGGCGGTAAGGAAGGGGATATCATTCAGTGTAAGGTGTGGGTCGAGATCGGCTCAGATTAAGGATGTCGACTGAATCGAAACAAGTTTTTCAAAAGGCGAAGAAACATTTTTGCGGATTTAGCACCGTCAAACAACTTTTTTACAGGCTACATGACTCTTTAGACTCAGAGCGATTGCTTTTCCTTGAAGCACGCCGCTTCCCATCGCCCTAGGGTCTGTGGCACTCTTGGGTTTCCCATGAACGCTCAGGATTGGAAGCTTATCGCCCTCGCTCTTCTCTCCATCAGTTCGTTGGTGGTGTTGATCACAAAGTATCGGGTAAATGCCTTTATTTCCCTACTTCTAGCCTCATTGGTGGTTGGATTGGGTGCGGTTATCTTACTCGACGTGCCGGCGCGTGATGCGACCGGTAAAATCCTTGTTACAATGGGGGGTAAATCTTCGTCGTACACAGTTTTGGCGGTGATTAAATCTTTTGGTGATGGATTGGGGGCTACGATGACAGGGACGGCGGCGGTGATTGCGCTTGGAACAATGTTGGGACGGTTATTAGCAGAATCGGGGGGGGCTGAAGTTTTGGCCAAGCGTTTTAGTGCGTTATTTGGCCCCAAACACATTCAATGGTGCATCATGGCACTGGCGCTAGCGATAGGACTCACTACTTGGTTTGCTGTGGGGTTGGTGCTGCTCTTACCTATCCTCCTAACCCTGACATACGAAACCAAACAACCTTTCCTCCGACTGGCCTTGCCCCTGTTATCCTGTTTGTCAGTCATGCACGGGGTAATGCCGCCGCATCCGGGGCCGGTTGTGGCGGTTGAAGCTCTGAAGGCGAGTATGGGATTGGTCCTTTTTTGGGGGTTTGTCATCGGTATTCCGACAGCCGCAGTCGCGGGGCCTCTTTATGCTCGATTCGTTGTGAATCGGATTGCGGCAAATCCGCCACCGATTGTGTCTAAGTCGCAGGCTTTAGATCGGGGCTTTCGTTTGCCTGGTTTTGGGTTGACCTTGTTTAGTATTCTTTCACCGGTCTGCCTGATGCTAGTGGCAACGGTGGCGGAGTTAACTTTGCCCAAGGGAAATAGTTGGCGCGAAGCAGCGCAGTTTATTGGCCATCCAACGCTGGCATTACTGGCGGCGGTGCTCTTTGCTTCTTGGTCGATTGGCACTCGTTGCGGTTATAGCCGAACCCAAATACTTAAATTTACCGAAGGAAGTATTGCGACTGTAGGTATGACGCTGTTGGTGATTTCTGCCGGCGGCGGTTTTGCCCGAGTGCTTCGGGATTCTGGTGTGGCAGATTCCATCGGCAAAGCCGGTTCAGCCGTCGATTTAAGTCCCTTGCTCTATGGTTGGATGGTGTCGGCCTTTATCCGTATTGCGACCGGTTCTGCGACCGTTGCTATAACCACTGCCTCCGGTCTTCTGGTTCCGGTTATGGCCGTTCATCCTGAACTTAATCAGCATCAGATTGCGTTGATCATTTGCGCCATCGGCTGCGGATCGTTGATTCTGAGTCATCTGAATGATTCCGGTTTTTGGATGGTTAAAGATAGCCTAGGACTGACCGTCGGGCAGACCCTGAAGACGTGGACGGTTTGCGAGACATTGGTTGGCGTTGCTGGAATGCTTTTTTCCCTTCTCGCCTTTAAATTGATGGCGACTTAAGTCTTTCTCGCTTGGTTTTATTATCGCATTAAGTTTCCTTCTCACCCTGTGTCAACTGTTGCCCGTCATGATGTGGTCGCTTTGGGCGAATGTATGGTCAGACTGTCCCCACCGGGGCCCGGTCGAATCGAGTTTACTCGGTCCCTCGAAGTGGATGTCGGCGGTGGCGAATACAATGTGGCTTATGCCTGCGCTCGATTGGGGTTGAAGACCGCTTTTGTAAGTAAATTGCCGCAGAATGCACTGGCATCCCTGATTCTTAATCATGCTCGCGCAGTGGGTATGGATGTCGATCATGTCGCGATTGAGACTCATGACGGCGTCGGTCGACGGAATCGAGTTGGGCTTTATTTTGCTGAGATTGGGACAGGTGTCCGAGGGGGGATGGCGCTTTTTGACCGAGGTCATTCGAGTGCCAGCGCGATGCGGCCCGAGGATGTAAATTGGTTGCAGCTCTTTGAGAAAGAAGGGGTCCGTTGGCTGCACACAGGCGGGATTTTTGCGGTCTTATCTGAATCAACACGCGCGACACTGCGGGTAGCATTGGAAGCCGCTCGGGCAGCGGGTACATCGGTCAGTTACGATCTCAATTTTCGAGCGGCTCTTGCTGGATCAGCCGAGGCAGCAGCCACCAATCGCGAGTTTGTCGGTCTATCAGAAATGTTGATTGGGAGTGGCGACGGTTTCCGAGCTTTGCTAGGGCAAAATGCACCGGAAGGATCCTTGCAAACCTTGGTGGGAGCTGTTGCCTCTGCTTTTCCTAATCTTCGATGGATCGCTGGAACCGAACGAACTACACATAGCGGAGATCGCCATGATTTAAGTGGGTTTGTCTGGGAAATGGGAGAGTGGTTCGACGGCCGGATTTACCGCGACCTAGAGATTGTCGATCGAGTGGGGACAGGGGATGCCTTTGCGGCTGGACTCATTCGGGGGATTTTAATAGGAACGGGACTCCAAGCGGCGTTGGATTTTGGCTTGGCCCATGCGGCCTTGGTTCACACCACCCGAGGCGACACCTCTCAGTTCAGTGCAGCCGAAATTGAAGCCTTAGCAGGCGGCGCAGGAGCGGCAATGCGGCGTTGAGGGTGAGGGAATTTTCGGCTTTTAAACCTCTTTAACGGGCTCTTCAGGTGCCAGAATTCGGCGAGGCGGTGGATCCAGACCTAGGTGTCATCCGGACTTCCCTTTCACTGGGTTCATCCTTTAAGCTCTGGCCGGTGCATTTCCGAAAAGTAACCTTGGTGGGTGTCGGTCTTTTGGGGGGATCCCTCGGTTTGGCTTTGAAGCGACGTGGTCTCGTGGATGAGGTTCACGGGTTTGTTCGACGCCAAGCTTCCGTTGCCGAATGTCTGGGATTAGGTGTGGTTGATCGTTGCACCCGCAATATAGAGGAAGCCATCAACGGAGCCGATCTGGTGGTTCTCTGTTCGCCAGTGAGCCAAATGGCTGGTCTTTTTTCTGAGTTCAAGCGCTTCTTGACCCCCGACTGTTTAGTGACCGATGTAGGCAGTGTTAAGTCAACGGTGGTTGCCGATTTGGAAACGCTGGCAGCGGAGGCCGGGGTTCTTTTCGTGGGCAGTCATCCAATGGCCGGTGCCGAGAAGAATGGTCCCGCCTTTGCACGCGCTGATTTATTTGAGAAAGCCGTTTGTGTCGTCACTCCTACAAGCTCTACACCTCCCATTGCACTCGAAAAAGTGACCACTTTGTGGGAGTCCTTGGGCTCTCGGGTTTTACGGATGAATCCAATGCTTCATGATGATTTGGTGGGGCGTTCGAGCCACCTGCCCCATGTAGTGGCCGCAGGTTTAGCTAATTATATTTTAAGTCCAGCACATCCTAAAGCCCAAGCAGAACTTTGTGCCGGAGGTTTTCGTGACCTCACCCGTATTGCGTCGAGTTCTCCGTCGATGTGGAGAGATATTGCCCTAGGCAATCGTCGGAATTTATCCCGTGTTTTGGGGGTGTTTATTGAGGATCTTCAAGAGTTTTGTCGAGCCTTAGACGAAGGAGATGGCCCAGCGGTGGAAGAGTTTTTCAAACAAGCTCAGGAACGTCGGCAGAGTCGTTATCCGGAAATAGGCTCCTAGCCCCCCTTCGAACTATGCCCCTTCCGGACCTTATCCAAATAGTCCCTCCGTTACAGTTTCAATCGCGATCGATGATCACTGTGCCAGGGTCAAAAAGTATCACGAACCGTGCCCTCATTTTGGCGGCACTTGCCTCGGGGCAGGTCACCTTGAATGGAGCATTGTGGAGTGAAGACACTCAAGTCATGACAGGCTGCCTTCGTCAGTTGGGTTTCACGGTGGATGTCCAACTCGATCCCGCCGAGGACGCGAATCGAATTATCCGAGTGCAAGGCTTGGGAGGGCGAATACCAAACACCGGTAGCGTAACCCATCCACTGGAACTTTTTGTGGGTAATGCGGGAACGGCAGCACGTTTTTTGGCAGCCATGGTGTGTCTGGGCGAAGGGGTTTTTCGTTTGTCGGGAGTTCCTCGTATGCATCAACGCCCGCAGGCAGGACTGTTTGCTGCCCTTCGCACCTTAGGATATCGAGTGGAATCGTCAGATAATCATTTGCCAGCACTTATTTTTGGAACTGGCCCCAGAGTGGCTCAGTGTGAAGTGAGTGTGTTGGAGAGTTCCCAATATGCCTCTGCCCTCTTAATGCCCGCACGATTCGCGGGATGGCAAGTGTCCGTGACTGGGGCCAATGCGGATCAATTGCCTTATGTGGAAATGACACGACGTTTAATCGCCGAATTCCCCGAGCAAGGAGGTCATTTTCAGATCGAGCCCGATGCCTCGAGTGGAAGTTATTTTTTGGGTGCTGCTCAGCTTTTGGGACGAGATAGAATCGGCGTGAATCACTGGCCTGATTCCGGTTGGCAAGTGGACGCGCGTTATCCTCACTTCATGGATTTACCGGAGGAAGTCTCTCGTGAACGAGATTTAGGGGATAGCATTATGACTGCGATTACTTTAGCTCCCTTATCTGGGCGAACAGTCCGTTTCACCGATCTTGGTCGATTACGAGTCCAAGAATGTGAACGAGTTCAGGCATTGAGAACCGAATTAACGCGGTGTGGCGCTCGGATTATTGAGGTCGGAGATACCCTGATTGTGGAGCCATCAGAGTTGCATGGAGCGGAGGTTGAGACCTATGACGATCACCGAATAGCGATGTGTTTTGCGACTCTCAGCTTGAAAGTAGGGGGATTGAGACTCAGAAATCCCGTGTGCGTTCGGAAGACCTTCCCCAATTTTTTTCAGAAACTCTCCATGGCAGCTCCACAGGGACTGGGGGTGACAGTGCTCGACCCGCGAACCGGTCAGCCACTGCCCCTCCACGCGTTAGTCGCCGAGTGAAGTCTGAACTACCTGTTACGATGAAGTTACCCCAAGTTATTGCGGTGGATGGACCGAGTGCCTCAGGGAAAGGGACATTGTCTCGTCGGGTGGCCCAAGTTCTGAACTACACTTATGTTGATAGCGGTGCGATGTACCGCACTTTGGCTTGGTACTGCATGCGTAAAGGGATGCGATTAGAGAAGCCAATGTCTTTGGATGATGAGCGAGCTATTGCTCGTCAATTGCGAAGTTGGAAGGCGGAGATGAAGATCGTTGACGGGCAGGCGTGGTTGCATGTGGATGATTATTTTCCGGCTAAAGAAATCCGCACAGACGCGGTAGAGAAGGCCGTGCCCATTGTGGCGCAGATTGGTAAAGTCCGTGATTGGATGGTGGCGGAGCAGCGAGAATGTGCGGCACGTGGACCGGTGGTTATGGAAGGGCGGGATATAGGGACAGAAGTATTCCCTTTGGCTCCTGTAAAATTTTTTCTTGAAGCGGATACTATAGAACGACAGAAGCGGATTGAAGGTCGAGGCGGATCGACGGATGGGGCTTGGCGCGACAGTATGGATATTAATCGCAAGCAAGGGGCGCTGATACCCGCCTTGGATGCCATCCGGATTAATAATACCGGACAGACTCCAGAGGAGACTTATGCCATTTTGATGACCCACATTCGGGAGCGATTGAGTTTGTCGGAGAGTTTGCCTGCTTAATTTTTTCTAAGAGCCCGATGATTCATTGTGTTGAAGAGGGAATGGGATGGAGAATAAACCAAAAAAGTCTTTTTCCCTCTCAGGCACTAACTTTGATTAAGAAATTAAAGAGAGTTTGGGCGACGCTTATCAACTGTGTGATGGGGCGGTTCCCCTTTTTCTTGCTGTGCTTTACCCTCATTCCCTCAGCCTATTCAGGGGAGGGAGAAGAGGTCTTGGTGATTTTTAATTCACGCTCAGAGGAGTCTCGTTCGGTCGCCGAACATTACCTTCGAAAACGGGCTGTACCCTCAGCACAGATGAAGGGGTTTAACCTGCCTTTAGTTGGCGCCCTATCAAGAGAAGACTACATCCGTGGACTTCAAGAACCCTTGATGTCGTGGATGACCTCTCAAGGTTTGGCGACTTGGACCCAAGAGACAGTTCGGGCTTCGAAGGGGATTCCTGCTGGGAAGAAGCATACTTTAACGAAATCTCGTATTCGGTATCTTTTACTTTGTTACGGCGTGCCTTGGTACATCCAAAATGATCCAGGATTCAGGGAAGATACCAACGGAGTTCCGGACTTTATCCGACGGAACGATGCTTCAGTCGACGACGATTTGGCTCTGCTTCCCCGACTGGGCCATTCGAAGTTTGTTGGTATCGCCCAAAATCCGTTTGCTGGGACCACCAATGCTTCGATGATCCAAGCACAGAATGGAGCTTTTGTGGTCACTCGCCTCGACGGACCCACTCCCCAAATTGCTATGGGTTTGGTGGATAAAGCGATGGAAGCTGAGTCCAAGGGGCTTTGGGGGCATGCTTATATCGATTTACGTAACATAACTAATGGAGCCTATGCGTCTGGGGATGACATGCTCACCAATGTGGCCTCAGCATCGAAGCGTTTAGGCTTTGAAACCTTTGTTGATAATCAACCTGAGACATTTCGCTTAGGTTATCCGATGAGCCAGATTGGGATCTATGCCGGTTGGTATGAGTCGGGCGTCACAGGACCCTTTGTCCGGCCCACGATGGAATTTATGCCCGGAGCTTTCGGGTATCATTTGCATTCGTTTAGCGCCGCCAATATTCGTTCAGCGGATGAAAACTGGGTGGGGCCCCTGCTGGCTCGAGGTGTGACCTGTACTTTGGGCTGTGTGGCCGAACCGTTTCTGGCATTAACTCCGCACCCAGGGATTTTTCTCGAACGTTGGGGCTATCTCGGAATGACTTTTGGTGAGGCATCGATGGCCTGTCGCCCAGCACTGTCATGGCAGACCGTGGCAATCGGAGATCCGCTCTATCGCCCCTTTCGACTGAACCCAATGCAATATGGTGAAATGCTCGCCATGGCAAATAGCCCCTTATCGGCCTATGCGTTGGTTCGTAAGGTTAATTTCGATAAACGATTAGGACGCGCAGTAGAACCGCTATGTGCAATTCTCGAGGAGAATCCGATGGCGACAAATAACGCGGTTTTGGCAGAGAAAATAGCACGAATGTATTGGAGTCAGGCTCGGGTTGCCAAGTCGGAAGAGTGGTATGCTATTGCCCTAGCGGCCCGAGGCGGCACACCTCGTCAACGGATTCGACTTCTATTGGATAGTGTGGAGACCCATCGGGTGCTGGGGCATCTTAAGTCCGCTTTGGATGCCTTGGAGGAAGTGATCCAAGCGGAACCCGACCGAGTTGATGCCTTAGCCCTGCGAAATCGCCAGTTGAACTTTGCCGTTGAAATGGCGGATCCGCTTCGAGCGGAAAAAGTCCGATTGGAGATCCAAAAACTAACCCCGACGAACGCACCGCCGAAGTGACTTTTTCCGCCCTTGAATTCTTGAGCAAAGCGGATCCCGCGCTTGGGAATCTCATTGATCGCATTGGTCCGTATCAATTGGTTTCAGAAACGCGACGCAGTCCTTTCGAATCCCTGGTGCGCGCCGTGGCACATCAGCAACTGCATGGAAAAGCAGCCGAAACTATTTTGTGCCGTTTCATCGCCCTTTTTCCGAGTCGTCGTTTTCCTAAGCCCGAAGATCTACTGACAGTCCCCGACGCTTTGATTCGTGGAGCGGGATTCTCTGGATCCAAAGTGCTAGCCATTCGGGACATAGCAGCAAAAACTTTAGACGGAACAGTGCCGACATCTCGGCGGATTGCCGCCATGGAAGATTCCGCCATTATTGATCGATTAGTCCAGTGTCGAGGGGTTGGGCGATGGACCGTGGAGATGCTTTTAATTTTTAAGTTAGGGAGGCTAGATATTTTACCTGTGGATGATTTTGGAGTCCGAGAAGGATTTCGGGTGACCTATGGTTTGGAAAAGCAGCCGAAGCCTAGTGAATTAAGGATTTACGGTGAGAGTTGGCGTCCGTTCCGAACCGTCGCGGCTTGGTATCTTTGGCGGGCGGCGGATGCTGCGAAGGAGATGAGGCGTGGTTCTGCACCTAGGCCTCTTGATTTGGGTTAAAATTAGGGCCTTTCACCGCTTCAAACCATCGATCTGACCGGAAATTTTGAGGAACAGACGCAGTTAAAAGGACACTGTTTAATCCCTTGATTCGATGGAATTAGACCAGACTTTGGGTTCCGCCATCGTAGCCTTCACCGTCGAGATCAATGAGAATTTCCCTTGGCTCGGCTCCCTTTCCTGGGCCGACGATTCCTCGATTTTGAAGTTCATCCATCACCCGCGAGGCCCGTCCGTAGCCGAGTTTAAGTCGTCGTTGGAGGAGCGAGGCACTTGCCCTTTTCTCCGAGCGAATCACCTCGATACATTTTTCAATCAGGTCTTCCTCGTCATTGGTGGCGTCGTTGTCAGGATCCAAAGAGAGGGAACCTGCGTTATTCGGAGTTTTTTGAAGTACGTTAAAGATTTCCTTTACGTAGCTCGGCTTACCTTGGTGACTGATATGTCCGACAACACTCTCGATTTCTTGATCGGTGATTAAGGCCCCTTGGGCTCGGATTAAGCGTCCTGATCCGGGCGCTAAATAGAGCATATCGCCCTTACCTAAAAGTTTATCGGCCCCCATTTGGTCAAGAATCGTGCGAGAATCCACTTTAGCAGCCACTTGGAAAGCAATGCGGGCAGGAATATTGGCTTTAATGACGCCGGTAATGACATCGACCGAGGGTCGTTGTGTAGCCACAATGCAATGAATCCCGGCGGCACGAGCCATTTGAGTAATGCGAGCGATAGCCATTTCGACATCGGCAGGTGCTACAAGCATAAGATCCGCTAGTTCATCGATGATAACCACGATGTAGGAGAGCTTTTCAGGGATAACGATGTCTTCATCCCTAGGGACCACAATTTGTTCATCGACTTCCACCGCGAAGCCGTCGGCCCCAGGTTCCACCTTTTCTCGTCGCATGGTAAGCGGCAATTCCGGTTGCCGAATCGGAAGAGGTTTATCTTTGGGGCGCTCGTTGAAGGCCTTAATATTACGTACATTGACTCGGGCAAAAATTTGGTACCGCTTTTCCATTTCATTCACCACCCAACGCAGGGCGAGAATTACCTTTTTAGGGTCCGTGACAACAGGGACAACGAGATGGGGAAGTGAATTGTAGGTTTGGAGTTCGACCACCTTGGGATCGATCATCACAAAGCGGAGTTGATCTGGGGTAAACTTGTAGAGAAGTGAGGCAATAATCGTGTTGATACACACTGATTTGCCAGAGCCGGTACTGCCGGCAATGAGGACATGGGGCATCTCGGCTAAGTCGGCGATGATGGGGTGGCCATAGACATCCTTACCGAGAGCCAGCGGAATGCGGCATTTTGTATTTTGCCATTCCGGTGATTCGAGCAGGTCACGCATAATGACCTTGGTTTTCACCAAATTGGGAACCTCGACACCCACCGAAGATTTACCAGGAATAGGGGCAAGAATATTGAGTCGTTCAGCCTTGAGGGCAGCAGCCATATTATTGTTGAGAGAGGCAATTTTCTCCATCTTGACCCCAGCAGCCGGGTGCAATTCGTAGCGCGTGATGGTAGGGCCCTTGGTAATATCGCCGGGAGCAACCTCAATGTTAAATTGCGCTAAGGTTTGAACCATCAACCGCGCGTTAGACATTAGCTCCTCCTTGGTCTCCGTCGCTTTGAGGGTGAGATCTGGATAGTGAAGCAGATCCATGGAGGGCAGAATATAATTACCCAGCATGGGAGTGCTGGCGACGGTGATAGGCTTGTTTCGACGTGGTTGTGAGCTCAACCGAATCTTGGGCAAGGGGGCATCATCCGGATCTAGAGTCACTGAGGTCCCCTCCATTTCTCTGGGAAGGGTCCAGGGCGGCGCATCATCATTAACCTCAGCATCGGCCTTCTCCAGATCTGACCCTTCAGCATCTTCTGCTGTTTCGCTCGGAATTTTGGTCTCCGATGAACGCCCTAAAATGGATTCAGAAATAGATCGAGGCTTGAGCGGATGTCCCTTGGATGTGGCCGTTGGTTTAGGGACGAGAGATTCAATTTCATCCGCTTTAATGACATCCCCAGCGTTCATAATTTGAGACTCCCGCTGTTGAGGCACACTCAGATCACGAATCGTGGGTTCGGGGAAAGGTTCTAGGTCAGCACCGATTCCTGTCGGTTCGATGGAATCAGACTCTGTGTCTAAATTCGACTGGAGCTTTGGGCGTGCGGTTCGTTGATTTTGCGGGGAGTTCGACTCTGCCGACGCAACCGAGTCTGTCGATTGAGTCGCTGATTTGTTGGATTCTTGAGCGTCTTGACGGGCTAAATCTTTGGCCCTCTTTTCCAAGGCTTTGGCCCGTTTATTAAGAACCGCCTCTTCAGCCGCCAATTTCTCATCTGGCGTCAGAGGTGGGCGATGAAGAAGCGAACGGATCCAACTGAGAAGATGGTAGTCAGTGAGAAAGAGGAGACTTATCAGATAGATGACAGCGTAAGTAAATCCGGAACCAATTCGACCGAAGGCATATTCGATGCCTTTATCATTAATGAGATGACCTAAAAGACCGCCTAGACCGGGACCGGTATCGCGGCGTATGGGGATTCCTAGAAGCCATTTTTCGCATAAGGAAAGAATGCCGATACAGGCGATGAGTAGACCGGTAGAAGCAGCAAGGGATTTCCAATGGCGCAAGTAAATGAGAGAGGGAATGAAGCTAGCGATACCGAGCCCAGACATAAGAACCGGAATCAGCCAAGCCCCGACGCCGACATAGAGTTGAAGTTTGTAGGCGATCCAAGCACCGCCATGACCGGCCATATTGTGGACAGAGCTATTTGGGGTTGTGGTATTGAGGCCCAGATCGAGTCGATCGTACGAGGCGAGTGCGGCGAAGAGAACTACCGCCAGACCGATTAGGATGATACCCCAGAAGTCAGACCAGACATGAGATCTACCGAGAGGGTTGATTTTATCTGATTCTTTTGGCGGCATGCGGTTGAATCCTAGAGACCGGCGGGAGGTTGGAGCAAGAGGGGAAGGGGGAAAGCGATACGAATCATTGATCTGAACCACTGGATTCTCGTGATTTACGAGAGAGTGCCAAGGATCTGGCTTCGATGTAACTCCCAAAGCAATGGGCAAGGCTGCCTTTGGCCCCATACCAGTCCATTTTCCCCATGGGTAAATACAGCATTAGCTTGGCAGCACGTATGAAAAGGCCAGGTAGAGTCGGACGATGAGCTTGGATCAGGCGACTCGCGGCGCGATAGTCGACTCGACCCTTTCGGTAGAAAGCGCGGATGGACTGTCGGTTAATATAGTAAACTCGGGCCGCATGAACCGCCGCCACAGTTTCGCCTGATTTTAGAGCATCCAAGTACCATTGAAGATCTTCCCCACCGCCAATTTCTTCGTCGAATCGGCGGAATTCCCAAGCAATTCGGCGGTACAGAGCATTTGGATTTCCTGCGCCAAACCCGAATCCCATTCGCAAGTCATTCCCTTCAAATAGGGTAATACCCTCAGGGATCGAGGCGTCAAATTCACCAATAATCGGACCAACCGCGGCACTGACCGTGTCAGGGAAACGGTGAACGGCTTGTCGGTAGCTATTCAAAAAGTCACTAGACGTCGGAACGGTATGGGAACTGAGGCTCAACACCCAGCGATGTCGAGCGGCTTCAAAGCCGAGGTTCAAGGCGCGTCCATAAGTAAAGCGACTTCTCTCGATCGGCACAATGCAGGCACCGGCGGTGCGTGCGAGTTCCAAGGTGGTATCGGTGGATCCCGAATCGACCACAATTAATTGGTCATCGGGTCTGCGATTTAACGCTTGGAGAACGCGACCGAAGGTAGCGGCGGAGTTGAGCGTGCGAACCACAATACTGATGGGCGTCTCCGGCATCATACAAGGGAGTAAAAGTAGCTAAAGTCCGAGAGGACGGGAAGTCTGCTGAAAGGGCGGCCTTAGTTCGAGTGGAAGAAGCATGAGGACGATCTTGCGTCGGAAGCCAAACCAGTTTCACTTTGGGGTTGTCGATATGACTGATTCTCAAGATACCCATCAGAAGGCACTTCAGATAAACTTGGATCCCACCAAGTACGGAGTGTTTGCTGAAATTGGAGCGGGGCAAGAGGTAGCGCGGTGGTTTTTCCGTGTGGGCGGAGCGAGTGGCACTATTGCCAAGACCATTTCGGCTTACGACATGACCGTGAGTGATGCCATTTACGGGCAGAGTGACCGCTATGTAAGCCGCAAGCGTTTGTCCTCGATGCTTGAGCATGAGTATCTCTTGTTAGTGGATCGATTAAAGGAACAGCGCGGGGCGACGACTAAATTTTTTGCCTTTGCCAACACACTAGCGGCGCGAAGTTTTCAGAGAAAAGAAGAGACCCATGGGTGGATGGGCATCCGTTTCCAGACCGAGCCCGGTGGTGAACCCAGCGACATTCTAATTCACGTGGTCATGTGGGACCGCGACAATTTGCAGCAAGCAGAAGCGATTGGAGTGCTCGGAGTGAATCTGATTCATGCAGCCATGTATCTGCATCAGAGACCCGAAGCCATTGTCAACGCCCTACTCGATAGCCTATCCATCGCTCGGATCGAAGTGGATATGATTGAGTTTAGCGGAGCTGAGTTTAACAACGTGGACAATCGGCTTCTTGCGCTCCAGTTGGTCGAGAAAGGGTTAACCAATGCGGCGATGTTCCTTCCAGACGGTCGTATTGTCCAACCGGTGGATGCCTTGCATAAAAAGTGCATTTTGGTCGAGCGCGGTTCTTTTCGGCCCGTGACTAAAGTCACCGTAGACATGTTACGGTATGCGCAGGCGCAGTTTATCCAAGAGCCTCATGTGGATTCGAAGAGCGTGGTGGTGTTAATGGAGATGACCCTTAAAAACCTGAGTTCGGAGGGCAAAATTGATCACCAAGATTTCTTAGACCGGGTGGACATGTTGGCAACGCTCGGTAATCCCGTATTGATTTCTAACTATGGCGAGTTTCATCGATTAGCGGCCTATCTCCACCGTTTTACCAAAGGGCCCGTGGGCTTTGTTATGGGCATTCCGACACTCAAGGAATTGTTTGAAGAGAAATATTATACCGAGTTGTCGGGGGGGATTTTAGAGAGCTTTGGTCGTATGTTTAAAAACGATCTCAAGCTTTATGTGTACCCCTTCAAAGAACCCGAGAGCAATGCGATTATCACCTCTGGCAATTTGCGCGTTGCCCCGCATTTACGGCATCTTTATCTCTATTTGATGGAGAATTTCTTCATCCAAGGACTGCGCGATGTGAATGAGTCGAATATGTCGATCCTCAGCCGGAATGTCCTACGAATGCTGCAAAATCAGGAGGCGGGCTGGGAAACAATGGTGCCAGAACAAGTTGCCCAACTGATCAAAGAAAGAAATCTACTGGGTCATGCTATTGTGCAGATTTCTAACTGATAAGAATTTGTTTTTGAGGCGGAGGTTAAGAGTTTCAATCCCAAATCAGTTGATCACTGGAGGGATCAAGTGGCTTTCGGAGAACTTGGGCGGAGGTCTATGTTTAAAAATAGGAATTGGCTCCGTTGGGGGGCTAATGGAGAATTATGAGGTTGCTTCGATTTCTCGGACGGAGAGTAAGAGGAATCCTGTACCATGGAATCCATCATCAAAGACTCCCCTACAAAAACGCGCCGGAAGTTCGATAAATCGTTCAAATGCGAGGTCGTTCGCAACTGGTTATCGAGCGGTAAG
>SIAZ01000022.1 GCA_009695405.1 Pedosphaera sp. | reverse complement strand
CTTCCAGATTTCAGCTTTGGCCGGACACCGGCAACCCCAGAAGACGGGCGAGTCTCGGCCATAGGGCCGATTCCGCTCCGCTCCATCGGCCCTATGGCCGGGATCGTTGGTGTCCTAAACTTTTACAGACAAGAAGTTGCACTAGCCACTGAAAGTGACGAGGAACCTTATAGATACCACTGTTGTCAACAGCAACACGCCACGTAGAATAACTAAAACTATTAGAAATAGTCGATCCTTCTTTGATACTTTTCAGCGCCCTGTCCCGAAGATCAGAACGTTCCATATCTCTACGATTGACGGCGTCAGAGGCCTCCTCAAAGAAGCCTGAAACTTTTGGATTAGAAACTTTTGGAGGCGCAATCAATGAAGCCTTTGCCTCAAATAAGTCAGGCTTGATCCAAGCAATCCAAGCTCCACATGATGTTCCTAAAATGACCGAAATAACAAGCAGCAACCACCGGTCTTCTATCATCTTAAAGTATTTTCTAAAATGTAGATATATATTAATTCTATCTATGAGCGAAGTCCCGTAACCATGTAGTGGGGCCGTGTAATTTGAATAGCTATATTTCATAGTTTTTAATTTTATAAGGCTATTTTAGAAAGAACTGCGCAGATACGTGAATTCGGTCTCCGTCCATAAGTTTTACATCCTGATCCCGAGCGCCGGATTTTTGTATTTTTTTTGACATTTACTTCAATTAGTTTTCTTTTTTTAGACGATGAATTATAACTTTCTTAAGGTTAGCCATCGGATTCTGAGCCGCAGCATTGATGGCATCTGTCAAATAAAAATCGTCGTTTTCAGAGAATCGTACAGTTCCATTAAGTTCACCCGAGATGATAACTTTTGAGCTGACAAGATCTGAATACGCTGAAACTAAATCGAACGAAATGGTTGCATTATTATAGTATTTTTCATCCATTTTCTGCTTAATTTCTTTACGAATTTCCAATAGTTTTTTGCCTCGTATATCGACTGTGATAACCTCTGTGGAGTTGCCTGTAATATAAATATGAATCTCACCTGCATCGGATACATCAATATTTTGGTGAGATTGGGTTGGGTTAGGATCTTCCTTGATCGTAAAGCGGAACTGATCGCGCGGTTTAAATTCGCGATCAGTGGCATTAACTATTTGCTTGGTTTTATTTGTAGACAGGCTGCTGATATTAGTTGTTTGCGTTGGATTTATATCGCCGCCGGACCCCCATAGTTTCCAAAAAAACAAGGAGAGTCCAAATACAAATTTAACGCCAAATTGAGTAAGACTATAGTACATGTTAGAATTTGTAGTTTAGATTCAATGAGAGAGAGTTTTGCTGGTGGTTGCGTAGAAGCAATTCGCTGATACGCAGAGCGTGGATGAATTGGAGCGAACTGGTAAATTTCGCAGTAAATGTATAAGTGAGGGTGATGTCCAGTTGGTAGAGATCAGTACTCTGACCTGGAAGCGGAATAGCTACGACGCCATTTCCTCGGTCAATGGCTCCAGGTGGAAAGTAAAAAAGACCTCCGACCCCGTCGTCTATCATTCCAGGAAGCTCAGGATTAAAGTATTCAGGCCCTGAAAGTCGGAACACTTCACGCGGAAGGCTGATCACAGAAGAGGAATTGAGGGCATTGATGTAACTAGCACTCGCTTGGATGCCCCACTTTGGTGCGGGTGTCCAATTCAACGCCAAAATGGCACTTAGCTCTTCAGTGAAATTGCTGCCCATCCCGGTATGCACCGATTTCCCGCCGCTCAGAGAATAGCTCCATTGCGGCCGGAACTGGTGGGTTATTTGCAAGTCGTAGGTTAAGCCGTTGAAGTCGCTTGTGTCGCTGACCTGTCCGCCCCGATCGAAAAGACTTACGCTCTGCCGAAGTCCAGCACTGAGGCTAAGATATTTACTGAAACGAAAGGATGCCAGAACCCCAGCCGAATACGATTGGCTATCGATTTGGAAGCCGGTTACAAACGAGTCTTGGGCAGCACTTCCGGTTAAACCGACCGTCCATCTTGGACCGAGTTTACGGAGTAACGAAGAGGAGAGGGTGTGAGAGTTTCGATCGAGGCTGTCATATGCGCCGGCGAGTCCTCGGTCGAGACTGAAGCTTTAGCTCCCTTGGAGAGAGAGATCTTCAGTAAAATCCCGAGAGGCCGAGAACCCACTCTGGTTTAGGATTCTGCGAAAAACCGATGATTCTGGGGAACCCGAGCTGATAAATTCGGGGCGATCAGTGAGATCACCTGATGTGGATGTCTGGTTAAAAAGGGCGATTTTAATTTTTTCCAGCTTGATGAACCAAGAAAGGCTCGAGTTTGGGGAAACTGTCAGCGTATCCATCCCAGTCTGCACAAAATGTTTTTGGTAGCCAATTCCTACATCGATTTGAAGTGCGTTCAGTTCGGTGATGGGCCAGCGGATTGCCGTAGTTAAAAGTGAGCTTATGAAAAAATCATCGGAAGGGCCGAGTGAGTTGCCTGTCGCCATCGAATTGTCGGTGTAAGTGAAGGCTGTGGCCGCAGAAAAGCGGGCGGTAGCCGCACCCAGTGATATCATCGTATAATCGATTGATTTGTTGGCTTGGTTTGGTATCGATGGAAGTGGGCTCGCATCCAGATTTTGGATTGCATAATCCGCACTGGGATCCTCGGAGGGAACTAGAGTCTTTTGATTAACCGATTGAGAGGTAGCAGGAAGCACAAAAACAAAGCCCCACACGATGGACGATGTTCGGCGCCAACCGAAACTGGCCCTTCGTAATGATTTAATTTCATCGCTTCTAATTGATAAGTTAACCATTCGATGGGGTGAGTGACTCTTGTGAGCCTACGATTGCTTTCGAACGTCGCCTAGTCTGGTGCCGCAAGATTGCGAACAGTAAAGCGAAAGACGGGTAAATTCACTAAAAATTGGCTAGTTAATAAATTTTAACTGGTTATTAATTCGAAAATTTGTCAGCCATTTTCTTGGATAAGCTAGCACCGATTATTTTAGCATAATAACCACTTCCACTCAGTAATTCTTCAGGGCGGCCCTCTTCTTCAATCCGTCCATTTTGAATGACAATAATGCGATCTGCCCTTTGAAGAGTCTCTAATCTGTGGGCCACAATCAGCGTTGTTCGTCCCTGTGCTAATCGGTGCACTGCTGCCATGACTTGTTGCTCGCTGTCGGCATCGAGTGCGCTGGTAGGCTCGTCTAACAGCAACACAGGAGCGTCCCGTAGAAAGGCTCGGGCTAGGTTGATCCTTTGCTTCTCTCCCGTGCTCAGGCGAGGCGATCCATCTCCTACAAGCGTCTCATAGCCATTAGGGAGGGAAGTTATAAATTCGTGCGCGTTGGCGGCTCTGGCCGCCGCTTCGATTTCAGTTTGGGTCGCTCCCTTTCGGGCAAAGCCAATATTTTCCCCAATGGTTGCTGGAAACAAAAGAGGCTCCTGAAGAACTAGCGAAATCTTTTCTCGTAACGCCTCCCTTCGAAATGTATTCAGTGGGATTCCATTCCAACGTACCTGCCCGGAATCAGGTTCAAGAAATCGAGGAATCATCTGTAAGAAAGTCGATTTGCCTGCGCCACTCGGCCCAATGATTGCCGCTGTCTCGCCAGAAACAAGACGGAGACTGATCCCATTGAGAACAACACAATCTGGGCGGTAGCCAAAGGTGACGGCATCAAATTCTAAGGAGACTCCAGCCTCTGTTGGGACCTCTCGAGTACCGTCCGCTGATTCCGGCGATTCATTAAGAAGGTCGAGAATTCGTTGAGCCCCGGCTCGAGCACTAGCAAGGGTACCGCCGACCGTGGATAGTTGATTTAGGGGCTCATAAAGTTGAGCTAAGTATGCTAGAAATATGAGCATTTGGCCCGCGGTGAGTCGGCCCTCAAGAACTTCTTTGGAGCCAACCGCGATAATCGCTGCTGTCCCTCCAGCAAGGACGATCGCAACAAGGGTCAGGTATTGAATTTCAACTTTGTGTTGACGCCACCGTGCTCTCAAGGCTTCGGCGGTCTTGATCGAAAAAGCGGTGCTTTCACCCTTTTCTCGGTTGAGGATTTGGATCAACTGTAGATTTGCAACCAGTTGTTGGACTGTAGAAGCAATGCTGGCGTCAGCCTTTTGCGCGCTATTTGCCTCCCTGCTCAATTGAGGGCCTGCAAGTCGGATTAAAACGACCAGAATTGGCACGGTCACCAAGGCGACCCCAGTTAGCATTCTATTGAGTTGCCATAAGACGACAGCCATACTCACGACTCCAGTTAATGCGGCGAGCACGGTGAAAAGCCCTTGATTAAACACCGTCTGAAAGGAGTAGGTATCCCATGTCGCTCGATAGATTAGGTCTCCCGATTGCGATCCGATCAGCCTTCGTAGAGATAAATTAAGTAGCCGATCGAAGACGGCGTTTCGCACCCGAGCAAGGCCATGTAATCCTGTTGAGATGACCACTGCGTGGAGGGTTGCATGAGCAAAGGCATGTATGAGAGAGAGGCCGACCAGATAGCCGGAGTAAACCAAGATTTGCGACCAAACAGCCGCCGTATCTGTGCTGGTTTGATTTCGGAAAAGTAGATCAAAAACCCAAGCCAATGGCCATGGTTTCAAGAGGGCGGAAGCTGTAGTCACCGCCAGAATAATGCACGCCACCACTCCACGCCAGATGTCCTTTCGGTAAAACCGCAGCACTTGAATCAACCAGTGTCGCGACATCTCATTTCCTTTCTTTGGTTGGCCCTGAAACTTTAAATTTGAGAGTGACTTCGTAGCACGGCCTCCACACGGGCGAGATCGCTCGGAAGATCGACTCCAATGCTATCGTGATAAACCTGAGCTACCGCAATCTCGATTCCGTTTTCTAATGCTCGAAGTTGTTCCAACTTTTCTGCTGCTTCTAGAGAAGAAACGGGAAAACGAACCAGACGCAGCAATGTTTCGCGTCGGAAGCCGTAAATTCCCAAATGTTTTCGAAAAGGAAATGCGGCCAATTGAAGCTCCGGCGGTTGCGTAGCGAAATCTCGTAAGTAGGGAAGAGTGCGTCGTGAAAAATACAGAGCTCGCCCGTTCGTCCCAGTGATTACCTTGACGACATTGGGGCTCTCATATTCCTGAATATCCCGAATTGCCACACAGGCGGTGCTCATCTCAGAGTCTTTTAATGCTTCGGCGACCGCATCAATGACAGTTGGGTCAATGAGTGGTTCGTCTCCTTGAATGTTAATATAGCCGTCCGCTGGGATCCGTTCCGCGACCTCGGCAATTCTATCTGTTCCGCTCGGATGATCAGCGCGGGTCATTTCTACACGACAGAAATTTTGCGCGACTTCAGCAATTCGAGAGTCGTCAGTGGCGACGATGATCTCAGAGAGAGACTTGGCTTGGCGGCACCGTTCCACCACCCTTTGGATCAGGGGGATTCCGGCGATGAGATGTAACGGTTTTCCCGGAAAGCGAGTTGACGCATACCGTGCTGGAATAACTCCGATAAGTTTCATCTTTAAAAGTGTAATTGCCGCAGGGCGAGATTTTGATTTTCGAATTTTAAATCCGGAGGTGAAAATATCACGCTCGACCGATTCATCAATGTGTCTCAACCTAAATTTAATTAGTTTCTATGGGATTTTCCTATCGCAAATCTGT
This sequence comes from Pedosphaera sp., assembly GCA_009695405.1. Lineage (GTDB taxonomy): Bacteria > Verrucomicrobiota > Verrucomicrobiia > Limisphaerales > UBA9464 > SXXZ01. The sequence goes on along the minus strand of SIAZ01000022.1, from coordinate 16,150 downwards.
CAGCGTGGGCCCTTTTCGTGTCAATGCGAGTACTTCGGGTGTCGGTTGGTCCGTCGGTGGCAAAGGATTTCGTACGGGAGTCTCGGCTCGCGGCCGTCGTTATTCGACATTTTCCCTCCCAGGAACGGGTGTGAGCTATCGGACCGCTGGCGGGAATGGATGCCTTCTGGCAGGGTTGCTCGGACTCGGTGGGGCATCGGGGATTCTTTGGGTGACTGTGCGTTGGATGAGTACCTGAATTTGAATTTAAATCGGCAGTTGATTTGAAAATCTAAGACTTAATATGACACCGCTGCATTGGAGTCGCACAGTCCGTACCTCTTCCTCTGAACGCTTTCTCGCACGGCATAACGGCCGTGATGTGGCGGCTGTCGACCTGCATCATTTGCCGAATGGGACAGTGACTGGGACGGTAATTTTATTGAAAGAAGCCGGTTGGACTGAAGCCCAAGTGCCTCGTCTTTTGACTCAACTTGATGAGGAGCTTCTTCCGGGTGTGGATCTCGATTCAGGTGGACTTAGTTTTACGGTTGTTCTTGGAGAAGTTCTCGGAAACTTCGAAGCGTCGCAGGCCGTTTTACCGAATCCTTCCTGATCAAATCCTTTAACCTCAGAATCCTGAAAGTCGCTAGTGTGCTGACCGCTCGGTCCCATTCTGAACAAGCCCCAGTTTTCGGGCGCCCGTTGCGGGGCACCAACCAGCCCCAGTTCGTTCGCCTCAATCGTCTTGACCACAATCGTTCGGTATTCCTTGCGCCCTCCTTTGGTGCCGATCTTCGTGATCGAAGGGTGGAAGGTTTACCGGTAGCATTTGCAGGGCGACTTTCAGAAGGATAGGAGGATTCTCACGCAGGACCAGCCTGTAGTCCTCTCCTTTTTCGTAGAGGATCTAACGTACCGTCTGGTGCCGCATGTGCATCCCATTCAATTGGGTAATCTTGCCTTGCAAATCCAGTCGATCAATCAAGGTTCGAGCTGTAAGAATCTCGTTGGATTCACTGTCCACCGGTTCGACTCCGAGGAGTCTCTGACTGGGTTAGGCGATGGCATTGACTCACATCAGTTTCCAGTCACCAGGGGCTCCTTGGAGGGTTCCTATTTGGAACTTGGCTTTGGCATTGGGGGCTTGTCGCGAGAGGAGATCACCCGACTGGGATTTGAGTTGGATCAAGAGGCGATTTTTTGGATCGAACCAAAGGGAACTTGGTTGGTGCCCTGCGATGGTTCTCAACCCATGGCTGTGACGGAATGGAACCGTCGACAGCGCTCATCGTCCCAGATCGAATCTCGCCGGTAAGATCGAGAAGAGGATTGAAGTGTTTATTCGGGGCGATCGTAGTCTCCAAGCGGGCGAATCCAAATATTACGGAAATGAACCGGATCGCCGTGGTCCTGCAAGCGGATTGGACCTGTTCCGTCGTGCTTTTTATAGACGGGCAGATTGCGATGACCGGAGGGGCCGATAAATTCCTGTTTGTGATGCAAGACCACCCCGTTGTGAATGAGAGTCACAGAGGCCTTTCGCGTCACTTTACCCTCGCTATCAAATAAAGGGCCCTCAAAAGCCACATCGTAGGTATTCCAGTCGCCCGGTTTCTTCATAGCATTCTGCAAGGGCGGCCAGACGCCGTAAAGTCCACCCGCTTGGCCGTCGGCATACGTCTTGTTATTGTACACATCAAGCACTTGGATTTCGTAAAGGCCATGGAGAAAGAGGCCCGAATTACCCCGACCTTGGCTCGCTCCCTTGGGCGGATTAGGTGCGGACCATTCGAAGTGAAGTTGGAAATTTCCGAATTTTTCTTTGGTTTGAATATCGCCCGTGCCCTTGCCCACTTCGAAGTAGCCATTCTCAATTTTCCAAGGAGGTGTACCGTCTTTACCGCCCTTCCACTTGGAGAGATCTTTGCCATCAAAAAGCACGATAGCGTCTGCGGGTGCAGGCGCTTGATGACTAAAACTAGCCCCAGGCTGAACGATCGGTGGATTCGGACGATTTTTATCGTGAACTTTCCACTTCTGGCCTGGAATCTGGGGGGTGTCTTCGTAGCCGACACCAGCGGCGAAAAGCGAAGCGGTCGCCAGCATAAAAGCCAGCGGCAAAAATTGATTGATTGATTTCATAATTGGGACTTCTGCGGAAGACGCTAATCTGCGGAGAAAAAGACAATCGTGAAGTCAGATAACTTGGACAAAGTGCGCAGGATCAACAGCCCCAGCGCCCTTTCGAAAAACGATCCAGATTCATAGCGAGCTTAATATGAATCACTGCTCCCAGAGTTGATCGCTAAGAGCGAGATAATTAAGTTCCGCTCGGGATTCGCGCCACGTTAGTCAATGAAAATTAAAGAGGGCGTTGAAACGCTAACTGTATGTGGACTCCAGCAGGTGGCCACTTTGTCGCCGCCTACATAAGGTTCCGACACACTGAAAGTGTCGAGGCACCTCGGATCTTAACAGGTTCTTGAGCCCTCTTTTGCTCACTCAAGCCGAAGTCACCCAGCGCCTTGGATGTGGACCCTTTTGTGGAAAGTTAAGCCAACTGATTTCGGCATAAATCCCGACATCCACAAGGGCCTTGATCGTAGCGATCTTTCCTTTCTTCGGAGTTCGGAATTAAGCCCATTCGCAGATACCAAATTGTATTTAACAGGTAAGCGTATGCCCAATCCCAGGGTTTCCTAGTTAGCGAAAGTAGAATATTTCGCGATCGAAGGCGGGGGGAAAGGTCAACCGACCGGATTAGGCTTTCGCAGGTTTCCAGTTCCAAGGCAGGAGTTCGGCAACGGTAGGGTTCGTTGCCTAGGGAATACGTCGCAACACATCCGTCAACGCTGCCACCGGATCTAACCCGTATCGTCGTGCAGTTATTAAAACACTGTAAATCACCGCACTCCGCCATCCTGCGTCCGAGTGCCCAATGAAGGGCCAGTTCTTCTTCCCAATACAGGTGGGGCGAATGGCGTTCTCAACCCGATTATTATCGATCTCATAAACGCCCCCTCTTCCAGATATCGCTGCAATGCCGTCCATTGCCCTAGGACGTAGCCGATCGCCTTACCTAGCGGGCTTTTGGGTAGGATCAGCGAATTAATTCGCCCAGATTCTAAGGCGATTAATCGCGTGTGGATAGCTTGCAGGATCGCGGGCGCTCCTTGACGCCGCAATTCGTGTCGTGCCTCCGCCGTTAACTTGCCGTCTCTTACTGCTTTCTCGATCCCGTAAAGTCGCGCAATCAAGGCGATCATCGCTCGAAGCATCGTGAAACTTCCGCCGCGCATGGGCCCAACACGCTAACCGTTTGAGTCCCGGTCGATCCCGTTCCATCGCTCCGTAAAGGGCGTACCCGTCACTTTGGATTGTTCCATTAAATGTCTTCAGTATTTCGTCCGGCCCAGCTGGTCTTCAACTACTTTGAAAATCGAAGAGCACACCGCCTTTCGGTCGTGCGTAAACCCAGAGCCAACCCGAAGCTATTTTAGCTCTCACTTCCGGATCCATCACTCGCACCGGAGTTTCATCGAACTCAAGATAATTGCCGCCGATTAAATCCGTCTGGATCGCCTTATAAATCGGTTCGAGCGCTACGGCGGCTGCATCAACCCAATCGGCTAAAGTTGTGCGGGTGATTTCCACGCCGTTGCGCGCTAATTCTTGCTGCACTCGATACAGCGGACGGTGCTCGATGTACTTAGCGAGAACCACGTGAGCCAAAAGGCCAGAGCCGCAGAGTCCCTTTTCAATCACCTGCGGAGGCATCGGCGCTTGCACTGGACTTTGATCCTTGCAGCTTTGTAAGGCTGATTTTTCTTTGAATTCGGCACTAGGTTGCCCTAACCAAATAATTCGATATTGAACCGAATTGGCTCTTCTCTGCACTTTTATAGAGTGAACTAATGGGACAGGCTAACCTGTTCCCCTAGGGGTAGTTTCGCTTTCGAGAGTGCTGGCGTTGCTATTTACGGGCTGTTTCCCAACGTGCCAAAAGGTCTTCCATTCCAGTGAGGCCAGAGGGTTCAGCGCGCGGATTGATTCGCTGGCGAATATATTCCGTGGCTAATTCGTGGTCATTGACCGATTTTGGTAAAGTGGTCCCTGCTGCATTCGGGTGGCCTCCTCCGTCTAGTTTAGCCGCTATTTTGAGGGCTTCTCCATTGCGACTGCGGAAGCTGACCACAAAAGCGTTATTCCCTTTTTTGAAAAGAGTAACTAGGACGGTGTGGGTAGTAAGGCCTTGTTCGAGGAGTCGATGAACAATGGCATTGGTATTACCGACGATTGTTTTCACCAAGCCCACCTCAGGGCTAAGCGCTTCGATGCGATGACGTGCACATTCAAGTCCGATGGGGTCTTCGACTCGCCGTTTGACCCGCATCACTTCTAGGAGTGGATGATTCAGTAACCGAGTAATATCGCCCTCGAACAGCGTGTGAAGATTCCAGAACCCATAGGCTTTAACCAAGTTTCCGTAGTCACAGGCTTCGACAAAATCGGGGTCGCTTTCGGTGTAGAGATCCCCGACATCGGTCAGGTGAACGATCCGATCTAGTTCTGAGGTGGCGAGGGCGTGTTGTTGGCACATTTCATAGCAAAGACGGCTAGCCGATTTGAGAGGATCATGGATGAGCTTAGCTAGTTTTGGGCGGACTTCACATGAGTGATGATCGACGATCAGCCAGTTGGGTTTATCGAGGCGGGCTTCGAAGGTGAAGTCACTGACCCAAGCGGTTCGTTCAGAAAGAGAGCGGAGTTTCCAGCCTTGGTAATGATAAGCCTCCAGAGGGATATCTGATCCAAAGACATGTTTGGCGAGGCGCTGCAAGAGCAGTCCGGAAACCAAACCGTCGAGATCACTTTCGTGCGTGAGAACCACTTGTGGCTCGGTCAATGAACCCATAGTTCGAAAAACTCAAGGAGTCGTCGCGGCGAGGCAATGTCAGATTCGGTGAATCTTCTGAGATTCCCGTCTGAACAGTCTCTAGGTAAGGTCTTGGAAATGTCTGATTTATTGCGGATTATTTTTATGGGTACTGCCGACCTTGCGGCGACTGTCTTGCGAAGTTTGATTAGGGATTCGCGTTGGAGAGTGATCAGTGCCGTAAGCCAACCCGATAAACCGAGGGGGCGTGATTTGGTCCTGCAGCCAACTCCGGTTAAGCTTTGCGCTTTGGAATGGGGGCTTCCAGTGGATCAACCGAAGAAAGCGAGAGATCCAGAGTTTTTGGAACGTCTGAAGAAATTAGCCCCTGATCTCATTGTGGTGGCCGCGTATGGGCAGCTTTTACCTCAAGAATTGTTGGATATTCCGAGGTACGGTTGTCTGAATGTTCATACATCTCTCTTGCCGAAATACCGTGGTGCAGCCCCTATCCAGTGGGCAATTGCTGATGGGCTGATCGAGACTGGGGTGACCTTGATGAAAATGGATGCGGGATTAGATACGGGGCCAATAGTAACAACGGCCCGAACTCTAATTCTTGATACCGACACGGGTCAAACCTTGCACGATCGTCTGGCCGAAATGGGAGGACGACTGCTTATTTCAGGGTTACCAGAGTATGTGGCTGGGACATTGGTGCCGCGATTACAACCTATGGAAGGCGTGACAGTGGCGAGGAAGATCACTCGTGAAGATGGGCGGATTCGGTGGGAGCGTTCCTCTGTAGAGACGTGGCGACGTCTTCGAGCATTTACGCCTTGGCCCGGGGCCTTTTGCGAGGTCTCAGGTGGTCCCAGAGCGCGCCATTTGAAGGTCCATGCCGCGCATCCAGTGGAGGGAGAAGGGGAACCGGGTCGAGTATTAGAATCGGGACGTGGTCGGTTGGTGGTGGGTTGTGGGACAGGTGTCTTGGAACTGACCGAGGTACAGATAGAAGGAGGGAAACGAATGGGAGCGGCTTCGTTTCTCGCTGGTAATCCGATAGAGATTTTAACCTGACTTTGTGGTGAGGAGGGGCCTAGGTCAGTGGGGCAACTGACTATGCGGTTCGACATTTAGAACACGCGCCCCGATCAAGAGACTGATTAAGGCGGCGGCGATGGCTAACCAACCGAGAAAATTATAGCCAGATAGAGTCCCCTGCGGTGAAGTTGTGATCATCCAACCGCCGAAGGTGGAAGTGATACCTGCCATTAAATCGCGGGAGCAACTATTGAGGCTCATAAAAGCGCCACGCTGAGAGGGTTGGATAGCGAGGCTACAGATCGCTTGGACAGGAATGAAGCGACCGCTGCCAAACACAAAGAAGGCGGCCCCCAGGGGGATGACTGTCCAGAGTGGGAGTTGTTCGGCGTGGGTAAGACCGAAGGTGATGAAAGTGGCGACAGCAACCAGAACTATGTAAACGCGGAAACGTCCGAATTGATCAGCGAGGAGGCCGATAATGGGAGTGGTAATGAGGCTTAGAATCCCTCCAATACAATAGAAAGCGAAAAGACTGGTTTTCGAAAAACCGGTATTGGCGATGAGGTAAGGCGCCAGCATAGGGATGATGGTGAAATGAGTAAAGACGAGAGAACCTGAGAAAGTGAGGGCCCGTCGGGCATTTGGGTCTTTGAGAACCTTTAAGACTTGTGCGAAGCCCCCTTGACGAGTGGGACTAATGTGCGCCCGCCTCGAGGGCAGGAACTGGAGGATGAGTTCAAAATTGACAATAGAAAGGAGGCCAATGAACCAGAAGGGAGCTTCCCAGTTAAACCGATTGGCGAGGTAGAGCCCCAGCGGGACGCCACCGGCGAGCGAAATGGAGAAAGAGATGGTGACCAGACTCAATCCGGCGGCACGTCGCTGAGTCGGCACAATATCCGAGGCCGTTGTCATTACCATGGAGCCGCAAATACCACCGAAAGCACCACAAATAGACCTAGAAACGGCGAGACTCAGGAGGCTATGGGAAAGAGCGCAAGCGAGGGTGCCAATAATGAAGCCGGCGTAGCTGAGGAGGAGTAATTGACGACGCTCATAACGGTCGATATAGTCGGTTACGAAGAAACCGACGAGGCCATGAAAACAGAGAGTAAAGGGAGATAAGCCCGGTAAAAATAACGGGGCTAATAGCGAGTTCACGCATCAATTTTGGGCCGAGCGACAGCATCACCATGAAGTCTAATGCATGGGTAAACTGAACGGCTGCGAGGAGCAGCAAAAGGAGTCGCTCATGACCGCGGGTTATTGGACTTCCGTTTTTCAATGGGAGAGTTTTGAAGCGTCCAATTTTGAAACTACCCATCTTAGACTCGGAACGATGCTGTGGGGAGTCTTCGAAGTGTGGCGTAAAGGAAAGCGGTGATCCAGATGCGGTGATTCCGGATCATCCCAAGTCAAAGTAGCAACTCAGAAAGGTAGCGGAAACCCTGCTGTCAGGGCTCGCACTCGGTCCCTTACTGTCAGTGCGGTGGCGGGATTAGTGATATCGAGAAGGACCTCACTGATCATATCAGCGATTGCGGCCATTTCGGGTTCACGCATACCGCGAGTGGTGACAGCAGGAGTGCCGAGACGAACACCACTGCCTTCGAAAGGAGAGCGAGTTTCGAAGGGGATGGTATTTTTGTTAGTGGTAATGCCAGCTTCATCCAGTGCCAGTTGGCACTGTTTGCCAGTCAGACCGCGGGCGCCGACATCGACTAGCATTAGGTGATTATCCGTCCCGCCACTGACAATGCGAAAGCCATTACGTTTCATACCATCGGCGAGAGCAGCGGCATTTTTTATCGTCTGATGTTGGTAAGTCTTAAAGCTCGGTTGTAACGCTTCAAGGAAGCAGACGGCCTTTGCGGCGATGACGTGCATTAGGGGACCGCCTTGGATGCCAGGGAAGACCTGAGAATCGATAGCTTTGGCATACTGAGAGCGGCAAAGGATAAGTCCACCGCGGGGGCCACGTAGGGTTTTGTGAGTGGTTGTAGTAACGAAATCGGCATGAGGAACGGGGCTGGCGTGGACACCCGCAGCGACCAATCCTGCGATATGAGCGATGTCAGCCAAGAGGAGAGCTCCAACTTCCTTGGCGATATCGCCAAGACGCTCGAAGTCAATAGCACGAGAGTAGGCAGATGCCCCGACAGTGATCATCTTTGGTTTGTGTTCACGGGCCATTGCGGCGAGACGATCGTAGTCGATGCGTTCATCGGATTGTCGAACCCCGTAGTGGACAATATCGAAGAATTTACCTGAGAAGTTGGCTTTGTTACCGTGGGTAAGATGACCGCCGTGGCTGAGGTCCATAGTGAGAAGGCGATCGCCCGGCTTCAGCATGGAGAAGTAAACCGCCATATTAGCCCCAGAGCCTGAGTGGGGCTGTACGTTGGCGTGTTCAGCTCCGAAGAGTTGTTTTGCTCGGTCGATGGCTAGTTTTTCAGCTTCATCGACGAACTCACAGCCTCCGTACCATCGTTTTCCTGGATACCCTTCTGCATATTTATTAGTGAGAACACTCCCTTGAACGGCCATCACCGCTGGACTTGTGAAATTTTCACTGGCGATCAGTTCGATATTCTCGTGCTGTCGTCGTCTTTCGTGGCGGATAATTTCGGCGATCTGTGGATCGACAGTTTCGATTTGGTTAGGCATTGCGGATTCGAGCTTCAGGATACGCCGTTCGTGGCGGCCCCCTTCAAATTCAGAGGTAAGAAAAGTCTCGAGGAGAGATTCGGCGAGTGATTTGGAAACGAAACGGGCCCCGAGACAGAGGATATTAGCGTTATTGTGTTGGCGACACAGAGTCGCGCCCTCAGCGGTATGTACAACAGCGGCACGGATGCCTGGAATTCGGTTAGCGGCGATACTGATTCCAACCCCAGTAGAGCAGATAAGGATTCCAAAGTCAGCTTCACCATCGGCGACGATTTCGCCCACAGCGCGACCGTAGTCGGGGTAGTCGGCGGATTCGGTCGAGTGAGTGCCCACATCCACGACTTTAATCTGAAGGCGGGCCAGCAACGGTTTAAGCGCTTCTTTCAGTTGGAAACCTGCATGATCTGCGCCGAGGGCTAGGGTCCGAGTGGCAGTCGGAGCATTGGATAGCAGGACGAATTGGACGGCCGCCTCCACAGCTGACTGGATTTGGTTACGGCATTCGATGTATTCGGCCAAGCTTCCACCGATAGGGTCGTGGACATCGAGATCAATATCACTGATGTTTTCTTCGAATTCACGCAGTACAAAAAGTTTTTCTGAAGCCTCTGGGTAAAGCATTGCGATCCCTTCGACATGACTGCGGGTAAGACCGAAGATGTAATCGGCGTCACGAATAAGTCGTCCCGTCAACATCTTCGAAGTATGTCCAGAAAGAGGAACTCCGATTTGGTGAAGTGCATCGACCGAATAGGAACTGGGAGGTTGCCCATTAATTGCGCCGATGCCCGCGGAGAGAACCTTCCAATCGGGATGATCTGCGAGTGCACGCCGAGCCAGTGCTTCTGCCATAGGGCTTCGGCAGGTATTACCGGTACATACGAAGAGAAGAGTCTTCATCAACATCTCAAAACTAAAGGATGGGAGTGGATTAGGAGTCGAGCAATGTTGTTTTGGAGGGAAGCAGGCCTATATTTTGGTTTGAGATTATTTCTTACCCCAACCCCAGTGAGGGCTCCAAGGCCAGAAGACCCAACCTGAACGTCCGACGATCCGCTCCTCTGGAAAATCTGCAACTCCCCACATCCGAGAGTCCGAACTGTTTAGCGTATTGTCGCCCATGCAGACCACATGACTTGGCCTGACCGTGAACTCGGAGGTCGCATCGTAGAAATTGGGAGTGGATCGACTGATGGCGTCGAGTTCACCTTTGCTTTCTAGATAACGGCTGAGCAAGGGGCCATCCTTGGGAATAAATGCGGCGTTGGTGTAAGCGCGCCAAATAGCTGCTTTTTCTGCGGCGACATTCTTAAGGAGTTCTTTGGCTTTAGGATCGGCACTTTGGGAGAGAGCATGCTCTGTTTTGTGGGGAGCAAACCAGCGACCCTCGGCGAACCCGGTGCCGTTCACATGCCCTGAGTAGACACTGGAAGCTGGATGTTGAGTTGGATCGAAGGAATAGACTTTAGAGAAACCCTTGTCGGATGATTCGAGACGTCGGTTGTTAACATAGACATGACGATCATCACTGATGCGGACAGTTTCGCCGCCGCTAGCAATAAGTCGTTTGATGTAGTGCGTATTGGGAGTCATTCCGGGATGTTTCAGAGATTTAAACACCACCGTTTCGCCTCGTTCTGGCCGTTTAAAATTGTAAATCAAGCGGTCGACGAAGAGGCGGTCACCGGATTTTATATAGCAGCGGATGATAGGTTCACCTGCTTTGAAGTGCCGTTTGGGAAGGGTGCCGTACTCATCGGTCAGGCTCACATGACGTATAAAGTCGGCACGACCCTCGCTCATCGTAGTAGAGACAGGGTACTCACGGTTACCGACACGGACGAGAAAGTTGCGACCCAGTAGATTTTTCAATGCTGACCCCGGTGCCGGATCTGACACCCCAGAATAGCCGTCGAAATCGCCATCCTCGGTGGCGATGACCTCCATATAATGGTGCCCAAACAGAGCCCATTCGAAGGCTCGAACAGGCCAATTAGGGATTGATTGATGGGTAAAACGAAGGTCCTTCGAGGTAATGCCATTGAGGGTGGGTTGGGCAGAACCGGTTGGGATCACCATCGGTTGGAAGAAGAACTGACGGAAGGCAAAGAGGAGAACGGCCATGGTGAAGAAGTTTTCGAGATTATCTCGAATCCCAGGGTTAGGATAGGCTCTAAGCCATTGGTTGGCTCTTTCTTCAAGAGCTTGCATTTCATGTCGGATTTCCTCTTTTGAACCCGTTTTACGGAAGGATCGAAGGCGGGCGATACACTCAGTCATCTTTAGACTGTTTTCCTTGGGGATTTGGTCCCGCTGATGATTTAGAATCTTCTCAGCGGAATCCGCCAGTTGTCCTGCTTCACGATAAACCTTCCAGAGAAATTGGCGTAGGACAGACATGCGCATGGTCTCATTCTCGGTTAAGAAAAGGAACTCGGCCAGTCTGAATATTTCAGATTTCAGCAGACGAACAGAGCCCGAGCCCTTTGTTATAAGTGCTGGTTCACCGATTAATTCCTTTTTAGAGTGTAAGAATGCGGATTAAGGAACCGTAAGTCGTCGGTTCAATCCCGACCACCGGCTCCAGTACGTTTTCCCCAGTGTTTACAGGGTTTTTCACGCGTTTCAGCGCGCTAAAACCCCCAACTGTCAGGAAAACTGTCAGGAGAAACGCGGTCAGGAGACCTTCCTCCACCTTCCTCGTATCGGCCCCAACTCAGGGCTGAGGGTCAAGGGGTCGAGCCGATATACTCAGTGGCGATATTACCATGAAGTCGTCACCTGATCTAAAAACCCTCGGAACCGGTACCCTGTACCTCCTCCAACGCCAACCCTCGCGGATCTTCTACGCCGAGAACATCCACGGAGACCGAATCAGCCTCGGTACCAAAGACCGCGCCACCGCAGAGGAAATGCTCCGCGGCCACAAAGCAGCGGTGGAAAAACCCAATTTCGCCTACCGAGTCGCCATCGCTTACCTCGGGGAAACAGACCCTGACGCCCAAACCCGAACTTGGCAGGACGTCATCGACGCCTACATCAAGCGCAGCGCAGCCGGTCCCACCCGCAACCGATTGGAAACCGCCAAGAAGGACAGAGCCCTCCAGAAGATCCTCAAGCTCAACGTCCTCCAAGACCGCCCACGCCAAGCCGGTCTCTTCTTTGAGGCCCTTAACAACGGCGGAATCTCCACCAACGTCTTCCTGCGACGGTTCCACAACTTCGCCCTCGATATGGGCTGGATCGCCTCCCCAATCATTCCCCGCCGTCAATGGCCCAAGGTCCGATACGCCGCCAAGAAGGCGATCACCGAGGAACAGTACCTTAGGATTATTGACCGAGAGCAAAACCCCGAGAAATTGGCCTTTTACCAGCTTCTTTGGCATTTGGGTGGTAGTCAGACCGACATCGCCACCCTCACCGCAGAAGCCATCGATTGGACCAACAGGACGGTCATTTTCCCGCGCAAGAAAAACCACCAGACCTGTGCCCAACGATTCGGTGACGAATGCGCCGCGATCCTAGAAAAGCTTCCAAAACAGGGGTTGATACTGCCGAGCATTGCCAGACTCGGGGAAGGAGACAGGGCTAGCTACTTCACCCTTAGATGCAGAACTTTGGGAATCACAGGCATCAGCCTCCACTCCTTCAGGTACAGTTGGGCCGAGCGAGCCGCAGCTGTCGGGATGCCTGAACGCTTCGCAATGATGGCGTTGGGCCATAAATCCCGGGCGATCCACCAAGCCTACGCCAAGAACCTTTCTACCACGATTGAATCCCTTGAGGTCTTGACCAAGAAACGCGAGGCCGAGTTGAAGGCTAGCGCACCGGTCATCAGCCCGGATTTCGGATCGACAATCAGTTCAACCGAATCCGATCAAGTCCGGTCTGTGGTGGCGTGATTCCAATCTGTCAGCCCCGTTCCAAAACCCAAGGAAAGTTGCCCGTTTGAAAACGATGGTTTTGCAGTGTTCTTGAGGGCGTTTTCTTCCGGAGTGAACGCCAGCGTTTCGTCCTTCATCGAATGGACATCACCAGCGTTCAAGACACCGCAGACTTAATCGGAAGTCGCAACGATACCAACCGAATCCGGAAGGATCGATGACCCGACAGATCCTTGGAGAAAATGATCTCCAGACCGGCAGATTAAGCCAGTTTTCATGCCGTCGATGAAACCAATCATCCAACCTTCGCATGCAAAAATCCCCACGTCAGCCGATGCTGAGGCGGGGAGTCACATTTCGGACCCGAGCGTTAATTGGCACCAACGGCAAACTCACATTTCAGGAGGTTTTCAGACGCGTCTTCTGCGCAACCCCCGTGGGACTTGCTCCTGTTTCGGCCATAAATCGCCTTCGTAGCAACGGACAAACTTTCATGGCACCGACCAAGTGCCTCGACGTCGGCAAGTGCAAAGTACTTCACGGCGTTATGGGCTGGCTCACCCAGGGGCGTGATCAAGTCCTGGCGGACCAAAACGGTCATGTCGTCTTCATGGAAGCCGAGCAGCTCAGCAGCTTCGGAGGCTTTCAACCGTGCGGGTGGATGAGCGCGGAGTAGAAACCGGTCAACCAACCGTGCGAAGCCCTCCAATTGCAGCCCACCTGCAGTGGTTCCAGTTCCAAGAAGCGGTGGAACAACCTTGCCAGCAAACAGGCTCATGGTAGGCACCAATCCTTTCTAACTGGACAGAAGGTCAGTTTGACCAACTCAGGTTGCCAGCCGATAAATGGTCTACTCGACCACCATCTCTTCCTGTTGTATTGGAGGTTGTTGTTGTTTATCGTTACAGAACAATCTCTGTAACGCATTTGGATTTTATTGTTTTCCATAAATTCTTATCGTCTATTCGGATGACCTGTAGTATAACTTTTAGATCACCAGATTTGTCTGACGATGTACACATTGAACCACTATCCGATCACAAAGTCAATACATTTGTTCACCAATCAACAATTGATAGGAATTTGCTTTTTTGACGCTGGGGGTAAAACCCGAGAGGAGGCCGAAACGGCGCTGAGAACGATTCGTGAATGGATGGAGGCGGCGGGATTAACGCTGCATCCTGAGAAGACACGGATTGTGGATGCGACGACACGCGGCGGTTTTGATTTCCTCGGATGGCACTTCGAACGGGGCTATAAATGGCCTCGAGAAAAGAGCCTCCGCCGATTGCGGGACTGCATTCGCGAAGAGACCTGCCGAAGCAATGGAACGTCCATGGAAACTATCGTGGGACGGCTTAATCGCCGTCTGAATGGATGGTATGGATATTTCCAAGGCGGCGTGGAAAACGTTTATCAAACCGAGGACTCATGGATTAGAGGCCGACTGCGGCACATCCTCCGATTCCGCGATAAACGCCAGGGCCTTTGTCGTGGAGGCCTAGACCATCAACGCTATCCCAATGCGTTCTTCGAGAAGCTCGGGCTAATCTCTCTATACGCCTTAGCCCTAGCCAAACGTACCAGTCCCGCCACAAGCGGGTGACTCACCGACTGGAGAGCCGGATGCGGGAAATCCGCCAGTCCGGTTCGGAGGGAGGGGTGGCCGGCAACGGCCATCCCTATCCCTATCGGGGAGGTGGCAGCGGGGCCTGGGGTGCCGCTGGCGGAGGAACCAGGTCGGGAGGCCTGCCGGTTTGGTAGGGACGGTGTCTCACCGTCCGTTCCCTGAGCTGCCGGGCGAGGTGGGGATGGCCCGAGAGACTCGGGCCCTATCGGGGAGGTGGCAGCGGGGCCTGGGGTGCCGCTGGCGGAGGAACCAGGTCGGGAGGCCTGCCAGTTTGGTAGGGACGGTGTCTCACCGTCCGTTCCCTGGGTTGCCGGGCGAGGTGGGGATGGCCCGAGAGACTCGGGCCCTATCGGGGAGGTGGCAGCGGCCTAGGGGCCGCTTGTTCAACGACAATTATTCTTCCCCCTGGAAAAAATAATCGTCGTCGTACAATTGGCCGTCGAAGGGGGGGCTCATGGACCAGAAACGGGCCGCGCTGGTGTTCTTGGTCACCGGGGAACCCTCGGGTCCACTCCGTGGTTCGGATCTCCAGAATTGTTCTCAAGTATTGCCCGTCAGTATCCGATAACTGGAAGTGCCGAGGCTTTGGGTTCATCGATGTGCTCGAACAGATATCAGCGAAAAAACAAACATAAAACAACGAACACAAAACGGCGAAAAAACACTCCCTGATCTATATATAATAGCGATTTAGATATTAAAATTAATAATATATTGAATCATATATCAAAAAATACAACAGTTAGGCTCAAGGCTGCAGTTTAAGAAAGCACTTCGAGGCAGCAGTCCAAGCCGCCTGTTCTAATCCGTTCGCCCCGATGTCGAAATGTGTTGCCTCAACATCGCGCACGATGTGCTGCGAGTATCCCGTGCGTCTCGAGAAGCCTCACCCATTAGATCGACCGTAAAATTGTTTTAGTTGCCCGAGAGAGAGGTGACACCATGAGCTCTGAATCAGACATTATCCTTCAGTACGACGATACCAAGATCCGTTTGGATTCTTTAAGGGCCGACTATGATGCTATTTTCGGCATCGCCAACACGCCTGAGGAGTTTGTCACGCTGAATGTCATCCAGGATCAGATCCGGGCTGAAGAGCGAGCCATGAAGGATATTAAGGCGAAGTTGCCGGCCCGCGAGTCCTTAGGCGCCAAGTATTCGGTGGAGATACTAGGGTTCCATGAGATCCTTTTCGTGATCCCGCCCAACGTGCCACGTATTCGCATCATCGAGGAGGCTCAGGCGATCTACTCCAAGTTGGATAAGCGGAACTACGTGTTTCCGAACCGGTACAAGGTGTGGCTCGACATGCCCTCTTTCACCGAAGGAAAGCCCACAGAGGTTCGAATAGCCATCGACGGTTGTGTCGACGAAAGCCAGAACCGGACATTGGCGGACCAGAAACTCTTTCTCCGGCGGAAGTTTGAGGAAGGAGAGGCCTCATTACCAACGATCGAAGATCTAGCAGTAGCTCATGCGCTGTTCTTCATCGTGACCCGCCAGAATTTGTTCCGGGGCTACAAGATTCGGGCCCTGAATGGCAGCCTGTTTTTCGACAACTTGGGTTTAGGGATGGACCGCTTCTCGCTCGATTGGAACCGGTTTTCCGACGTGGGAGCCGCCTGTTATTTGCCATCAGGGACCATCGAATTGATGCGCAACGGCAAGAAGATTGCGCGCGGCCTGTAAACCCTGTCGTCTGAGTTAGGGTGTTTCCATAGTCTCAATCTTTCGCTCAAACGGTCATTCGTTGTTCTGTGTCGATCAAATGTCACTGCCGACAAGGCGGGTGTCCGGGTTAGTCTGCCGAATCGCTTGAATCATGGCCCGTAAGCAACGCCCCTTCGCCGGCAAATCCCCAGAAACTCCGCAAGTCATCCCCAATCCTCCGTCCCGGTGGGTTTCTGGAAGTCTTTTCAATCGCGAACTCTCGTGGCTCGAGTTCAACCAGCGGGTTTTGGACGAGGCGTTGGATTCCGCAGTTCCGTTGCTCGAGCGGGTGAAGTTCTTCGGGATCACCCATTCCAACTTGGATGAATTCTTCGAGGTCCGCGTCGCCGG
>SIAZ01000021.1 GCA_009695405.1 Pedosphaera sp. | reverse complement strand
CCTCCTCACCGCCATCCTCATGGAAACCTCCGATGAGTGGGAAACCGGACGCGCCTACTTCTCCGACCCATCCCAATCCTAAACAACCAACCAACCCCCACCTCCAAATTCAGCCTTTGACACTTTTACAGAAGAAAAGTTGCGCGGCCAAAAAATGGCAAATAACTCCTTCATTCGAGAACATTCAGTGACTCTAACCTCAGGCAGAATAAGCCTCCATACCGACGCAGGAACAAACCAGATTACGATCTCCGTAGACATTATCGATGCGGGCCGATGCGGGCCAAAATTTGAAGTCATGTAAACTTGGCACTGGGTAGGCCGCGCGTTCACGAGAGTACGGGCGGTTCCAATGATCTGAAGCGATCTGATCCGCTGTATGTGGCGCATTCTTCAGCAAGTTGTTCTTGGGATCACTCATTCCATTTTCGATCTCTAAAATTTCACCATGGATAGAAATCATCGCCTCACAGAAACGATCCAACTCAGCTTTGGGTTCTGATTCAGTCGGTTCCACCATCAAGGTGCCCGCCACTGGCCAACTCAAAGTCGGCGCATGAAAGCCATAATCCATTAAGCGCTTGGCCACATCTTCAGCGGTCACTCGTTTGAATTGACGCAAATCCAAAATGCACTCGTGAGCCACCAATCCGTTGGATCGATACAAAGTAGGAAAGGTCGACTCCAATCGACGCGCGATATAATTAGCACTCAAAATTGCCACTTGAGTCGATTCCCTGAGGCCAATTTCACCCATCATTTGAATATACATCCAAGGGATGACACAAATCGAGGAACTACCCCAAGGCGCAGCGCTCACCGCTCCAATTGGGCTTTCGCCTCCCAAATTCACCACGGGATGACCTGGCAAAAAGTCAACCAAATGAGCTGCAACACACACCGGACCTACACCCGGACCACCGCCACCGTGGGGAATGCAAAATGTCTTATGCAGATTCAAATGACAGACATCGGCCCCGATGTTTCCTGGCGAGGTTAACCCCACTTGGGCATTCATATTTGCTCCGTCCATATACACTTGACCGCCCGCAAAATGGATCACTTCGCAAATCTCCTTTACCGAAGTCTCGAAGACACCGTGCGTGCTGGGATAGGTGATCATCAACGCTGCTAAATTCGCAGCGTGCAACTGGGTCTTTGCTTGAAGATCAGCGACATCGATATTGCCATCCGTATCGCAGGCAATCGCCACAACAGTCATTCCAGCCATTACCGCCGACGCCGGATTTGTACCGTGAGCACTCGAAGGGATCAGGCAAATGTGACGGTGAGATTCACCACGACTTTGGTGCCAAGCACGGATTACTAGCAGTCCCGCATACTCACCTTGCGATCCAGAATTTGGTTGTAAAGAGACTCCTGCAAATCCAGTACATTCCTTGAGCCATTCTTCCAACTCTTCAAACATTTGCTGATAACCGCGAGTCTGGGAAAGAGGGACAAAGGGATGAATTCGCCCTATTTCTGGCCAACTAACTGGGAACATTTCTGCAGTAGCATTTAGCTTCATTGTACACGAACCCAGCGGAATCATGCTGTGGCAGAGCGATAAATCTTTGGACTCTAAACGGCGTAAATAGCGCAGCATCTCTGTCTCGCTATGATATGAATTGAACACCTTGTGGGTCAGGTAAGCCGTCGATCGATGCGGCATCGTCGGCGCGACTGGATCCAAAGTGAGCAGATCGATCGCAGGAGCTTTCCCTCCATTAAAAAGGGTCAAAAGTGCCACCACATCTTCAATCTCGGTTACTTCATCCAAAGAAACACCAACATGAGACGCATCTTGACGACGTAGATTGATCCTCATCGCATCGGCTGCTCGATGCAACGATCCCGCATCCGATACCTTAACAGTTAAAGTATCAAAAAATGTGGTGTTAACGACCGAGATTCTCAAATGACCTAAACCCGCCGCCAACAGTCCGGTAAGTGTATGCACCCGCTGCGCGATCGCTAAAAGGCACGCTGGTCCATGATAGGCCGCATAGGCCATGGCCATATTTGCCAGCAAGGCTTGAGCTGTGCAAATATTCGAAGTGGCTTTCTCTCTGCGAATATGTTGCTCACGTGTTCCTAACGACAAACGCAATACCGGTCGACCTCGTGCATCCTTCGAGACTCCCACCAACCGTCCGGGCATCGATCGTTTAAAGGCATCGAGGGTGGCAAAATAGGCGGCATGTGGCCCCCCATACCCGAGAGGAACGCCAAAGCGTTGAGCACTGCCCACGGCGACATCAGCACCAAATTCACCGGGTGTTTTTAAGAAGGTCAGCGCCAAAAGATCTGCAGCAAACACCACTAAAGCTCCCCCAGCATGAGCCGCATTTACCATTCCAGTATAATCCTCCACACTACCACATGTCATTGGATACTGAACCAATACGCCAAACACCGTGGGCCCAAATTCAAAGGACTGCCAGTCCCCAACAACGACTGATAATCCCAAGGCCTCAGCACGGGTGCGGACGAGGTCAATATTCTGCGGATGACACCCGTTTGACACCAAGAAAGTGCTCCGAGCTGCATCTGACTCTTTCGCTCGCCAACAAAGGGTCATGGCTTCCGCACATGCCGTCGCCTCATCGAGCAAGGAAGCATTGGCAATATCCATCCCAGTTAAATCACAGACTAAGGTCTGAAAGTTCAATAGACCTTCGAGACGACCTTGCGCAATTTCGGCCTGATAAGGAGTGTACTGAGTATACCAACCTGGGTTCTCAAGGATATTTCTTTGGATCACCGGTGGAGTCACCGTGTCCGAGTAGCCCATCCCGATATACGAACGATAAACCTGATTACGTGAGGCAATCCCTCGAAGTCGTGCGAGAGCGGCCACTTCGCCTAAAGGCTGTGGAAGCACCATGGGATCCGACCGCCGAATCACCTCAGGAACCGCCGCTTTTACCAAAGCGTCCAAACTCTCAAAACCACACTCGCGTGCCATCACTACGTACTCGGATGGACGTGGTCCAATATGGCGACGAATGAAGGTATCAGGGTGAGAAAGTAAACGAAGGCTCATGAATGAAACATCCCGCTATTTGCGAAAGCCAATCGTAATCTGGTTTTCTGCTGAGGCAAGCTTCCTGTATGAAAGTAAATTCAGCTAATCTTCCAAGTTAAACAACTCTCCATATCCACGACTGGTATTTGGGTTATTTAAAGGATAGATTGCTGACCCGTGCCGAAGAATGTCACCCATCCAAAATCGCCCGCAGCATTCGTCCGACCTCTCGTACGCGGCCTCCACGCCTACACTCCCGGTGAGCAACCTAAAATTCGGGGATTGATTAAACTCAACACCAACGAGAATCCTTACCCTCCCTCTCCCAAGGTTCTAAAGTGTGTTCGAGATGCGGTTGACGATCGGCTTCGGCTTTATCCTGATCCCACAGCTGAACCCCTGCGCTGGGCTCTGGCGACTCTCCATAATTGCACACCTGAAAACATTATCGTAGGGAATGGTTCCGATGAACTTCTCGCCTTAGCTGTCCGTACCTTTGTCGAGCCAGCAAGGGAATCCCTTCCCGAGAACCTTCCTTCCAGCACTTCGCAAAAGAAAGGCTCTCGCCAACCCAGAGATTCCAAGAATCGGGTCCAATTCTTTGCGCCCAGTTACTCCCTCTATCCCGTCCTTGCCGAAAGTCACGGTGCCCTACCGCATCCAGTTCCTCTCGCCGATAACTTTACCATTCCCACAATTGCCCAACTCAAACGTAGCGGACTCTGGGATTTTAGGGCAGCTCTCTCTCTGATAACCACCCCAAATGCTCCCAGTGGGCGTGGCTACACCACTGACGAACTCAACGTCCTATGTAACGCTCAAAAGGGTATAACTATTCTGGATGAAGCCTACGTCGATTTTGCTCAGGAAAATGCCTTAGAACTCCCCTTCCGACATTCTCACGTCTTGGTTTCTCGCACCTTTTCAAAGGCCTATTCTCTTTGTTTTCAAAGAGTGGGTTATTTCATCGCTCATCCCGAACTCATCAGTGCCCTGCACCGAATGCGGGATAGTTACAATGTAAACGGTTTAGGACAAATAGCTGCGGTCGCGACTCTCGCCGATCTTCCCTATTATCGACAAAATTTCAGCAAGATCCGAGGTTCTCGCCAACGACTCAGCGACGCATTAACCGACTTCGGTTGGAGTGTCCTTCCTTCCGAGACTAATTTTATACTGACCCGCCCAACCGGGCCCACCGCTCGAGAATGGCTCGAAGCCCTTAGATCCCACCGGATTCTTGTCCGCTGGTTCGCCACCGCAGGTCTTGAAGGCTTTCTCCGTATTACAGTAGGGACGGATGCCGAGGTGGATCGTCTACTTAAAGCAATACGAACCCTGATCAGAACGCAAAAGCGACATTGAAGCCTCTCCTTCAGTTCTCTAAACTTCACAAGTTAGAAAAAGAAACATTGGGATTCTAGGGATGAATTTACCGAACCAACTCACCGTTTCGAGGTTCGTCCTCACTGCTTTTTTTCTTATCGCCCTCTTCATCCGTTTCCCGGGTTGTGAAACTATGGCCCTCCTGCTTTTCAGCCTCGCTGGAATCACTGATTATCTGGATGGTCGAATTGCCCGAAACCGAAATCTTATTACGCACTTCGGTATTTTAATGGATCCTTTGGCGGACAAAATCCTTACCTGCTCGGCTTTCATAGCCTTTGTCGAAATGCATCGAATGGCCGCTTGGATGGTTGTGGTCATTGTCGCCCGCGAATTCGCTATCACTGGACTTCGCCTCCTCGCTGCTTCTCGTGCGATCGTACTGGCCGCGGAACGCTTTGGAAAACACAAGGCGATCTCCCAGATCGTCAGTATTATTGTCACTCTGGTTGCTCTCTGCCGTCTGGAATGGGGCTCTTTCGGGAACAGCCTGCTCGGATCTCAGATTTTTGGACGCCCTTGGATTGAAGGGGCATCGCTGCTCACTCAATGGGTTGCGGTGGGGCTCACTCTGTATAGTGGCGGTGCCTATCTCTGGAAAAATCGCCGACTCTATCTCGATCACCACTAATTCCTAACTTTGCTCCAAGACCGAACAATGGCGACTCATCTAAAGAACAAGATGGAAGCCTCCTCGGAATGAACTCTCTCGAGAGTTAAGTCCCTCCTCTAGCCCCTTAAACCCGAATCAAGAGGCTCCTCTCAAATTGATGCCTCAGTGCAGAACCACACCCATTTCCCGAATCGCTTCAGCGATGGCATAGACCACAGCACGCATATCCGGCTCAAATAACCGTCCAATACTTCCAATCCGGAAGGTGTCAGCTTGGCTAATTTTACCTGGGTAAAGGAGATAACCTCGTTCCGCGACACATTTATAAAAGGCTTCGAAAGTAAACCTTGGATCTAAAGGAAAAATGAAGCTGGTAATGATATGACTCTGCACGTCGGCGGGGAGGTAACTCCGAAAAGCGAGGCCGAGCATACCTTCAAGAAGCACCTGATGATTCCGCCGATACCGCGCGCCCCGTGCCACTATCCCACCTTCGATATCCAACTCATTCAAAGCCTGCTCGAAAGCCAATAACGCATGGGTTGGAGGCGTGTAGCGAAACTGACCGTTCTTCTCAAATCCCTTGAGCTGCTCCAGCAGGTTCATACTCAAATTGCGAGCCCATCCAGCACTCGCCACCAACGCCGAACGTCGACACAGCACAAAGCTAAATCCAGGTACACCTTCGATACACTTATTGGCGGATGAAATTAGAAAGTGAATACCGCACCCTTCGAAGTCGATGGGTATAGATCCAAAACTACTCATCGCATCCACGATGTAGGTGCGCCCATGGCGTCGAACCACTTCCCCTAACGCGGCAATGTCATTGAGAATCCCAGTCGTAGTTTCACAGTGCACGACAGCCACCTGAGTAATCGCTGGGTCCTCTGCCAGTAAAGCGTCAAGGGCCGCCGGATTATTGGGCACATTTTCTGGCGTTCGCAATACCACGTGATCAATCCGCGCATGCTGCAACATCAGAATCATCCGCTCGCCATAAGCCCCATTTGAAAGGACGGCGACCTTCCCGTTGGGCGGTGTGCAGGTCTGGAAAACGGCTTCAACCCCAAAGGTGCCGCTGCCTTGGAGAAGGACCGCCTCCCAACCCGCCACCCGCGAAAGTCCCGCAAGTCCTAACAATCGCTCACGGATAGAAGCCACTCGCTCATTGAACTCCCAATGCCAAGATCCCGCATCGTGCAACATGGCCTGCTTCACCGACAATGAAGTGGTAAGCGGCCCTGGAGTGTAGAGAAGTTTGTCTTTTGATGAAGGAAGATCCATAGGTGTACGGAATGTGACCAAAAAGGAAACCTGAGCGCTGAGTCACCGCAGGTCGCTCCAGAAGGAAACAGCACATCCCACTTGGGAAACAAGTCTCCAAATTCCAGACCTCATAAAAGGGGTAAAGCCTAAAAACTAGGCACGAGTTCAAACCCTAAACTATGAGTAATTTTCTGCAAGGCCGGTTTATCGTGGCGCGTGTCAATCGATAAAAGTACCGACCTGTTTCTGAGATGAGCCGCTGAGGTCGCCCCCGCTGATGGCTCCGACAGAGTTGCAATGGCCAATGCTACGACAACGCTTCTCGCGTAGCGGCCCACACTCTCCCTAAAATTCGAGATTACCCCCTCAGCTTGGGAAGCAAAATCATCAAGCAGTACTGCAAGTCGCCTCTCTGAAACCAGCAGACAACCAGCGAATTCATTAGCCCCCAGCTCAGCCTTGTCTTGTTCGGCATCGAGATAGATACCGATGAAGTCCGCTTTGATGGCCGCTTCCACCCGATACTGGATCGCCACGTCAACAAAAGGCATGGCGTCCAAGCCAAGATTCACCCAGTTCCTCTCGGTCAGTTCGTGGCCACGGACAGCACGGAAGAAAGCGGGAAGAGCCCGTTGCAGGATGGCGCGATCAGCGACATCGGCAGGGATTAACATCTCCGAAGAACGGCCTCGGCCAGGAAAGTCAGCTTCGTCACTCATGAAAAGCATCCACAGCGTCTTTTGCTGAGGCCCAAACTCATAAATCGACTACCGCAGAGTCAATGGTACGACTACGATTTGTCGATAGACTCCGAGTGATGTTTGCTGGTCGACCAAGACCCCGACATCCACTGACTGTCCTCGCTTTCGTGAATGAATAAATCGGGCTAATCCGACCACATCCCCAAAATCTGTTCGATCAAAGCCCCGAATCACCAAGCCTCGCTTCAAGCCTACCTTGGCCGCGGGCCCCGTTGGATCCACAAATTGAATCACAAAACCACCACCACGCGAGGGAACCAACCGAATTCCCATACGAGATTCAATCAACGCATTATTAAAAAAGTCTGCCTCCTCCACTAAACGTAAACGTAACTCTTTGAGAACTCCCCCTCGCCGAATGGTTAAGGCGATCTCTCGACTATCCCCTGCCTTCACGAGAGCCCGATTAAACTCGATGATTCCACTGGGCGGGTTCGAATCAACGGCCACAATTAAGTCCCCTTCTCGCACCCCAGATTTGTCTGCTGGACTGCCCGGTTGAACAACCTGAATGGTCAGGGGCCGGGTGGCCGTTTTAAGACGTGCTCCAAACCAAAAACGATCCACCGTTTCACCACTTAAGACTTCCGCCAACGCTTGATTGACGCGTCGAATGGGGATGGCAAACCCAATTCCCTGTGCCCCAACCTGGGGTCTTAATGTGGCAACGCTAATCCCAATTAATTCTCCTCGAAGATTGATTAGTGGCCCCCCCGAATTCCCTGGGTTAATAGCCGCATCGGTCTGTAACCAGTCAAAGGTATCTAATTCGCCGCTATCCCGCGGTTCGTTCGGACCGCGCCGAGCACGCGAACTTAAAATTCCTCGACTCACTGAACCCGAGTAGCCAAAGGGATTTCCCAGAGCAATGACCGTCTCGCCTAGCAAAAGGTCATCGTCTTTGGCGAATTTTACTGTCGGAAACTTTTTCACTGCTCCCTTCATCCGAAGCAATGCCACGTCTTTCCCAGCATTTAAGGCCACACGCTCCGCCTCGATCGGTTCAGACCCATCGTTAAACTTCACAAAAACTCTCTTCACTCCTTCGACCACATGCACATTGGTCAGCACATAGCCCTCTTCATCAATCACCACGCCGGATCCTCGACTCACCACCGACTCCTTTACCTGTCGTAACCGCCAACCAAAGTACTCAGCCATAAAGCGGTCTGATTCATTGTTGGGATCAATATCCACCGAACCTTCCACATTCACAACGCTGGGTAGGACCTTCTCGACGGCAATCACTGTCGGGTCTCGACGTATTCCTGCTCCATCTGATTCCGACACTGTCCCACCGGTCTGTTGAGCACTCAAGACTGGATCGGTAACGATCAAAAACAAAAAGGAGAAGAACCGACCTGTTTGTTGGAGTTTTCGTTCCATTTTGATAATAATCCCTTCCAAACCATATCGGCCCCAAAAAAAAAGTAAGCGAATCATGATTCTAAATATCACCTTCATCCGTGCCGGTTCAATCCCTCAACTGCACTTTAACTGCGCTGGCCGCAATCCTAGCAAGGCTCCCATCAAAGCAAAGGCAGTCCAAGCCACTGCAGGGATATAAAGGCCGAACTCAAAAAAACCCTGTAGAAACCAAGCTAAAAGACCATAAAATAGGGCGATCGGGATCGGATCACTCATCCCAACTTTAGCAAATCGTCGATATAAAATCTGAAATGTTCCAAAAATCCAAAGTCCATAAAAAACCAGACCGAGTACCCCAGAATCTGAAGCCTGCTCTAAATAGTCATTGTGAACCAAGCGGGCCATCTCCGCTCCCGGCAGTTTCATCCGAGCATAAGGTCGTTGAAAGGTCCCTGGGCCACTTCCAAAGAGTGGGTTCTCAACCGTGTTCTGAATCGCTGACCGCCAATAGTCAAAGCGGGCCATAGCACTGGTAGAACCCCGCGCTAAATGACCCGAGAACCGCAAACCAAAAACGCCGAGACCACCCAACAAAAAAGTCAGAATCAAAAGCCCTCGAACACGTGGCGACCACGATCGGTTCATCAATAAAATGACCCCAACCAATAAGGCTACCAACCAACCTGCTTTGGAACCGGTCCAATAAAATCCAGAGAAACCCAAAAATAAAGCTAACCCGAGTACCATTCGATGAATCGATGGTTTCATTTTCCGAACAGCCTGATTCAAAAAGGCTATTGCTGCCGGTAAAAGCATCAAGATGAGTCCAGCTAAAGCATTGGGATAGACAAGTGTGCCACTCACCCGTGCTCTTTTCATTTTGTCCAAAATTGCCGGATTAGCGATCTCGACGCCATTGGTCAGGACGATCATATGGTCGTGCCGCATCCTTTCCAATAAGGTGAAATCAAAATTGGTCCACCCTGTTGCTTCACCCTCAACTAAAGCCTGATAATCTTGTCGAAATTCAAACAACGATTGATGGGTCGCCTTGTTTAAACAGAAAAAAAATCCAATCAGAATCCCCACCCACAGCCATCCTCGGCGAATCCACGGGGACAACACCAAAAATCCGACCGCAAAACAGGTCACGCACCCACTAAAATGCCGCAAAGTCAGTGCGGAAAGACTGGGATCTACTGATCGTTCTCCGGCGATAAACTGCCAACCTAACCAAATAAATGGGGCCAATAAGACCCACCAAGAGACACCTGACTCGCGAATCCGCGCCATCGGTTGTGCAAAGATAAGGCCGCTGACTCCAACCATCAGGAGCAAGGGAAAAGCCCATCGCAAAGGCCAAGCCTGATTGAACCAGTCGGCGATCTCAGAGGGAGGATCTATCAGCTGATCCAGAATAACTGGGTTCCCGAATTTCAGGATACACAACCCTAGAAAAAGACCAAATAACACCACAAACCAACGGTCTTTCCCTTGGTTGATTTCTATCGTTTTGTCCGATTTAGGAGTCACAAGCTTAACCTCAACAAACCTACCTCGAGAGCCAAGGCTTCCTGAACATTAGAATGTAAGAGGCCCTGAGTCCCTTCCCACGCCTCCAAATTGGCCAACGCCTGTCGATCATTGATCCGAGCCGCTACCGATGAGGTCAGCGTCGATAATTCAGGAAGAAACAAAAGACCAGTACCCGCCCCGCAAACAATCAACCACACATCTCGGAGCCAAGCCTGTAATGCGCTCAAATACTCACCTCGAAGACGTCGATATTCACCCTCGATTGCCGCCGCTAATTCGTCCTCCCAACGCTCACGCTGATCCGGTGTCGCATCTGGATAGTGAACGAGAGGCGAGGCGGCGGTGAGGCGTTCTTCGATTCCTTCGCGAGCTTTTGTCAAAGAACTAAGCAACGTACTCAACAGACTATAGCGAGAGAGCAAGCCTGCTGTGCTCGGAGCGGCTAATCGAGCAAACGCACCTACCCACTCAGCCACGGGTACCGAAATTCGAAAGGGACTCACCCCGAAATTGACCCTCTGGCACCGAGACAAAATTGTCTCCAAAAGCCTCCCCGGCTCGATACTCAATAAAATTAAAACCGATCCTTCCGGCGGTTCCTCGAGCGTCTTTAGAAAAATATTCGCCGCTGAAGTGTTCATCCGATCAGCCCCAATAAACACGGCGACTTTGTGCGCCGCATCCATTGGCTTTAAACTCATGGTTCGTACCACCTCTCGCGATTGAGCCGCACTGATTTGACGTGATTTATTTTCAGGCCGGACCCAAGTCACATCTGCGTGATTAGCCGCCTGAATTCGCCGGCAAGCCGAACACCTCCCACAGGGCTCCAACGAACGACCACTCGCTGTCCGCTCCAGCGGCGACGTGCAATTCAATGTCTGCGCCAAGGCAGTCGCTCCGGCTTCTAGTAAGCCCATGTCGTCGCCCAAAAACAAATACCCGTGGGCAAGACGATCCCCTGATAAACTGCGTCTTAACAATTCCCAGGCCGTCGACTTGGCGATCTCAGAGTCCACGCTTAGATCTTTCTCCCTTCGCGCACCCATCCGTCCTTGAGGGTAATAATTCGGTTGAAAATCAAGGGCACACTCTCT
Source organism: Pedosphaera sp. (assembly GCA_009695405.1). Taxonomy (GTDB): domain Bacteria; phylum Verrucomicrobiota; class Verrucomicrobiia; order Limisphaerales; family UBA9464; genus SXXZ01. The sequence goes on along the minus strand of SIAZ01000021.1, from coordinate 10,783 downwards.
GGAGCCACACCCGCTGGCGTGTAGGGCACGTCCAAAGTAAAATAGCCCAATCGCTCAAATTGATACCGTTCCTGCTGACGCGCCTCAGCCAATGAAGGCTCTAATCGCGCACGAATAACCTCCAGGCTGCTCAGATTTAAAACCGACTTGAAATCGCGCCCGCCCACCTCCGGTTCTTCCTCGGTAAACAGACGATCATAAAGCCGAACTTCGGCCTCCACCGAATGGGCAACGCTCACCCAGTGAATCGTTCCTTTGACCTTCTTTGCCGCATTCAATCCACCTGATCGTGTCTCCAAGTCCGCAGTACAACGTAACTCAACAACGCGCCCTGTTTCGTCTTTAATCACTTCGGTGCACTGGATGATGCAGGCGTACTTCAATCGGACTTCGCCACCGGGTCGTAATCGGAAATATTTGGGCGGTGGCACTTCGGCGAAGTCGTCAGCATCGATAAACAACTCCCGGGTGAAAGGAATCCGGCGGGTCCCAGCTTGGGGATTTTCCGGACTGTTCACTGCGTCAAACCATACGGTCTCGCCTTCCGCAATCGTGGTAATCACTACCTTGATCGGCCGCAAAACTGCCAAGCGCCGCAATGCTACCTTGTTCAAATCATCTCGAATACAGGTCTCTAATACGGAGACTTCAGTCAACCCGTTGTATTTAGTAACGCCAATAGCCGAAGCAAAGGAACGAAGGGCTTCGGGACGCACCCCTCGTCGTCGCAACCCACTAAGGGTCGGCATCCGAGGATCATCCCAGCCTGTTACTAATGATTCTTCGACGAGTTGGAGCAGCTTTCTTTTACTTATTACGGTGTAGCCCAAATTCAAACGGGCGAACTCAATCTGCCTCGGCAAGGCGCGGGGCAACTGTAGGGACTTTAAGACCCAATCGTAAAACGGTCGGTGAACTTCGAACTCTAAGGTGCAAACGGAATGAGTTATCCCCTCCAAATAGTCACTGATTGGATGCGCATAATCGTACATCGGATACAAACACCATGCCGAACCTGTCCGATGATGGTGAGCGTGCCGAATCCGAAACAAAGCCGGATCCCGCAGATGAACATTGGGCGAACTCATATCGATCCTCGCCCGCAAAGTCCGTGCTCCATCTGGAAATTCACCCGACCGCATCCGCGCAAATAAATCTAGGTTTTCCTCAGGGGTCCGTTCACGCCAAGGACTAGTTCGTCCTGGGCGCTCAGGGGTTCCTCGGTATTCTGACATCTGTTCGGCTGTCAGGTCGCAGACATAAGCCTGCCCCGCCCTCAAAAGAGTCTCAGCAAACTGATAAATTTGCTCGAAATAATCCGAAGCGAAGAAAGGTTCCAAAGCAAGACTATGAGTGCCGGAAGCAAACACTCCAGTCCCTGAGATATCTCCTAGAACTTTCAGGCCTAAGGAGTCGCTCGACCATCCATCGATCAACCACGCCACATCCGCTTGAATGGCGTCCACATATTCGGTCTCCTCTTTGGTCGGATTGGTGTCATCCATTCGCAAGTTGCATCGCCCCCCGTTTTCGCGGGCGACTCCGAAATTAAGGCAAATGGACTTAGCATGGCCAATATGGAGATAGCCATTCGGTTCTGGTGGAAACCGAGTAACTATTGCCGCGTGTTTGCCCGAAAGCAGATCCTCGGCAACAATATCGCGGATAAAATCTGAGGGCGACGATTCTAAAGGTGCAGGTTCCGACATACGCAAGACTCAATGCTTAGATAAAACGCCAGAGAAAGTCGAGAACCGCAGATGCCCCCTCTGATCGAACCGATCTCGACGTCAGAACCCGCTTCTCGGAAAGCACCCATTGCCCAACCGACAAGACTCGCATGATTGAGTGAAGAACCTCGATGCTCTAGCCCTCTTTTACTTCAATCGTCGAGGTTGTCCGGCCTCCCACTGTGTGCGGGAAACTGATTGAGCTTTGTGGGTAAAAACAAAAACCCCTTTCTTATTACCGACCACAATATCCAGCAATCCATCGTGATTGTAATCCACCGCCTTGACCTCGGTGCCAACCCCCGACTGCGTGTCAATAAGATGCGGCACATACTCAACGGACTTATCGGCGTTGCGACGTAATTGGAACCAATAGAGAACAGGGTCAGCATTGGCTTCCGCATCCCCCGTTGGCCCATGCGCCCAGAAACGTTTTCCAGTCACCAAGTCTTTTAATCCATCACCATCGATATCCACCAAATCGATAGCATGAAGTTGGCTGAACTTCACTCCATACGCATTTTCGGAGGCTTCTTTGTTCATAATAATATGCTCTTTGAAGCGAATCTCTGCGCCTTGACGGATTTGTTCATACCAAGCCAATCCAAAACCGTGGGCTGCGAGACTGGTAATGACATCATTCAAACCATCTCCATTGACGTCATAAGCATACATTTGCGCCCCACCCGTACCAAAATTGACTGGATGATGCTTCCAAACAGGATCTCCCGCCAACGCTGTCGGTTGTTCTAGCCAACCGTCCTTTTCCAAGAGATCCATTCGGCCATCGCCATTGACATCGCCAACCCCGATTCCATGGGTGAATTTGTGGAGTTTGCGATCCGGCGAAATAGGATGCCAAGTGAAGAGCTCAGTCGGTTTTTGGGGATTCGGTACCGCATACCCGTAAGCCCCCTTACTGCTGCAAACAAGTTCAGGTTTGCCATCGCCGGTAATATCAAACCACCGAGGTGATTCATTATCGGTTACGTCCAATGCCACATGGCGTTTCCAGTGGCCGGCGACCCCTTTGCCAGGATTCTCAAACCACCACGAATTCTCACCTGGAAACCCAAGAATCAAAATGTCAGCCCGGCCGTCACCGTTAAAGTCACCGGAGTGTGCAAAGAAATTAGCACTATACTCGTTTTCGTTTCCTAAGCCGCCTTTAAATCCAGGAAAGGACACTTCTTTCCCCTCACGCTTACTCTTGGAGATCCTAGACCCATCCGCGTAAGCGTGCCGAAAGGTAAAGGTCGGGCCTTGATACCAAAAGGGACCCGAAACCACATCCATTGCCCCATCACCATTGATGTCGGTAAAACAGGCACCTTCAGCCCAAAACTCGTTGGAAAGCTGCTGGCGAGTGAAGGTGTGGAGGCGGGGGGCTGATTCCCGAAATACAGCGCAACCGGACACCCCGAAGAGGGCGACGCTCGAAATAAAAACCCCTCCGAAGGAACTAAAACATGGATTCATCCGTTTCTTGTGGCCATCGCTGGCGCTCGGGTCAAGGCATGAGTAACTCAGAAGATCGAATTGATCACTTTTCTGCGGTTTTAAGCGGAAATTTGTTTCCCGCCAACGAGTCACCTTCGGTAGGCTCTCTCCCATGACCAAACGTCTGGCGACTCAAGGGGAAAGCTCACACCGCGGCATCGCTGTGTCAGGCGGAGTCACCCATGCTCGGATCCGCACCCTCGGCCGCACTCGCCGCACAGTTGATCTCACACCCATATCCGTCGATCAGGTTGCCGTAGAATTGGACCGCCTCAATAAGGCCATCGTCCAGACTCGCACCGACATCACCGCCATTAAAGATCAGGTCGCCACCGCAATGGGGGCTCATGAAGCGGGACTTTTCGAAGCCCATCTTTTGGTGATCGAAGACTCCACTCTGCTCGAAGAGGTCACTCGTCGAATTCGCACCGAACACTTGCTTGCCGAGGCGGCTTTCCACCTCGTTGCGGGGAAATATATCGCCGCCCTCGAAGCGGTGGAAGATGCCTATCTAAGGGAACGCGCCACTGACCTACGAGACGTTATGGGGCGTGTCATTGATCATCTCCAAGGAGTGGGCACGACCAGTGATCTGCAAGCTCTAAGTGAACCTTGCATCTTGGTCGCTCACGATCTCGCCCCAAGTACGACCGCAACACTGGATCGAGTTCACGTCCTCGGCTTTGCCACAGAAGTGGGAGGCAGCACTAGTCATACGTCCATTATGGCTCGAAAGCTGGGCATTCCGGCCGTGGTTGGACTCAGCTCAATACTGGATTCCGTGCGTGATGGTGACTATGCCCTTATCGATGGACATGGCGGTATCCTTACGGTTAATCCCACCGACCAAACTCTCTTTGCCTACGGCCAACTTCGCCAGCAACGGGCCAAATTTGAGGAGAAATTAGCCCTGCTCCGCGAACAACCTGCAGTGACTCTCGATGGTCACCGCGTTTCCCTTGCAGCTAATATTGATCTGCCAAGTGACATGGCTGCCGCTCTGGCCAGTGGAGTCAATGCTGTCGGCTTGTTTCGGACCGAATTCCTCTTTCTTAACCGTCGAACCCTTCCCGATGAAGAAGAACAGTATCAAGCCTATCGCGCGGTGGCAGAACAAGTGGGGTCCGGTGCCTCTGCGGTTCTCCGAACTCTTGACTTAGGTGGGGACAAAATGCCGGGGGCTCTCGCTCGCAGCATCGAACCGAATCCCTTCCTCGGTTGGCGGGCGATCCGCATCAGTCTCGGTAACCCAGATATTTTTCGGATCCAACTTCGGGCCATTCTCCGCGCCAGTGCTCACGGTCCAGTCCGATTGCTCTATCCGATGATTTCATCCATCGAAGAACTCCGAGCAGCCAATGTCCATCTAAAGGCCTGTCAAGACGTCTTACGAGCGGAGGGCATTCCTTTCAATGAATCTATGCCTGTGGGCACGATGATTGAAATACCCGCCGCCGCACTCATTGCAGATGCCTTGGCCAAAGAAACCGATTTCTTCAGTATCGGGACCAACGATCTGACCGGTTATACCTTGTCGGTCGATCGCATGAACGAACGGGTGGCGCATCTCTATCATCCAACTCACCCAGCAGTTCTTCGCTTAATTAAAATGACGGTCGAGGCCGGAAAACGACACGGCAAGGCCACCTCCGTTTGCGGTGAAATGGCTGGTGAATCCGCTCTGATTCCCTTGCTCATCGGTTTAGGTGTCGAGGAACTCAGCGTAACTGCCGTGCTTCTTCCTCGGGTCAAATTTCTCTTGCGCCGACTCAAACTCGACGAAGCACAGTCTCTCGCTGAATTCGCTCTCAACTGCGATTCTTCTTCTGAAATTTTAGCCCGCTGCAAAGACTTCGCCGAAAGCATTGCTCCCCACCTCTTCGCCGGCGACTCAACATCTGCTGTCCAGTAGCCAAGTCATTGCATAATTAAGGAGAGTGGATTTCCCTTTGTCTCACCTCTACGGTTGCCCTTGTCAATGAGTCTTCAAAGGATACAACAGTTCGCCATTTTACTCCTAGGACTGGCCGTCAGTCACTGCTTCGCTGCACCGCCTACCGCCAGTTCTGCAGTCAAAAAAAACTCGAACACCAATCCTCGCCGAACTTCGGCCGCACCTAATATTATTCTGATCCTCGCCGACGACCTCGGTTGGGGCGATCTCGGTTGCCAAGGACAGACTCGCTTCCGCACACCTCACCTCGATCGGTTGGCGGCCTCAGGACTTCGTTTTACTCAAGCTTATGCGGGCAATACGGTTTGTGCTCCCAGTCGATGCGCCCTGATGACCGGCCTCCATTCCGGTCACGGTCGGGTCCGCAGTAATATCCAAGTCCCTCTCGAACCCGACGACGTCACTCTGGCTGAGGTCTTAAAATCGGGAGGCTACCGCTGTGCTGGAGTTGGTAAATGGGCACTGGGCTGGGAGGGTACCTCCGGACATCCCAATCGTCAGGGATTTGAAGACTGGTTCGGCTACCTTGATCAATCTCACGCACACGACTACTACCCTTCCTTTCTCTGGCGTAACGAGATCCGCTTCACCAATTGGCGCAATTCCACCGGCGATCGTGTGGAGTATGCCCCTGATTGGTTCGCTCGGTTTGCCACCAATTACGTCCAAGTCCACGAGGATCATCCCTTTTTTCTCTATGTGGCGAGTACGTTTCCGCACGCCAATAATGAACTCGGCCTCAACGGTATGGAGGTTCCCTCTCAGGGTTCGTATGCTTCCGAATCTTGGCCTGCACCCGAAAAGGGTAAGGCTGCTATGATCGAACGTCTTGACCAACTCGTGGGTGTCATCGTCCAAGAAGTCGCCAAACGTCAGTTGACTCAGCAAACCCTCATCCTGTTCTCCAGTGATAATGGTCCTCATTCCGAAAGCGGAGTCGATGCCACTTTTTTTAAGAGCTCGGGGCCTTTTCGTGGTATCAAACGCAGTCTGTATGAGGGCGGTCTCCGCGTACCGCTCATCGCCAGTTGGCCCGGTCATATCGCCCCAGGGACGACTAACACTCTGCCTGTCGCCCTCTGGGATCTACTTCCTACCCTCGCCGAAATTGCCAAAACGACGGTACCAAAGGGACTCGATGGGGTCTCGTTCGCCCCTGCTCTTTTCGGTCGTGACACATTACCTCGCTCTTCCGGTCTTTACTGGGAATCACATGAAGACGGCTATGCTCAAGCGGTCAGGTTCGATAATTGGAAAGCAATTCGCTCCGAAATAAAGGGGCCCGTCGAACTCTATGATCTGTCAAAAGACTCTGGCGAGACCCTAAATATAGCGGCACAAAATCCAATGCGGGTGGCTCAAGCGATTCAGCGAATGACCGATTCGGCAGATCCTTGGCAAACACCCAAGTCGCTTAGTATTGCTCCAAAACAGTTCTGGCAGTCCGCCAAAGAAGCGCTGCCCCAATGAAATTACCTCTGGGCAAATCCTCCACTTCAAATCATCTTTAGCCCCGTGTCGAAAGACGTTTCTGAGCCCCTTGCCTCCGGCGAAATCGCCTTCGAGGAGGCACTTCATAAACTTGAATCCATCGTAGACTCCATGGAATCAGGTGATCTTCCACTCGAACAGCTTCTAAAACGTTTCGAAGAAGGAACTGGACTTGCTCGCCTGTGTCAGACCCGTCTGGCCGATGCCGAGGTCCGAGTGCGTCAACTGGAGGAAATTCTCAACGGTACACTTTCACCCAAGTCAATCACCCTTGATGACATTCAACCCTAAGAGTCAAGACTGTCTCCCAGATCTGATACTAATTAACCCACTCTCCCTCGCAGTCTAACCATGAGCCGCTATCTAGAAATGGTCGACCATCCGTCGCACCTCAAAAAACTCACCCCCGATCAACTTGCCGAACTGGCTGGGGACATCCGCCAAGAACTCATCGACGGCCTCGCCAAAAACGGAGGCCACTTGGGTCCGAATTTAGGTGTTGTCGAACTGACCATCGCCTTGCATCGGGTCTTTGAAACCCCGAAAGATAAGTTTGTCTGGGATGTGAGTCATCAGGTCTATGTCCACAAACTTCTCACCGGTCGACGCGACCGCTTTCGCACTATCCGAACGACGGGGGGCCTTAATGGTTTCGCTCTACGGACGGAGAATGAACACGATTGCTACGGTGCGGGTCATGCGGGCACCGCTTTGTCTGCGGCACTGGGCATGTGCGCCGCTCGGGATCAACGCAAAGGGAATGAACACGTCGTTTGTGTATTTGGCGATGCAGCACTCACCAACGGCATCAGTTTTGAGGCACTCAATAACATCAAACACACCACCCAACGTTTCATTGGTATCCTCAATGATAACGAGTGGTCTATCGCCAAAAATGTCGGTGCCATTGCTGAATATTTGGGTAAACTAACCGCCAGCCCACGCTACAATCGCGTCGCCCGTGATTTCACTCATTGGCTTGGTAAGTTGCCCCACGGGAAACTCGTCTCGATGCTCGGTAGCAAAACGGAAGAAGCCGTCAAGGGTATCATCGGTTCAGTCAGCCTCGAACCAGCTGTCAATCCACTGGACGCCGATGGCCGCGGCGGACATGGCTCAGCACTGCTTTTCGAAGAATTCGGACTTCGCTATCTCGGTCCTATCGATGGCCACAATATTCCCTTGCTGGTCAGTACGTTGGAGTTCGCAAAAACCTGCACGGAACCGGTGGTCATTCATCTCCTAACTCAAAAAGGCAAAGGCTATGAGGCTGCACTCAAGTTCCCTGAGAAGTTCCACGGTCTAGGGTCCTATGACGCCCTAACTGGACTGACTCCCTCGCCCAAGTCAGGGGCAGCGCCCATGTGGCAAGAGGTCTTTGGTCACACCATGGTCAAACTGGCTAAGCAAAACAAAAACGTGGTTGGTATCACCGCGGCCATGCCCAGTGGTACTAGTCTCAAATTCCTCGAACAATCTGTACCAGGTCAGTATTACGATGTCGGAATCGCAGAGGAACACGCGGTGATTTTCGCCGCTGGTATGGCTACAATGGGCTTTCATCCCGTGGTCGCCATCTACAGCACCTTCCTGCAACGAGCCTACGATTGCATCCATCATGACGTTTGCCTTCAGGATCTCCCAGTGATTTTCTGCATGGATCGAGCTGGACTCAGTGCCAATGATGGGCCCACTCACCACGGTCTTTTCGATATTTCTTATCTACGCTGTCTTCCAGGTATCGTCGGTATGGCACCCGCCAACGAAGATGAACTTCAAGACATGATGTTCACCGCCACTCTACAGAATCATCCAGTGGCTATTCGCTACCCTCGAGGCAATGCCGAAGGGGTTCCTATCAAAGAAATCCCCACTGTTATCCCAATCGGTAAAGCCGAAGTTCGTGAGAATTTCGAAAACCGACCGGGTGCCACTCGGGTCGCTCTCTTCGGTCTCGGGCCCATGCTTACATTAGCCTTACAGGCAGCGGTACAACTGCGCGCTGAAGGCTTCAATGTTGCTGTGATCAATCCTCGGTTCTTTAAACCACTCGATACCGAAATTCATACCTTCTTCGCTCAATCTGCCGATGTTGTCGCCACGCTCGAAGATCATGTCGCTATGGGCGGCTACGGCAGTGCGGTAATGGAATGCCTCGCCGACGCTGGAATTCCTACCCCGATCTATCGGCTCGCTTGGCCCGATCAGTTCATCGAACACGCCTCCTCCGTCGATTATCTTCGGGAGAAACACGGACTGACAGTCCGGCACTTGGTTGAAGGTGTCAAAGCCAAGGTAACCCAACGATCAAAAGCGAACTGTTAGGAATTTGCTTTCGAGCGAGATTGTTTGGCCGAATGGGCGGAGTGATCAGTGGTCAGTCTTCAGTGAGCACACTGAAGAAAAGTATCCACGGGAATCCCCCGCCGCCCAGAAATTTTCCAATGCCTTTGGCTACCACCGTCGCCATGGAGAACTCGCCAACGCCAAGCGCGTTACACTCGGCGCGTAGCCGTCGCACTTCCGTCGGCGCATTCTTCCGAACGCCGGAGGCATTCCAGCGGCAGCGGATTCAAGTGGCTAGCGCAAAGGGGATAAGGCTGAGACGATCCCCTGCCACAGCCGTCTTGGCTCTATCAAGGTGCGGTTACTGAGCCGATTGGATGCTGCCACAGTTCCTTCCTCGGTAAGTGCCCGATCACCGCGGTCCAATGGCACGACGAATCCGAGACAGAACTGTGCGCGCTGCTCACATCGCTCTGAACGCTCACTCGACGCGCTCGAGCATCACCCGACGCAAGTCCATCACCGCAGCCTTGGCTTTCTTGACCGGTCGCACAGTGAGGGTGTTCTCGCCAGCCATAAGCATCAGCCTGCCAACTTCGCGTGGCACGAAGCGTTGGAAGTGACCGGTCTCCTCGACCGTGAATTCGCACGAACCGCCCGCGACGTCGAGGGCGACCACCGAACCGCCGTTGCCCTTGCTGCAGCCTTGCAGGATGGTCACGCGGTAGGTGCCGGCTTGAGGCACCTGAAAAGTCCAAGCAGCGGTGTCTTCGGCGTTTACCCAGAAACCGAGGGTATCCTTGTGCGGTGGTTCCTCGTAATTGAGCTTGGTGCCTCTGACCTTGGCGTCACGCGCCTCAAGATGGATGAGCGTATTGGAGCCTTGCTTGGCGGCGGCGTCCATCGCCTGCCGCCAACCGGCGAGGTGCGGTCGCATCGCCTCCGAAGTCGGTAACACGACCAAGCGCGTGGCGTCGGTCTGGATGAAACAGCGTTCCCAAGCGGCGCGATCGAAGTCAGGGTTGGCCTTGTTGCCCTCGGCCTCGACACCTCGGTGCCAAGCCTCGAGCTGTCCACGAAGGGCGGCGACGCGAACGGGTTCGGAGGCGGAGAGATCACAGGTCTCGCTGGGGTCCTTGGCGAGGTTGTAAAGTTCGAGACTGCCGTCCTCGTATTGTTCGATGAGTTTCCAGTCGCCTTCGCGGGCCACGCCGCCGGGCCTGCCGCCTTGGTTCATGTAATGCGGCTGATGCCAGAAGAGCGTTCGCGGCTTGGTGGCTAAGGGCTTATCCTCAAAAATCAACGGTGTGAGGTCTTGGAAATCAAGCACCTTAGGGGCCGGCACCTTCGCCACCACGCAAATCGTTGGCACGAGGTCGCCCAGCACGACGGGCTCTGCGATCATTCTGGCGGCAAGCCGCGCGGGATACCGAATGATAAGCGGCGTGCGGATGCCGCCCTCATAGAGATAGCCTTTGCCGGCACGGCTCGGGGCGTTATAGGTGGCCGGACTTTCCTCAAGTTCGGAGATGTGCACGCCACCGTTGTCAGACGCGAAGATCACCATAGTGTTCTTGGCCAGTCCGTGAACCTCCAGCGCCTTGAGCACTCGCCCAACGGCGGCATCGAGGGATTCTATCAGAGCCGAGTAGGTCGGATGAAAGTAAGCGTACGCCCCAGGGCGTTTGGCTGGTGGCTGGAAAGGGCCGATGGAAAGGGGGTAAAAGAAACGGCTAGACATAAGCCGCTGAAAATGTTGCCCTACGTTGGTGAATACACCTGACAATTTAAACAGCGGGACCCAGTCGCAACAACTGGGTAA
>SIAZ01000020.1 GCA_009695405.1 Pedosphaera sp. | reverse complement strand
TACCCAGTTGTTGCGACTGGGTCCCGCTGTTTAAATTGTCAGGTGTATTCACCAACGTAGGGCAACATTTTCAGCGGCTTATGTCTAGCCGTTTCTTTTACCCCCTTTCCATCGGCCCTTTCCAGCCACCAGCCAAACGCCCTGCCCCCGCCTAAGCAATTGGCATAAGCACCTTGCAAAGTTTAAATTCGAAGAATATCCGCGACAGAAGGTTGACACTGTCAGCGCTCTGAATACCATCTCCCCTCCAACGAGTCGGAGCAGGTTCCTTTCGTTGGGGTGCTTTACAACGGCGTGCGGGTGCTCTCGCACTGCCCTCCGGAATCGCCGGTTCAGCCGTCGCAAAAGTGCTTTAGTAAAATCACCTGTTGACGCTGTTTCGGTCTCTGATACTAACCCTGTCCCTTTTCGGTTTCTCTGATGAAGACGTTTCTTCCTAAGGTCGATGTGCAGCGCCGAGCCTGGCGCGTTATTGATGCCAACGGCGCCGTTCTCGGCCGCCTCGCTGTCCAAGTTGCTGACGCTCTTCGTGGCAAGGACAAACCTACCTTCACCTCTCATCTTGATGCCGGCGATTTCGTCGTGGTGATCAATGCTGAAAAGGTGGTTCTCACTGGTTCTAAGGAAAATAACAAATTGTTCATGTCCTACTCCGGTTGGAAGGGTGGCGAACACTACCGTTCCGTTGCGCAGGTCCGAGCTAACCATCCCGAGCGTCTTGTTATGCACGCCGTCAAAGGAATGCTTCCAAAAAACCGCCTAGGCGATCAATTGCTGACCAAACTGAAGGTCTACGTCGGTCCAGAGCATCCTCATACCGCTCAGGAACCCAAAGTAATGGCCTACGTTGGCTAAACTTTCCCACGCTTTAACGAATATGTCGCAAGCCACTGAATTTCTCGGGACAGGCCGACGGAAAACCTCCGTCGCCCGTGTCCGTATCTCCCACGGCACCGGAACCATCTCCGTCAATGGACGGACTTTCGAGGTCTACTTCCCTCTCGAATCACAACGAATGGCTGTCCAGCAACCGTTCGTTGCCACCGCGACTACCGGCAAGTTTGATGTTCGCATCAATGTGTCCGGTGGGGGCCAAGCCGGCCAAGCGGGTGCTGTCCGTCATGGTATTGCCCGAGCACTCCTCGAGGTCGATGCCGCTATGCGGCCCGCTCTTAAAGCTGATGGTCTTCTGACCCGCGATCCTCGTATGCGCGAACGTAAGAAATACGGCCAACCCGGCGCGCGCAAACGCTTCCAGTTCAGCAAGCGCTAAACCGCTTTCTTTTCGGATCACCCCGCCAGGTTTTTGCCGGCGGGGTTTTCTTTTATCAATTTCCCAGCAACTAAATATTTCTCACCAACTTATCGACTCCTTTTGTTCTTATTCATCACGCATCACTGCTCGGCCTGATCAATCCATTTCCATTCTTTTTCTTTCTTGACTTTCAATCTTGCCAACAAACTTCTTCTCTCCACTTGAAATGATGAATTGCAGCGATTCTTCTGTCCGCGTTGCCATCGTCGGAGCCTCTGGTTACTCCGGAGAGGAACTCCTCCGACTACTTCTTCGTCATCCCAACGCTCAACTGACTGCGGTAACCTCCCGACAGAATTCTGAACTCACGGTGGCTAGTATTTTTCCAAAGTTTGCAAGTCAACCTGCAGCCCAGTTATTGCATTTTACCGATCCTAATACTGAGGCACTCGCCCGAGTTGCGGAAGTGATATTCCTCGCCTTACCTCACGGAGTCGCCGCCTCCTTTGCAGCGCCGCTTCTCGAAGCAGGTTGTCGGGTGATCGATCTCAGTGCCGACTTTCGCTTGAAGAGTGCGGCGATCTATCGTGAATTCTACGGTCACGAACACTCCGCACCCCATCTCCTCAGCGAAGCGGTCTACGGACTACCCGAAATTCATCGGCAGCAAATTTCCAATGCGCGTTTGATTGCTTCCCCCGGATGCTATCCCACCAGCATCCTTCTACCCCTTCTACCCCTGATCAAAGCAGGGATCATCCAAACCTCTGGTATCATTGCCGATTCCATGAGCGGGGTGAGTGGGGCAGGCAGAAAAGCGGATCTTGATTACCTTTTTTGCGAGTGTAACGAGAGCGTCCGAGCCTATGGTATTCCTAAACATCGGCACCTGTCCGAAATCGAAGAACAACTCTCCGCTGCTGCTGGCACGAAGGTGATAATCCAATTCACACCCCATCTTATCCCCGTCAATCGTGGCATTCTGACAACCCTCTATTTAACACCATCAGTTCCCTTCTCAACATCGGTCGAGGAATGCGCCTTAAACGACTCACTCTCCAAGATTTATTCTGAAGCCTATGAGGCAGAACCCTTTGTTCGATTGCTCCAAGGCAAAGCCCTACCCGACACCAAGAATGTAATCGGAACGAACACGCTTGAAATTGCTTGGCGCCTCGATTCTCGAACCGGGCGACTCCTCGTCTTCAGCGCTGAAGATAACCTACTAAAAGGAGCTGCGGGCCAAGCCGTCCAGAGTTTTAATATCCTTCACGGATTTCCAGAAACCAGCGGCTTGATCTAATCGAAGGACCGCAAGGTCTTGTCCTAGCGACCTCCAAATCTTAGTTTTACCCGCCAGACAGTTTAACCCGTCCGAACATGAGCGAATCGAAGCCTGAAGAAACTACCTTGCATCCCGGCGAAACCGCCAACTCTGCAACCCCAAATACAAACTCCCCCGAGACTTCTGCTGCACCTCTCGAATCCGAAGAACTCGTTACTTTGAAAGCTCTTGTAGCCCGAGGTGCTGAGGCGCAAGAACGGTATGTCCGGCTCTATGCCGACTTCGAAAACTTCAAAAAAAGGGCAAGTCGCGAACGGGATGACGTCCGCCGATCGGCTATTGAATCGGTGATAGGGCGAATTTTACCCGTGCTCGACACTTTCGAAATGGCAATGCAAGCGGCTACTCAACCTGGGGTGAATCTCGACACTCTCAAGGCTGGAATTACCATGATTCAAGGAACTCTCCGTAATGCCGTCTCTGAGTTTGGCGTCGAGGAAGTCAACGCTCTCGGCCAAACTTTTGATCCCTTGATCCACGAAGCCGTCTCCCAAGTGGAAACAACCGAGGCTGAAGACGGCCAAGTTCTTTCCCAAAGTCGCAAGGGATATCGCATCAAGGATCGGCTCATTCGACCAGCCACGGTCATTGTTGCCCGTCGCCCGGGAACCACCACCGAAACGTCTAGCCCGTCCTAAGCTATGGCTGATAAAAAACGCGACTTTTACGAAATCCTCGAATCCACTCGATCAGCCTCAGCTGAGGAACTAAAAAAGGCCTATCGAAAACTCGCCGTCCAGTATCACCCCGACAAGAATCAAGGGAAGAAAGAGGCCGAGGAAAAGTTCAAAGAATTAGGTGAAGCTTACGAGATATTAAGCGATCCCCAAAAACGTGCGGCTTATGATCAGCATGGCCACGCCGCCTTTGACCCTCGCGCACGCGGCGGTGGGGGCCGTGGGGGTGGAGGCCCCGATCCCTCCGACATCTTCCGTGACGTCTTTGGCGGTGAGGGAGGTAGCGGTGGCAGTATCTTTGAATCCTTCTTCGGGGGTGGGGGTGGGAGTGGTGGAGGGGAAGAGAGGGGATCATCGCGCGGTGAAGACCTTCGCTACGATCTTGAGATCACTCTTGAGGAAGCTTTTTTGGGAGCAGAAAAGGATCTTCGTTTCGCAAAGTCAGCTCGGTGCGAACCCTGCGGCGGTGCGGGAGCAGAAAAGGGATCTCGGGTCATCACTTGCCCCACCTGCAAAGGTCGCGGTCAAGTCACCCGAAACGCAGGCATTATTATGATGCGGCAGACCTGTTCCCGCTGCAACGGTGCAGGTCAAACCATCGAAAAGCCCTGTCGTAGTTGCAACGGCGAAGGACGCGTCAACCAACAGACTTCGGTTCGCATTCGTATTCCCCCCGGGGTCGATACGGGGGTACGCCTTCGCTCCGCCCGCAATGGTGCAGTCGGTGTTCGTGGCGGCGAGACGGGCGACCTCCATGTGGTAATCATCGTCACCGAACATGAAATTTTTGGACGTAAAGGATCTGATCTTACCTGCGAAATGCCAGTCAGCTTCGTCCAAGCCGCACTTGGAGGTGAAATAGATATTCCCACCATGACAGGCAAAGCACGTATCGCCATTCCTGCTGGGACCCAACCGGGCAATACCTTCCGAATCAAAGGCCGAGGCCTCAAAGACCTTCAAGGCAACGGCAACGGAGACTTGATGGTAACTGTCAAAATCGAAGTCCCCCAGAAACTCAATAGCGCTCAACGAACCAAGCTTGAAGAATTCGCCCGTCTCTGCGACGAAACAGTGAACCCCGAAACAATGAGCTTTTTAGACCGAGCTCGAGCCTTTTTTAAGTAAGACTGACTATCGGTTGTCGCCATGCACCGCTTCTTCATTCCGCCTGAACGCAGCCAATTTCCTTCGTTCGCACTGAGCGATGCCGATTCACGACATGCGAGTCAGGTGCTTCGATTACAACCCGGTGCCCCAGTCACTCTCCTTGACGGCGTTGGGGGCGTCATCGACGCTCACATTCAGTCCGTTACTCGTCGCGAAACTTGGGTCACGGTCTCTTCTCGTAAATACATCACGCGATCTCGAATCCGTTCAGTCTTAGTTTTAAGCTTACTGAAAAACAAAGCCCTAGATTTCACTCTCGAAAAAGCTGTTGAGCTGGGCGTCGATACTCTCATCTTAGTCGATGCCGCCCGCTCAGTCTCTCGGATCGATGCCGTGGATATTCCTCGGAAGCAAGAGAACTGGAAGCAGTCTCTCATCGAGGCCGCTAAACAATGTGGCAATCCTTGGCTGCCCGACCTTTTGGGCCCACTGCCCCTTGACGCAGCCATCCAAGCGGCCTTGGCCCTTGAAAACCCCCGCTTCCTCACCGCCTCCCTGCTGCCTTCGGCCTCTACTTTGAGTAAAGTACTAGAGCCAATTTTCCAGACAGTAACAACTCCCTTGACCTTGATTGTTGCCATCGGACCCGAAGGTGATTTTACTCCCCATGAAGACTCCCTTTTCGCTGCTGCTGGAGCTCTTCCTATCTCCCTTGGTCCCCTCGTGCTTAGAGCAGAAACCGCCGCGATGACCACTCTCGCGATTCTCAAGGATCAAGCCCGTCGTTGCCCCGACTCCTTCTTAACCTGAAGGTTTCCAAACTCGTGCTCTCCCGCTCTGTTTTTAGTTTTTGTCTAATGCTAGGAATGGCACTCGCACACGCTGCGAACACAACCGTTCCCGATACTAAAGGCACTTCATCCTCCCTTTTTATTCTTCGGCCCTTCGAATGGATCCCTTCATTTCGGGTTTTCAATCTTATTCCAATTTACTTTCCTCGAACTCAACCGGTCAGCGAAGTTTTCGCTCTCGCTGTCGCTGGGGAACGACTTTGGATCAATGCTCGGCCTTTTTCAGAGCCCAACCTTCCCGAGAAAACGGGTCATCTGTGGTCCTTCCAATCCGCTGAAAATCAACTGACTCCTGTCCGAGGTGCCCCGGAATCCTATGCTGTCTCAGGGTTGTTGACCCGCGGGTCCCAACTTTGGATCAGTTCCGATAATGGAGTGGCTTCCCTCGATTCAACTTCCTACAAGTTTAACCTGTTTGGAGCCCCTCAAGGTCTCACTAGTGCCCGGTTGGCTCGGCTTGCGGATACCCGCCGAGGTCTTTTTGCTCTCGGTGAATCCGGCACCCTATTTCGGCTTTCTACAGATTTAAAAACGTTTCTCCGCTCCGAGGGCCCCTCCCCAGCCACCGACACTCAAACTCTTTCCCATTGGCAACACTTCGCCGGATCGGGCGATTGGGTTACCGCCTCCACCGACACTAGTCTCTTCTTTCGCCATGCGGATGCGCCTCAGTGGAATACAGTCCGCGATGCCTTGCGCCCAGTCGCTCCTGAACTCCAACCCACAACCGTCCTCGCCTTGGTCGGTGACGGCACTGGACGCTTCTGGATTGGGACAGATGCCGGTCTCTGGTCTCTCGAAGCAGACACCGGTCGCATCGAATCTCGGGAAAAAACATCCCCTTTGAAAGTACTCGGTGGCTTGGGTGTCCGGATCGACTCTGGTATGCGGCCCACGACAGCAACGATCGATGTTGCACGCGACCGAATGATAAACGGTATCCGTAATCGAATGAAACTTCGAACCCTCCACGCGCGTAGTTCACGGGACACCGGACGTCTTACCAATCCAGTAATCCAAAAGAGTCGTATTCCTGGAGGCGTTCGAGCTCTCACCATGGATCGCGGCTTCCTTTGGATTGCAACCATCGACCCAAATCAGTCTCAACGCTCTCGGATTCTTTTATTTCATCCTGGAAGCCAAAAATGGGTTGGCTGGTTTCCAATTGGTTTTCCTGTCCTCACACTCGCCGTCGACGATCGCTATCTCTGGATCGGTGTCAAAACTCAGTCCTCAACGGCAGCACCTCTGTACGCCGTCGAGAAAACCCCCTTCCTCGCACTCCCCACTGACCGATGGACACCCGATGCCATAGACTCCTTGGATCTAAAAACACGAATCGCCGCCCTGCCTCCTGAAGAGCGCGCCGTCTACTCTTTCTTCTCTGGCGATTACGCCAGCCTAGTCAGCGCAATCATCCCATCCACAGCGACTGAGGAACAACTCTTTCTCCGAGCCCTTGCCCATGATCCAGCGGGCCTCGACATACCTGAAACTCTCGCCGCGAATCTCCGTTTACTCACCTCCCGCTTTCCGAACGGTCTCTTTACCGCTGCCGTCGCCCCGATTCTGGCTTCGATTTCTCCTACATCACCCACGAAACAATCCCCGACTCCAACGCCAGAAATCGAGGATCCCCAAGACACCACGGCAACCCTTATGGAACGACGTGACTTAGACGGCGACGGAGTCATTACTTTGACTGAATTGCGACTTTGGCTTGGGACCAAGGCCGAACTAGGGAAATGGGACTCCAATCAAAATGGATCCCTCGACCTGACCGAACTTCAAGCCGTGCTTTTGACAACGAGCCTCGACAGTAAAAGCAGTCCTACCAATTCACCGCCACGCTGAGCCGAGTTCCGAAACGATTTTTGTAAAAAATCTGACCATTGGCAGCTCCGAACTCATAGACCATCCGAGTCAATTTTACGTCAAAACAACAGTATTTAGCGATTTCCAACATCTTTCCTTCTCGAAACCATTCTATCGCTTGAAGCCCCTCAGCCGTCTTCGAAACTCCAAAAGTGGCCTCAGCGATAGAATCGAGTTTGAGACGATGCTTTAGGGTCTCGGTGAGTACCACGAGTAGGTCTAGGGAAGGAAGTTGAGTGAGATCAAACACGGTATAGGCGTGCAAAACCTCATAGTCAAAGCCCACTTGGTTAAACCCAACAACCAAATCCGCTCTCTGCAATTCACGAATTAAATCATCAACGCGAGACTCATCGTAAATTTCGTAACCGCCTCGGGCAGTGGAGTAAGTGACCCCCAAACTCATTCCCATATCTCGCTTATTATCCCATCCACCCACCTCATCAGCCGACCTCTGGGTTTCTAAATCAAAAAAGACGATGTTCCTCACCGCCACGGGATGTCTGGTAAAAAGAGCCCAAGATCAACCCTGAACTTGTCTAAAACCCTAAAAACTTCCAACCGAATCACTTTAGTTCCTTTTTACTCCTCTTAAGGCGTCCAATTTCCGCACTTAGAATCCTGATTTTTTGTCCTTAAAAAGCAGGTTAAAGGTGGTCATTGACCCGTAGCATCGAGTGAGATATTGCTGCCAATCGAACTTGTCTGCGGAACTCAACACCTCGCTCCCATTTATCTTCTGCTCCAGTACGCGGAGTTGATTGCGCATCATCACAATCTTCCCGAAAAAGACATCGAGCTCTACCTCTTTGGACTGCACTTCGGGATCAGCAGGTCGTAAAATCAAAGTTCCGCCCCGCCAACGACCGGCCAATTCATGAACCGCCGAACTCGACCGCTCAATTCCAAGACGCTCCACAGTCGCCTCCACAACCTGTGCTACCAATGCTTCCATCGAAACGCCCGGTGTGGTCGCAGAACCTGGCTCTTGGCAAGGGGCCAACGAAGCCGCCTCAGGGTCCACTGGCTTCCGACCTTCTCGAAAAAGAATTTCAGCTGCAAATTCATTGATTGCTCGCACTTCACCCTCGCCGTACTGGGGATGAATTATCCGTTGCCCCAGCCTTAAATCTGTCAATTTCATGGGTCAAGACTACGCATGAACGCTCCCAAGACTCGCTTAAAACGAAATTTATTTTTTAAAATTATAGCAACCAACAGAACGGGCGCTTGCCAAAGGCATTGACCTCTCTAGTCTCGCCCATCCTTTGCAAGTCATGTTGTCCAATCGAATTTCCTCCTTCCTCGCCTTAGGTGGGCCCCAACCGGGGGCCTCACCTGAAGAAATCAAGAAAGCCACTTTCATGCAGATTGGCATGATGGTGTTTTTTGTTCTTATTTTCTACATGATGCTGATTCGCCCTCAGCAAAAAAAAGCCAAGGAACAAAGCCAGTTGCTGCAAGGACTCAAAGCGGGAGACCGTATCACCACCTCCTCCGGTATTGTCGGCGTTGTGGTGGGCATCAAAGACAACACCGTCACACTTCGCTCTGGCGACTCTAAAATGGAAGTCACAAAATCCTCTGTCACTGAGGTAACAGAACGTGCCACCGCCTGATCTAATTACTAACCTGACCTACGCATGAAACGCAGAGATCTCTACAAACTCCTTCTCTTCCTCTTTGTCCTAGCTTGGTCCCTCTCGGAGCTTTATCCTTGGACCGCAAACAACTTGGTCGAAACCTTCGATAACGAATCGGCGACTCAAGACAAAGAGTTTAGCAACATCATCGACCGAGCAAAAAAACTCGAAATCGCAAATGTCGAACATTCTGCAAGCCTCACCTATTCTAATTTGGTCGTAGCCATTGGTACCAATGATATCACCCGGTACTTCCCTTCGAACTACATCAACGCTGCCACCGAGCGTGATCCAGTTCGTGGTGTTTTAAACAGGGTCCAACGGGCCGCTGCGGGCCAGTTCCGACTCGGCCTCGATCTCCAGGGTGGTACCCAATTCCTGTTGGAAATGGATATGAGCCGCGCCCAAACCAATCCTGGCGTGGCACTGAATGCCGAATTTATTGCCTCGCAAGCAGTGGAAGTCCTCCGCCGTCGTGTGGATCGCTTTGGCGTCTCTGAACCTGTCATCGCTCCTGCGGGAGGGAATCGTATTTTAGTGCAATTACCCGGTCTCAGCGAAGCTTCCAAGTCAGGTGCCCGCGAACAAATCCAAAAAGCGGCATTCCTCGAGTTCCGTATGGTCCACCCCGACAGCGAAGCACAGTTGCGGAGGGGCGTAGTTCCTCCAGGCTATGTTCGAATGTTCGAAATGATCTCGAGCCAGACTCCAGGTCAAAAAGTTCCCTATGCTATTCTGGTCAAACGGACTTCTGAACGCGGACTGACTGGGCGTCATTTAGAAAGTGCTGGCGTCGGTCACGAACCCGCTACCGGTTCCCCTTACGTTAGCTTCTCCTTAAATTCCCAAGGGGCCAGTCTCTTTGCTGAAATCACTCAGGCGGCCATGGGACAACGCCTCGCTATCATCCTCGATGGTGAAGTCGTCTCCGCTCCTCGAATCAATGGAGCTATCGTCGGCGGTCATGGTCAAATCACCGGAAACTTCTCCGATAAGGAAGCCTTCGAATTGGCTACCGCCCTCGAAAACCCCCTGCAAGCTCCCCTCACCATTCAAGAGGAACGTAGCGTCGATCCCTCGCTCGGTGCCGATTCTATCGCCTCCGGTCGCCTGGCAGCTATTGTTGGAGTCTTCGCGGTGGCCTTATTCATGTTGGTCTATTATCGGACCGCCGGCCTCGTCGCCAATATCGCACTGCTCCTCAACATCATTATCATGCTGGGAGTGATGTGCTCACTCGACGTTACCTTCACTCTCCCAGGCATCGCTGGTATCGTCCTCACCGTCGGCATGGCGGTCGATGCCAACGTCCTAATCTACGAGCGTATGCGTGAAGAACTCGCCTTGGGTAAATCCATTCGTGGAGCTATCTCCGGCGGTTATGACAAAGCGTTCGGAACCATCTTCGATTCAAACCTCACCACGCTCATCTCCTCGGTCTTGCTGATCCTCCTTGGCACCGGCCCTATTAAAGGCTTCGGTATCGCCCTGACGGTCGGCCTCTGCGTCTCGATGTTTACCGCTCTAGTGGTCACTCGGTTGATCTTCGACTTCCTCGTCGCCAAAGACCTTCTCAAGTCATTATCGATGCTTAATATCATTCGAGGCACTCGTATTCAGTTCCTAAAATGGGCTACACCCGCCTTCATCGCTTCATGGCTTCTCATCATAATCGGTTGCGGCTATGGCATCTTCGGTCGTGGATCTAATCTCCTCGGGATCGAATTCGCCGGTGGCGACGAACTTCAACTTCGCTTCGTCCAAAAAATAGATGTCGAAAAAATCCGTCCCGAACTCGAGAAACTAAAAATCGGTGAAACACGCATCCAATATCAGGCTGAAGGCGCCGGAACTTCCAAGAAAGAATACTTATCGGTTACCTCCGCCAAGGATACCGGTGGTAAGGTTGAACAAGTTCTTCAAACTTCGTTCCCCAGTTCGAAGTTCGAACGAGTCCGACTTGATTCCGTCGGGCCAACTATCGGCAAAGAAATCCAAAAATCAGCCGTCATCGCCTCGATTATGGCACTCTTTGGCATCTTGGTCTATGTCGCCTTCCGCTACGAATTCAGTTTCGCTGTCGGTGCCGTCGTTGCTGTCTGCCATGACGTCCTAATGACTATCGGTTGGTATTGCCTTACCGGCTTGTTTAGCGATGGTCGACAGTTCAATGCCACATTCGTTGCCGCTCTTCTTACCATCATCGGTTTCTCTATCAATGATACGATCGTCATCTTTGACCGTATCCGTGAAGATCTGAAGACGGGTGTCGGTGGCTCTTTCAAGGATCTTATTAATCGCGCACTCAACCAAACGCTGAGTCGGACTGTAATTACCTCAGGTACGACCTTCATTGCTACGATGGCTTTATATGCCTTTGGCGGTGGTGCAATCAACGACTTTGCCTTCACTTTCTTGGTGGGTATTATCACTGGTACCTACTCCTCTATTTATATCGCCAGTGCACTGGTGTACTGGTGGCATAAGGGTCAACGCCCGAGTCTGGGAACGGTCTCACCAGTTGGTGCTGCCCCTAACACGCCTCACACCGCCTAATCCGCAAAAGATCTATTCCCTTCATAAAAGGGGGCGACTCATCTGAGTCGCCCCCTTTTTTCAGTAAAACACCAATCCGTTTAAAAATTGGAAAGGACCCGTTTGACATGAGTTGATCCCTCGTTGCAAAGTGTGGAATCTTCCTATGCCCAAGGTCGCTTCGCATCTCCACTCGCGCCCACCTTTCGAGCGGATGATACGTCTTCATGAGCACCTCAAAGCAGGCAAATTTCCAAGCTGTAATCAACTATCTCGCGAAGCTGAAGTCTCACCTCGGACCATCAAACGCGATGTCGATTTTATGCGACACCGCCTTAATTTGCCCATCGAATATAGCACTAAACACGGCGGCTATCGCTACACAGGTCCGGTGGATAAATTCCCCAGTTTGCCCATCACTGAAGCCGAAATATTTGCCCTTCTTGTCGCTCACAAAGCCATTGCCCAATATCAAGGCTCCCCTTTCGAACAGCCTCTTCAAACCGCTTTTCGCAAACTAACCGCCCAACTCGATCAACAACATACACTCTCTCTTGGGCATCTCGAACAAACACTTTCTTTTCACCCGTTTGCACCGGATGAAACCGATCTCGATTGCTTTCAAAATATTAGTCTCGCTCTTCAGGACAGACGGGTTGTCCGCTTCTTCTATAAAAATCTTGGTGCCGAAAAAGCCCTTCCTCGCCTCGCTCATCCGTACCATCTCGCCTGCGTCGATAACCGCTGGTACCTCATTGCTCACGATGTCTCCAAAAACGCCCTCCGAAATTTTGCTCTATCCCGAATACACTCGGTAACTCTCACCGCTGAATCTTTTAACCTGCCCGCCACATTTACCATCGAAACCCATTTAAAAGGCAGCTTCGGGATTTTTCAGTCCACCGGAGATTTTGAGGTAGTGGTGGACTTCGACGTCTGGGCAGGGCAACTGGTTCGCGAACGTAAATGGCACCCTTCTCAGGAACTCACCCCACTCTCCGATGGCGGTTTCCGCCTCAGCCTTCGCCTTAATAGCCTCGCCGAAGTCGAACGATGGCTCCTCAGTTGGGGCACTCATGCCACGGTGCGCCAACCAGTACAGCTCCGACATTCCCTTCAGAAAATTTCTCAGGAACTGAGCCAACGCTATTCTACTCGATAATTTTTTGGAAATTTTGCTCTGGTGACATCCCTTGTCATCGGACGTGTGCCAGACTCACTTTATAGAAACGAACAAGGCCTCAACGATGAAACCGATCCTCCAAATCATTAAAACTCATCTCACCGAGCACGAAGTCAACAGTTACTCTCTAAATGATGAGTCGATACTCGGTGCCAGTATCACTCTGACACATCTCGCTCTTCCTCTCTTCTTCACCAGTGATGATGAAGAGGAAAGCATCTCGATTTCAGGGCGTCTGCCCAACCGAGTTCCCCTTGATCGACGTCCATCGGTCGCAGAATTCTTAGGTCGCATCAATTGGGGCCTAAATCGGGGTCGTTTCCTCATGGACCACCGCGACGGTGAACTTTGTTTCCAAATCGATATTGATGCCCATAATGGAGAACTCGACCTGCCTCGGTTGGCCCAATTTATTCTTCTCTGTCTTCAGACGGTTGATGGTTTTTATCCTGCACTAATGAGCGTCATCTACCGCGACGCTCATCCGGAACAAGCGGTGGAACAAGGCGAAGCAGAGTTCATGAAGTTGACCACGAAGAAGCGCGATAAAGAGACCGAATAACTGCTCTCTCAGTCGATTTCCCCTTGGAAAACCTTTCACGGGTTCACGCTTACTTGTGCGCTCAATCCAACCTACAGCCTTGCACGACTCGACTCAATTTCACACCGACGACCTATGCTTTACCTCTCCGAAACTCCTAAATCTCTGCTGCAGGCCGCCAGTAACGAACTTGCTTCCATTTGCAATGTCCGTGCCCGTCACTGGATTATCGCCGGAGGACGCGGCCCGACGGAATATATTCTGCACCATTGGGCGGCCAAAGCCGGTATCGCCGCACATTCTCAGGAGGTCGAATTACGCGACCTGATCGAACAAGCCGCAGCTGGGCAAGGCGCTCGCTTCGACTTTGATCAACTCCGCTTCACCATCGCCAAGTCTCTTGCGGATCTCTTCGATCATCCACATTTCCCTCTTCCTTCCGATCAACCTCTGACACCGGTCACGGCTTCTGTGCTCACTTGGGCCACCTCTCTGGCCACCGCGATTCATGAGGGTCTCCAATGTCGTAAACCTGACAACCGCTGGGAACCGGGGTCCTTCCTCCAGAGTCTGGTCCAACATTCCCCCGTCCAAAGCCTCCTACATTCTCACCCAGGTTGGCTGACGGATGAAACCTTTCAAACCGCCGCGCTCGATTGGATTCAGTCCTGGCGGTCTAAGGGTGGGTTACCTCATCTCTGGATTGTTCTTCACGCCGCTCTGCCCACCCAACTCTTTCGCCGCTTACTTCAACTCCAAAGCCTCCTCGATTCTCAGGCACCAAACTGTCTCCACCTCTTCATCCTCACCCCCAGTCGAGAGTATTGGGCGGATCTCCAAGTCCGCTCTCGGACGCGTCATAGAGGCAGTGGCATTGCCACAATCGCCGGAACGAGTGATCCAGATTTCCATCCAGGAGGATTGCTCTGGGCCTTCGGTCGCTATTCCCAAGATCTTCAACGCCAAATTGCCGATACTTTTCTCGGGATCGGCGACGGTGGAATAGACCTGCCGAGCGATTCTCTCCCTAAATCTCTCCTTGGGCGCCTCCAAGCTTCCTGCCGAGCCTCCACTCCGACTCCCCTCAATCAACGCGATGCTATCTCGCCCAATGATGTCTCTCTCACCGTCCATGCAACCCATACAACCCTTCGCGAACTAGAAGTCTGCCGTGACCGCATCCTTCAGGCTCTCATCGATCTTAAGGATTTGCGGCACGAACAAATCCTCATTCTTTTGGCTAATCCAAAAGCTCAAACCCTTTTTCTCGAGGCCGCACTAGGAAGCGACTCTGAGTCTCGTCTTCCCTTCCGTTTAGCCGGATCTAAAGAGTCTGTTCCCTCTCCGTTCGCCTCCACTCTCATCCGTCTCATCGAGACGATCCGAGGTCGTCTCACGCTCGATCGACTTCAGGCTCTAATTGAAAACCCAATGATTGCAGACCGATTCGGGCTCGAAGAACGCGACTCCGATGGGCGTCGTCTCGTCGATTGGTTGTCAGATTCTGGATTTCGGTGGGGCGTTAGCTCCGAACATCGACGCACATTTCAAGCCATCTCGGAAGATCGTTGGAACCTCCTCTGGGCCCTCCAACGTCTCGGACTCGGGGGCGTGGTCGAGGAGGGAAAACGGGAGTCAATCCTCCACCTTCCTCACCTCCCCACTGACCTTGTCCCACTCGAACGAGCTTCGGGCCTGGGTCTTGTCCTCCTCGCCAAACTGGCTCACCTAGTCAAAGCCATCGAACAGGCTCAGAAATTTTGGTCACAACCTGTTACTCGGACAATTCAGGCTTGGAACCAAGCACTCCAAAAACTGATCGTCGATTTTACTCTGACAACCGACAATACCACTACCCAACACTCAACGAATCTCCAACGCCAAATTCTGCCCGCACTTCAACGCGCCTCCGGTGACTCTATCGAACTCGATGCCTCGGGCTATCTTCGCATTTTATCAGAAAAACTAACCTCACTTAACCTGTCCTCCAGTCGCGGTATCGGTGGTGTCCAAGTAGCCGACCTTCGCCTCTATGCTGGGGTTCCAGCTCGAATGATTCTCGTCGTTGGACTCGATGATGGCACTTTCCCTCGACGCGACGATCGCCCTGACTGGCATCCTCTCTCTTGTTCGACGGCCACCGGCGATCCCTCCCAACGCGATGCTGATCGTCACGCTCTTCTTCTGGCTATCCTTTCTTGCAGTGATCGTCTGGTTCTTTCCTACCAAGGTCGCTCAGACGAAGACGCCAAAGAGCGCCCGCCCTCCACCGCACTCGCTGATCTGCTGGAGGCAATCGATCAGACCGCTGTTTCCTCCACTTTGAATCAACTGCCTCATGCTGAGATCCTCTTTCATCACCCCCTGAATGGCTTTGCGCCAGAGGCATTCAAAAGTGATCTGCCAAAAAACACTCAAGGCATGCGAGGGGTCGATTATAAGGCGGCTAATACCTTAATGTTACGGTCCGGTTTACCGGCTTATCTAGGCCCTTGGTCCCTTCCCTTACCCAAAGAAATCGTGTGCAACCCAACCGTTGGCGACCTTCGTACGCTCCTTGAAAAACCTCAAATGCTCTTTACTTCTCGTCTGGGCATTCGGTTGCAGGAAGAACCGGATGCCCTCCATGGAGATGATCTGATTTCACCCGATGGTCTCCAGAAATGGGCTCTCAAGGACCAACTCCTGATCGCAGAAATCGAAGGTGCTGATATCTTTCATCTTCAAGCGGTTCTCCATGCTTCCGGCAAAATTCCACGGGCATTTCTCGGTAGCGACCTCTTCGATACAATCCGCGATGAATTACCAAAAACCCAACATTTCGAGGCGTCATGTCGAGTAACTCAAACGCATCGATTTCTTCTGCAAGATCCCTTTAACTGCGACGATCCAGTCTGGGTCGAAGGCGCGCCTCGTGCCGGTTGGTACCGCCAACCAGATTCCGAGAGTGTCTTTTTCTATTCGGCTTCTTCGTGCGGCCCAACTCAAATGTTCCGTCGAGAATTACTCTTCGGCTTCGAAGCTCTGGCTTTGGTCGCTTCGCAATCTACCCAAGATCCTCATCCGCTACGGCGTGCCGTTGCTGGATTTTCTCAGGGTAAAACGCTCTCCTTAAATCTACCCGACCCCGAACAAGCGCGCCAACTCTTAGGGCATCTCATCGCTCTCTACCGACTTGCCCGAGAGTATCCCCTTCCCTTTTGGCCCGACACGGCGGCAGCCATTCTCAAGATCGCGCCCACTAATCCTCTCCCTTCGGACACACTCAGAAATCGAGCACTCGCCAAGGGGTTTCTCCATTGGACTCAAGATTCTTTCATCGGTAGTTCCGCCGCCGCCAAACAACCCGCTTCCCGCTATACTTTTCGAGGCTGCCCAGATCCTTTCGACTGGTCGCCAAAGTCGCTCCCAGATTGGTTGCCGTTCCCTGAGACCCCTTTCGCTTGGCGCACATTAGGATTTATCGACGCTTGGAAAAACTCCCTCAACTTCACCTCGTCCAAAGACTCTTCCCATGTTTGATCCACTGACTCAGGAATTAAAGGGTGCCCATTCGGTTGAGGCGAGTGCTGGTACCGGAAAAACCTACTCGATCACCCTCCTCTGGTTACGGCTCTTGGTCGAAAACGAATTGAGCGTCGACCAAATTTTAGTGGGAACTTTCACAAAGGCGGCCACTGCCGAACTGCGTGAACGGCTTTTGCGCTCCCTCCGACGCGCTCTCGAGGCGGCTCGCTCTATCGCCTCTAATGGCCCACCAAACGACTCGGTTGAAACTCGTATCCTTCTCCAAGCAACAGACAACCAACCCGACCGCGCTGTCGCTCAAGTCGAACGACTCACTCGCGCCCTCAGTGGCTTCGATCTTGCCCCCATTTCCACACTCCACGGCTTCTGCCAATCGCTCATTAGCCGACATGCTCTCGAACTCGGTTGCGACCCGTCGCTTACTCTTGTCGAAAACTGTGACGAAATTCTCGGTGAAATTACTGGGGACACACTCATGGAATTATCCGACACAATTAAACCGGATATTATATCACTTCAACGGGTTGCTCGCGCCCTGCAAGAACGTCCCACTGCCCGTCTCCTTAGTATGGAAGAAACCTCAACAGAACTGGATAAAAAACTAAAAAAACTGAAGGAAAAAATTGCCGCTATCGGTCCCGCTTTGACCCTACAAATTGCCAATAAGGCGACCAAAGATGCCGTAAATCTAAAATTAAAAAATCTGATAGAAACGGGCAAGTGGATAGATTTAACCGATCCGCAAAAGAAAATTCTCCCGGCCACTTTCACTGAATTATGGGCTCAATTTGGCGCCGTGTCGCGTCAGCGCCAACACCTCCCCGAGAACACTCTCGCTCTTCGTATCCAGACCTGTCTGCCCGAACGTAAAAATCAATCTGGGGTGAGGAGCTTCGATGATATTCTTATCACTGTGCAAAAAGCCTTGGCGGCTCAAACGTCAGACGGTCGACTTGCCACAGCGGTTCGTCGACGCCTTCGCGCTGCCATTATCGACGAATGTCAGGATAGCGACACCGTGCAGATTGAGGTGTTTCAACGACTTTTTATCCACCCTTCCACCGTCTCATTTCTAGTCATTGGGGATCCCAAACAAAGCATTTACCGCTTTCGCGGAGCCGATCTCGCTAGCTATCAGAGGCTGGCTTATGCGACTCAAAGCACCCCTCAATTGACAGTAAATCACCGTTCTGATGGACCTCTTGTCGACGTCTTAAATCAACTTTACGGCCCAAATTTTCTGTTCCCTGACTCCCTAGTCCATTGCAAATCTATCGCCTACATCCCAGTCACCGCTCAAGAACCGTTGCAACGTATTTTTGATCCCAAAAATACCTCATCGGTCCTCCTCCACTGGTCGGGTGAATCAGATCGTGAATTTGCTAAATTGCGCATCGCCACTTGGGTTGCAGAAGAAATAGCTCGTTTGCTTCGTGACGACGTCTCGATTGAGGATCGGCACTCGCGGGAACCACGACGGATCACCTACAGCGATATCGCGGTACTCGCCTCAGGCCACAAGGATCTGCGACTCATTCGTCGTCAACTCACTCACTTAGGTATTCCTTGCCAGTCTTCGGGATCAGGACTGGGCAGTGTCTTCGATAGTAACGAAGCTCGCGACCTTGTGTGTTGGCTAGAGGTGCTTTCTGCCTTGAAACAAAAGGGAGATTTACTGAGTAAACTCAGCGCCTTTCTCGGCACCCCACTCGGGGCTATGTCCGCCCCTGAGATTCTCTTGTTCCAGGCAAATTTGGGTAAACAAGCCTCCCTTTGTGATCAGTTCCAAAAAACACTCCTTGAGTTCAATCGGGCGGGTCCCCTAACGCCCCTTTTACGACAACTCACCCTCGAAACTATTTCCAAACTAAACCTCTCCTACGCTGAGGGCGAACGTCGCTTCACTAATTGGCGTCAACTCGGGACCCTTCTTCAATCCCAGTTCGAGCGAGGTCTCAAGTCTCCAGAGTCACTCGTTGCATGGCTCACTGCCCAAATTGCTTTGCTTCCGGAATCTATCGATGACGAGGAATCTGAAAGCACCTTAATGAGACTCGAAACGGATTCGGCCGCCGTTCAGCTAACCACCATTCACGGCTCCAAAGGATTAGAATACCCGGTGGTCTTCTGCCCATTCCTTTGGGATGTTCGCAGTCGAAAGCATCGCAGTAGCGCACGTCTCGCTGTGGCTCGGGTTGCCGATGATTGGATCATCGATGTAGGTTCCCTCAACTTTGAAAAAAACTTAACCACGGCCTTTCTTCAAGAAGACGAAGAGGAACATCGAAAACTCTACGTGGCACTGACCCGAGCTCGGCACCGGCTTTACCTTGGAATCGCGCCAGTTGAGGAGTCGAAAGGTGGCCACAAAAACTCGGCTTCCGTTTCAGCTCTTGTCTCCCTTCCAGGTCTCGGACTAACTCAGAAACCGAGGGACCTCTGGAAAGAATCTCTCAGAACTCTCCAAAACCTTTACTTCTTGGATACCGAACTCCCCGAAGCCTCTCTCCCTGATGATTCAACTACCTTTTTAGCTTCAAAATTCTCGGTCGCAAACTCTCCCGAAATCCGAAATTTAACGCCTCCACAAGCCCACATTTACTCCCCGTTTCCACTGTTTGCTCAACGTAGCTTTAGCTCTCTCACTAAATCCAATATCGATTACGAACTCCACGCCGCAGACCGTGATCAACCTGATAAACCCGATTTGAGCCCCCCCCCTGTTTTAATCTCTCCACACATCGCAGACCGACCGGAATCGCCCGATTTACTCGAGGACCTCGGTACTCCGGGAAGTCTTCTCGGAGATCAATTACACCGAGTCCTTGAAGACTATCTCGGCAATGGCAAATCTCTGGAGATAGCGGTCGCAGAATGCGAAACCCCAGAATCTTGGCTCAAAGCAGTCGAATCTCTTCTCTCAACTCCTCTGCTTCTTCCGGATGCCTCACCCCTTCAACTCAAAGATCTCCCCGGCCGTTGTATCACCGAAATGCAGTTCCATCTGCCAGTCGGCTTATTGACTTCAAAAAGCCTTTCAGCAGCACTCGCCTTAGATCCTCGACTCAAACTCTGGCAACAAGGTTCTCATTGGATCAAAGCAATTGATGACTGGCCCTTCGCTGATTTCACGGGCTTTCTTCACGGATTTATCGACCTCATTTTCGAGCATGAAGGGCGATGGTATGTTGCCGATTATAAAAGCAATCGCCTTCCGAATTACTCCAACGACTCTCTCGATGGGGCGATGTTGAGACACCACTACTTCCTACAAGCGCGGTTTTACACAATCGCACTGCATCGACATCTCACCGCGACTCTCACTGGGTACTCTTACAATCAACACTTCGGTGGAGTCGTCTATCTCTTTGTTCGTGGCTTTCCCAATCACGGCCTTTGGTTCGACCGCCCAAGCCTCAAAACTCTCGCTCCTTTGGACGCTCTTTTCACCTCACCTTTTTCCCCTCTATGAAACCCAATGCCGTGCTCTTAGAACCCGACGGCTTTGACGCCTTAGCAGAAGCCATCTGGCCTCTTGGATCTCCTGAATCTGAACTCTCTCTTCACGCTCCCCGCCTCCGTCCACTCCTCGCGGAACTACTCCGCTCCGCTGGAGGCGGAACCGGCACCTTACCTCTTGCCCCACTCCATCTCTCCGCTGAAGAATCCACGGCAATATCCCAATTACCCAACCTTTTTGCCCAAGAAGAAAACGCACTTCTTCTTCCTAGATACGCCTCTCAGATCCGTCAGATCCGTCAATTTTTTAACCAACGTCTCGCAGCACATTTACCCCAGTTTAACGATGCTGATCTGCTCAAACACCTCAATACACTTCTCCCAGCAGCAACAATTTTTGAAACCGGTTCAGGTCGAAAACTCTTCGACAATGCTCAACAACGTCTCGCCATCGCTGCCTTGGCGGACGCCACGGTCGGGGTGTTAACCGGCGGCCCAGGGACGGGCAAAACCACCACGGCTGCAGTCCTTCTCGCCTTACTACACCGATTTGATCCCAACCTAACTGCCGATCAAGTCATTGTCGCTGCCCCTACAGGCAAAGCTGCCTGTCGCATCGGAGAAGCCCTGTCGAAGGCTGCCGCCCAAATCAGCGACCTCACTGACTCCGATCGATCCTTCCTTCAATCTATTTGCCCTACCACCTTGCATCGGGCTCTCGAATGGGGCCCATTACCGCCAGAAAAAGGCGGCCCCTTCCGCAGGAATAGTTCACGTCCTTTCGAAGCACGGATCGTTTTAGTTGATGAATCGAGCATGATTGATCTTTCGCTCATGCACGCTTTGACTCAGGCAACTCCTGCCTCTACCTCGCTCCTTCTTCTTGGCGATAGCGATCAACTCGAGAGTGTCGATGTGGGGGGCATTCTTTCAGAATGTGTGCAGCGCGCCGGACTTTCATCCTCTCTCCCAGTCGAATTACTGCGGCGCCTAGAAAACAGACTTGGAAAGGACGCCGCTCAAGTACAAACCGACTTCGAGACTGGTTTGCCGCGTCTCGCCACCACTCATATCGCCCCACTCACCGGCCTTGTCTTTGGCCTCAAGGATAGTTGGAGAGCGATGCACACGCCGTGGATTCTGGAGTTTGCCGAGCAAGTCCGCCCAGGACAGAAGGGGACGATCAACCAAGTAAACCTCCTCTTCCAACGGCCTTATCCCAACGGAAACTCTCCATTACGATGGCACAAAGAAGCTCCCGATCTTGCGAGAAAAAGGGTTTGCCGCGAAAAGTGGACACAGTGGGCGATCAAATCAAAAAAATGGAATTTAGCTCCGAAAGAAAAAACCGAAGTCCAATTGAGTCCTTTAGCTGAAGCCCTAACTCAGCTCGGAGCTTTCCAACTTCTTTGCAGCACCAATGCTCAAGTAGAACGGGCTAATGCTGAAGGTGCCGCACTTCTCTGGACTCTTGATGGGCGTCATCCGGGCGCGATTCCTCATGGTTGCCCGATCATCATACTCGCTAATCATCGTCCACTGGGGCTCAACAATGGCGACACCGGCATTGCCCTTGGTGAATTCGCTGGAGGCCCCGCTTTGATCGGGATTTTTTCGGAAAGCGATGGCAGTCCTCGCCTCATTCCATTAGCACAACTTCCCGCACATCAAGCCGCATTTGGTCTGACTATTCACAAGAGCCAAGGATCAGAATGGAAACACATCGGTATCGAACTCCCCTCCGATACCGAATCACGAATGCTCACTCGCAATCTACTTTACACGGGTATTACTCGGTCTAAAGGAGAGATTGATCTCTTCGGATCAAGAGAGTTCTTGGAGGCTATCCTAGAAACAAGAATGAAAAATAAGACATCAATTTAGTTCAAGGCCGAGTTTGAAATAGTTCCCGTAGAACCCGAACCACTCATCCCCAAGCACGGCAGCTACCGAAAGCAGCAAGGTTTTGACTAGCACTGCTTTACTACGATGTAACGGTACGTTTCTAAGACCGCCATATAACTCCTAGAAGCCGCACCCACGATCAAATAGGACAGGCAGCGCGCAGTGGAGTGCAGAATATCGCCGAAGCCAGCCAAGCAAGCGGTACCTCGAAAAAGTTTGAGCTAGAACTCACTAACGTAGGGCGCGCCGGTCTCGAAGAACTGCGCCTCGACTAGGAAGACTACCTGCGGCACTTCAGCCTTTCCCTCTGGCTAGCCCGTCATCATGTCCAACGCACACCGACCCGCGCCAAAAGGCGCTGGTGGCCCGCCGATGCACCACAACTGACGCCGTGGCTGATTAAATAAAAATGTGAAGCGATCTGATGGCCCCAATGGACAACCGAAGGCCTCCATACCAACCAAATCGTCTACCTCTCCCGAGATTGCGGCAAATGCCGCTCTAATCCTCATCGGTTTAGCTTGCGCTCTAATCGTAAGCGTACGCCGAACCCCATGGTTCCCAATTCGCCTTCCTTGGGTTTAGCCTGAGCGAATGAACTCAATTAAACCGTCTCGGAAGCGGCGTGGTCTTGCTGAAATCCAACTGCTAATCACTGAATTCAAAAGCTCGGGACTCTCA
>SIAZ01000019.1 GCA_009695405.1 Pedosphaera sp. | reverse complement strand
TTACCGCTCGATAACCAGTTGCGAACGACCTCGCATTTGAACGATTTATCGAACTTCCGGCGCGTTTTTGTAGGGGAGTCTTTGATGATGGATTCCATGGTACAGGATTCCTCTTACTCTCCGTCCGAGAAATCGAAGCAACCTCAAGGATCAAGCTTGTCGATTAAGGAGAGATCAGATTTTGTTTTTTGCTGAGAGGATACTTAGCGAAGGAGTCGGCCGAGAATATTTGTTTTTATAACTGCCCAGAGAAAAATCGAGGAGAGAAGGAGTGCCACACTGAAGATAAGAAAGGCAATAGTGCGGAAATTTCTAATTTTACGTTGAAGTGCGGCATTTTCCTCGGATCGACTCGCTTGCCAGATCCCCATTTGTTTTTCAGCAAATGCCTTTGCCCGATCGGTATCGAGTAATTTAAAGAGACTCCAACCGTCACTCGATTGAAGAAAAGAAGGGGATTCAGCAGGTTTTTCATGAACGGATGTCGCAATAAAACCGCAGGTTCGCCAGTAGTCAGCATCTTCTTGGGTCCAAATCCGGTGAATACCTTGATTACGGGTCATAATTTGGATTCGTTGCCAAAGAGAAGCGCGTAGGTTGTCAGCCTCGGTTTCCATCGCCAGAGCCTCTGAGTGAAGAAGGGCATCATTGAACTCAATCATTAGACCGATAGCCGCGAGGAGTTGTTGATCAGCACCCGGAATAACAATAAATTCACCAATAAAAGACTCCAATTGATCCCAAGGGAGGCCTGCATTGAGCCATAATCCTTTGAGCGCGGGAATATCTTCGAGCGTGGCACGTCGAGCGGTTAGGTCGGAAGTTTCCACGATGAGACAATGAGTGGAGAGGCTTGGAGAGTCGGGCGAGTGAGGGTTAGTTTAAAACGAGACCGTGGCGAAGGTAGGTAGGGACATCGAGATCAATCCCTTTGTGTCGGTTCTTCTCGGTATTGTCGAACCGACCGAGAGGAGCAATATCGAGATTCATTAGCATTTGGGAGTCAGGTTTACGGCGAGTGATGCGGTTTTTTTGACTCACCAAAACTCGTTGACGTTGCTCGATGGAGAGTTCAGGAGCGGTGGGAACCAAGCGAGAACTGGAAGGAGGAGAGGAGTTAGCCTCGGTGGAGTTAAAGATTTCGCCCGTGTCAGTCGAGGGCGTTTTATCGATAGTTTTTGGATGCGAGGAGGGGTTATCCAGTCGAGAGGCGATCTTTGTTGCCAATTGAAGTGGCGTGTTAAGAGAGGACTGCCAGGAGTGAGCAGCGATGGCGGTGACGTGAAGGTGACCGGTGAGAGACGGATCGGTCGAGGCGCCGACAATAAATTCAGCTTTGGGACAGGCTGTTTGGAGTTCTTCGATGAGTTGTTCGACTTCACCGATTTGGAGGTCATCGCCACCGGCGACACTGAGGAGTACCTGACCTGCAGTGGCAAGGGCAGTACCGGTATCAAGGAAGGGGTGGTTTAACAGGAGGTTGGCGGCGAGGTGAGCTCGCTCGCTACCGAAGGCTTGGACAGCAGCGAAGGCACTTTCGCAATGGCGACCACGGAGGAGTCGTTGGACATGAGAAAAGTCGAGTTGAATAAGTCCTGGCGCATTGAGAAATCGCCAGAGGCCTTGCAGAGTGTGGACTAAAAGACTGTTGGTGAATTTGTAGAGTTCATGCGGATGTGTCTTGTCATCGTGCATACGTCGGACCCGTTGATTGGAAACGGTCAGAACAGCGTCAGCGGCGGCTTTGAGTTGTTCGATTGCCTCAGAAGCAAAGGCTATTCGGCGACGTTCGAAAGCGAGTGGCGTTGTGGCGATAGCGAGGACCAAAGCACCAGATTCGCGAGCGATACGGGCGACGACTGGGGCGGCCCCGGAACCAGTGCCACCGCCGAGACCGGCCAAAACGAAGACGATCCTCGCTCCAGCGAGGAAGTCACGAAGACCGGGCAAATCTGATTCAGCACTGAGTCGACCGATATCGGGATCACCGCCAGCACCGAGGCCGTGGTTAATCGAGAAGCCGAGAAGGATATGGCGGGTTAGAGGTGAGTTGCGAAGAGAATCAGGATCGGTATCTGCATGAGCGGAAGGAAAACCAGTCGGGGAAGTCTGGTTGAACTCTGCGAGGATGCGTGCGCCTGCAGTACCGACAGCGATGAAGCGGATTGGGGCTGAGTCTGGAGATTTTGTGGTGTTCATAATCAGCGAAAGAAACCTAAAATATCGGTAAGACGCAGGCTGGGGCTACGAGTCGATTTCCCGCGGAGCCGCATACCTCCATAGCGAGCGATGCCAATAGCCGTCGCGAATTCGGGATGAGCGAGAGTGGCGGTATTGCCGGTTATATTGTGGCAAGAGGCAATCTGTGTAGGGACTTGAAAGAGACGTTGCGCGAGGACTTCGATCCCAGGGATGAGAGCACTACCGCCGCAGAGAAAAACTCCAGCTTTGGCCTCGTCGAGGAAACATCCCTCGGAACAGCGTTCTAAGATGAGTTGGAACAGTTCTTGGATGCGAATCGACATAATTCGTCGTAGGTGTTCAAGGCTTACTTGGCGCGGAGTTAGGCCTGAGTCATTTTCACCCACTTGAACCCGACGCCCGTGAATCAAGCCGTCGACCAACGCACTACCGTGGTTAATTTTGAGAAGTTCCGCGTTGGCCAGACTGAGTTTTAGGCCGATGGCAATATCGTTGCTAATGTGATCACCGCCCACGGCGAAGACCCCAGACTGACGGATAGCTTGGCCCTGTTGAAAAACAAATTCGGTGGTGCCGCCTCCAATATCAATCACCAAGGCACCCTTCTCTTTGTCTTCTGGAGTCAGAATAGCTTGAGCGGTGGCGAGACCATTGAAAACCGGTTGGTTGACTCGGATGGAGAGTGCCCCAATCAGGTTGGTAGAATTCTGAATACGAAAGGCGTTTCCATGAATGACATGAAGATGAGCCTCTACCTTATGGCCGAGGAGACCCGAGGTGAAATTGGACACCTCCGTTCCATCGATACAGATTTTTTGGCGAATTGTATGCAGGATAGTGTGTTCTGGCGGGAGAGTGATTGCCTTGGCATTGGAGGCTGCATCGGCGATATCCTGTTCAGTTACCAAGCGATCATCCGAAGCAACAGGATGCATGCCGACACTATTAAAGCAGGCGATGTGACGTCCGGTGACTCCGAGGAAGAGGTTTTTGATCATCACCCCGGTTTTTTCCTCTGCATCGCCAAGAGCGGCGCGGATATCTTCCTGAGTCTTTTGGGTGTCGACGATTTCGCCCTTTCTAACGCCCCGTGATTTAGATTGTCCGATGCCGAGCAGGGTAAATTCGCCCCGTTCATTTTCCTCGCCGACAGCGGCGCAGATTTTTGAGGTACCTATTTCCAGTCCGACGAGAAGAGGTGCTTCGCTAAACATGGGAGATTTTTGGTGGGTATTTAGGGCGTACCGATGGTTTTAGATCTTTGAGCGCTTGGGCGGGGGCGGTTTCCTTCCAGCGGATTGGGGCATTGCGCGAAACACTTAAATCGAGAGTTCGAATAATGCGGGTGTCACCGGTTTCCTTCATATGACGATGAAGTTCTTTCCATCGGTGGAGTTGGGTTTCAAGAGTTGGGCTGGCGAAAGTAATTTCTGAACCTTCAGTGGTGGTGACCACGAGAAGGCGGGGGATAGAGATAGAAACGGAGGTGATTTCTGGCAGGAGATTAGTTGCTTGCAGTCGGTAGAATTGAAGAAATTTTAAGGCGGTTAGAGTATCCTCGGTGGTGGTTAAAGATCCGCTGGTGCGACCGGTAATTTTTGGGAGCGCGAGTTCTTTGCTGACCGTTTCAGCGGGGCAGAAAGCCGGATTCAGGGGCCAAAGAATATGCCCTTCTTTATCGAGCAGGTAACGTGCTGAGAGACCGTTTCGCGCCAGTGGTTCAACCACCGCCAAAGGGAATCGTTCTTGAATAGAGATAAGAATCGTACCAGGAAATTCCACCATAATTTGAGCATAAGCAACACGAGGATGTTGTTCGAGACGGTCGCGCAATTGAGGGAGATCGACATCGAGAATATTTCGGCCTTGAGTGAGGCCGGAGAGCCGCAGCACTTCTTCAAAAGGAAGGGATCCATTGACCTTGATCAGAATTTTCTGAATTGCCAGAGAAGGAATGTGGTAGGCCCAGTTTTTTTGAAGGTATTGAGCACCGAAGAGAAGTCCAGCGATAAAGGCTGAAAGCACTAGGCAGCGACCTAGGAGACGCAAGATCCATGGGCGACCTGACTCTGAAGATTGACTGCGCAGTCGAGCCATTAAGGTCTGATGACTGGGGCGTCGTCGTCGGTTTTGGTTTGGATGGCCAAACATAATAGTCTTTAAAGGGGTTTAATAGATCGATTAACAGATCGATTGAGGGCCATTTCTAGCATTTGTTGGCAGAGGCTAGGAAAATCGATTCCGGCAGCGGCAGCGGCCTTGGGAAAGAGGCTGGTCTCGGTCATACCGGGGAGGGTATTAACCTCTAAAATGACAGGGGAACCGCAGGTCTGAACGATCATATCGATCCGCCCATAATCTCGACCGCCGATCGCTGAAAACGCTCGCAGAGCCACCTCTTGAACAGTGCGCATGGTCTGGGTATCAAATTCAGCTGGGCAGAAATAGTCGGTACAGCCTGGGGTGTATTTGTTGGAATAATCGTATGCCCCCGTTTTGGGACGAACTTCGACAATAGGGAGAGCTGTTTCACCCAAGACAGCGACGGTTATTTCGCGTCCGAGAATCTGTTCCTCGAGAAGGGCTTCGCCCCCGTGATGAAGAGTGCTCGTTAAAGCGTGAGGAAACTCCGATGGAACGTTTATAAAGTGGAGACCGACACTTGAGCCCTGTCGGGTAGGTTTGAGGATAGCAGGCAGGTGCCACCCCAAGGGCCATGAAGCGGTGTTCGTATTAAAAACTTCAAAGCGAGCGGTGGGCAGACCTGCAATTAGGCACCGGCGTTTAGTAATAACCTTATCGAAAGCGAAGAGCGAAGCGGCAACCCCGCACCCAGTGTAGGGCAGTCCGAGTTCTTCCAACTCGCTTTGGACAGCGCCGTCTTCGCCATAGGTTCCGTGTAAAGCGAGAAAGACCGCCTGAGTTCCTTTGGGAATGCGGAGGTCACCGGGCAAGGGATCTACTTCGTAGACCAAGTAGCCGAGAGAGCGGAGAGAGCGCGTGACGGCGGCGCCTGAGCGCAGTGAGACATCACGTTCGGCCGATGGGCCGCCCTTTAAGACAGTAATTATCAGAGGAGAACTCATGCGTCTTCTCCGAGAATTTCGACCTCGGTTTCCAGTTCGATCTGATGCACAGAACGGGCTTTTTGTTGGACTAAAGAGATGAGGCTTAAGACATCATTGGATGTCGCGTTGCCTAAATTAACCAAGAAATTGCCGTGGACCGTGCTGATCTCTGCATTTCCGATTCGAGTTCCTTTCAGGCCTAATTCATCAATGAGACGGCCAGCGGGAAGTGTGGGTAGAGGGTTTTTGAAGGTGCATCCGGCACTGGACTCCTTGGGTTGGGTTGTCCAGCGTTTGTCGGTGTAGGTTTTCATCCGAGATTGAATCGCTTCCGAAGCGTCAGGCGTGCCTCGAAGAGTGGCACTTAAAGCAATACGCGAGCGCAGAAGCGGGCAAGCTCGATATTCCACGGGTATCTTGTCGACCGAGAGATCGTGGATTTCACCTGTACTATCCATGAAGCGGAGTCGTTCAACAGCGTCAAAAGTCCAAGCGTTCATGGCACCCGCATTCATGCGGAGTGCGCCACCCAAAGACCCTGGTATACCCTCAAAAAATTCGAGCCCACTGAGCCCGGCTTTACGGGCTTCATGAGCGATATCCTTGAGCCGAGCCCCGGCATCAGCGGTGATTAGTTGGCCCTCGATGGTAATGCGTGAAAAGTGAGGGTGAGCAAGAGAAATGACCACCCCACGAATACCGCCATCGCGGATCAGCAGATTAGAACCACGTCCGAGGAAGGCGACGGGAAGGCCTCGAAGCCGAGTTGTTTCGAAGATAAGAGCGAGAGAACTTTCGTTACTGGGTTCGACATAAAGATCAGCAGGCCCACCGACGCGGAGAGTAGTACGTTTAGCCAGCGGTTCATCGCGGCGAATGAACGTTCCTTTTGGCAAGAGAAGCTCAAAATCACGAAATAGATTCGAAAGGGTTTCGGCATGGTTCAATGCAGCCTCTGAAGCTGGATCGAGACCGATTTGGGCTAATCGCAGAGGAGGATTCATCAAACTTTAGAGGTCAAAAGCCCGAGAGACTCTGAGTGAACAGACCTAGGCACACGAGGTTGAAGACGAACTGTAGGAGAGTTGGATTGGAAGGTTTGAGTAAAGGGTTCGCGGAGATGCTGTAGAATCGAAGTGGCGACATCAGCGGCAGCAGTTGGAGTATCGAGACGAGCGAGAGCTTCGCGCATAGATATTCGGGCCGAAGTGGGGGATTTGAGTGAGCGAAGAGCCTGAATCAAGTCGTTAGGGGTTGATTGAGATTGATCTAATCGAAGAGCCGCCCCGGCACGTTCGAAGGACCGAGCATTATGGAATTGGTGATTATCCTGAGAGGACGGCAAGGGCACTAAAATGGAGGGAAGCCGTAGAGCAGCGAGTTCAGCCATCGATGAAGCCCCTGATCGACTGATGACAATTTCAGCCGCTTCGAGAGCGAGGTTCATTTCAGCGAGGAAAGGGAGAATAAGAGCTCGATTGCCTAGGGTCGCATAAGCGGCACGGACTTCCTCAAGGTCTGTGCTACCGGCGAGGTGGATAAATTGTAATGTGGGCTCCGATCGAGCGATTTCTGCTAGTGCG
Source organism: Pedosphaera sp. (assembly GCA_009695405.1). Lineage (GTDB taxonomy): Bacteria > Verrucomicrobiota > Verrucomicrobiia > Limisphaerales > UBA9464 > SXXZ01. The sequence goes on along the minus strand of SIAZ01000019.1, from coordinate 16,114 downwards.
GCTAAGACGAGGCGATTCAGTCCCCGAGCGCCTTGGCTTCCGCCGGTAATGAGTAGGACAGGGTGCAGAGGATGAAGTCCGAGAGAAGTACGTGCGGCGGCGGCGTCATGGTGGACGCGAAGTCGGGCAATGGAGTCACGAACAGGTGTCCCGAGGCAGAGACAGTGAGAAGGGCGGAGGAGGTGGTTTGTTTCAGCAAACCCAGTGAATGAACGGCGAGCCCATCGGGTTAAGAAACGGTTAGCACGACCCGGAATTAAATTCGATTCGTGCAGAAAAGTGAGAGCTCCCGATTGTCGTGCGGCGAGAAAAGGAGGTGCGGCGGTAAACCCGCCCATTGCTAAAAGGGCATCGGGCCGGAGGGACGGCGTTTTGAAGAGGCGTCGAGAAACCCTCCATGCTTTGACGAAAGCGAAAAGAAAAGCGGCATGGTTCCGATTTTGTAATCCCACCGCTGGTAGAGTGGCGATAGTAAATCCAGACAAGCCGGCGATAGCCGTTTGATCAATTTCTTTAGGAGAGACAAGGAGCGAGACCGTGCATCCTTCAGCGAGTAATTCGCGGCCGACAGCGATCCCTGGGAAGAGGTGCCCCCCAGTACCACCGCAGGCGATCGAGACAGTCAATCTGGAACCGGGTGAGGTCATCGGGTTGGGAGTGTTTCAAGATCTGGACCGTTGAAAGGATTGGATCGCTTGCCTGAAGTTGGGGTGGGCTCATCGGTGGTTTGGCGAGCGATTGAGAGAAGGAGTCCAATCAAAGCGAGCATCGTAATCATGCAGGAGCCTCCTTTGCTAACGAAAGGTAAGGGCATTCCTTTATTGATTATTGAATTGGTGACCACCGCGATATTGATGGTGGCTTGACCCGCGATAAGAAAGCCGATGCCGCCGGCGAGAAGTCGTCCCAGTAAATCTGTGGATCGGGAAGCAATATGAGCGGCGCAAAGAAGAATGATCACAAAGGCAAGGACGATCGCCAAAGTGAATCTGAGCCCCATTTCTTCCCCAATGACCGGAAGAATAAAATCAGTTTGTTGTTCGGGGATGCTATGTTTGATGACACCCGCTCCTAGGCCGACACCGCTGATTCCACCTTCCCGCAGGGCAGCCAAGGATTTTAGGGTCTGAGCTCCGGTCGTTTCTTTGTAAAGTTCGGGATGAAGATAAGCCGTGGCGCGGCGGCGCACCATTTCGCTCGAGTTGTAAAAGTGAACGCCAAGCAGGAATCCGAGGATGAGGGGTAGGGTCACATAGGCTAAGCGCATTCCGGATAAAAGGAGGACGATCACTGTCACAGTTCCAAATAGAATCATGGTGCCGCGGTCGGGTTGTTTGTAGAGAAGTCCGAGTAGTGGCAAAATAATCAGACTAGGGTAGACCAATCCCCAGAGAAAGCGAGTGAGGGGGCGGCCAAAGCGGATGCGAGCTTGGTGCTGGGAACCCCAAGCAGCGAGAGTCAATAAAAGGGGAATCTTGGCGAACTCACCCGGTTGCGTGCTAAATAACCACCGTTGGGCTCCATTTTGGGTAGTGCCGAGTGGGGAAAGAACCAGAATCAAAACCACTAGAGTGAGCCCGTAAAACCACCAATGGAGAGAGGCAAAGCGAAGATAATTACTTCGCCACAATAATCTCATTATAACTAAGCCACCGACGATGGCGATGACTTGGGTCGACATCGTCGACTGAAAGCTCGACTTCAGCATTACCGCGCTTGAAAGCATGGTAACGCTCAAAGCGAGCAGAAGACTGACGGTCAGCAGTAGTATAAGAGAGGTGGTCCGCATAGGGGTAATGAGGCGAGTCAGGTAAGGCAAAGAGGGCTGCATCCGATGCGGTTCGAATGCAGCTTAGGATTGTTTATTTACAGTTTTGTAGATGGGCTAGGCACCGTTGTTGCTTCCGCAGAGGCGCTCGCTTTGGAAGAGATCTTCAACTTCTGACCAACCTTAATGACGTCACTCGCCAATTCATTGGAAGCACGCAGAGTCTTGGTGCTGGTACCGTGTTTTTTTGCAATTTTGCTCAAGGTATCGCCCCCTTTGACTGTGTAGGACACGGTACTTGAAGTCGATTCAGTCGGGGTCTTGAAATCCCCTGCGGTCTCGGTTTTTTCCTTGGCTAGCGCGCTTGATAGCGAGGGAAGATTAATTTTCTGCCCCACTTTGAGGCGTCCGATATCAACGGCGGGGTTAGCCTCCTTGAGTGCTTTCAGAGTAAAGCCGTTTTTCTTGGCAATATTGAAAGCGATATCACCGCTTTTAACTGTGTATTCCGAGCTAGGGGCGGTTGAGCTTTCAACAGGTATTTGAGGCGGCTGAACTTGGCCCACCTGCCCGACTGGATCGCCGATAATCTTCGGTTCCACCGGAGTGGGAGTGGTACGGATATTTGTGCCGGCCACGAGAGGTGGGGCGACCGGGGCCACGTAAACAGGGGGGTCATTTTGGGCAACCGGAGGTGTTAGGTTGGTCGAGTTGATCGGAGCGGCCTGTTGAACAGCTAAATCTGCTGCCAACGGAGTTGTGGCTGGGAGGTCCGTTTTAACCGTCTCTTTGTTGCAACCAATTGCTAAAAGGCCAAGAAAGACGGCGGCATGTGCTCCAATAATAAAGGTGGCAATGCTCAAGGTGGATTTGCTCCGTGCGGCACGCTCAAGTTTTGAATCGAGTGGAGTCAGAGGGTTATGGGTACTCATGGGTCAATGTTATCTATAAGGAAGGTCGAATTTTGAGTGGGAGTGGGTATAGTGGGATCTAAGTTATCTGAGTGATTGTTTCAGAAAAGAATGAATAAACAGAGTCAAGTTAAGAGATTTTAAAAGGTTGAACCTAGATTAGAATTTCCGGCGAGCCGGGGTGAGTTAAGGCTTTAAAAAAGGCCAAAATCCAGTGCTTAACGATTGAGAAAATTGGAAAGTCAAAGCCTAGACTTGATCGAAGGATCTTAAAGCACCTCTGGCGACGGAATCCGATGTACAGCCCTATTAAACTCGAGAGATTCTGTGTCGCAAGACTGAACCGAGGACGCGACGTAAAATCTTTCAAAAAGATTCTCACTTGAGAAGAAATGGAGAGTGGCAGCTTCATTTTAGCGGATTTTAAGGCTACTGAGAGCGACGACGGCGAAAAGAATCCCGACAATATAGAAGCGGGTGACCACTTTGGACTCTTTCCAGCCTAGTTTTTGAAAATGATGATGGAGAGGAGCCATACGAAAAAGGCGACGTCCCTCGCCATATTTGCGACGAGTGTATTTAAACCAGCTTACCTGAAGCATGACGCTAACTGCTTCGGCCACGAAGACTCCGCCCGCGAGCACGAGCACGAGGGGTTGATGGATGAGCACCGCCATAATCCCGAGTGTCCCACCCAGAGCGAGGCTGCCTGTATCGCCCATAAAGACCTCAGCTGGGTGACAATTAAACCAGAGGAAACCAAGGCAGGTCCCGATCAATGCGGCACAAACGACAGTGAGTTCGCTTGTACCGCGGACATGGGGGATTTGGAGATAGGCAGCTAGTTTTACGTTGTCGGCGAGATAAGTCAGAATAAGCATGACTACGCCGACAATAAGTGTGCAACCAGTGGCTAATCCGTCCATTCCGTCGGTTAAATTCACGGCATTAGAACTGCCGATAATGGTAAAAGCGGCAAGGAGGATACCCAGAAGAGGGACCCCAATTAGGACAGGCTCTTTAAAGAAAGGAATCTGGATATCGCTCACTAAAATCCGAGTTGAGGGAAGCCTCCAAAGATAAAATCCAATGAGCAAAGCCAGCACGATTTGCACGCTGATTTTGAGGTAAGAACTGGCCCCATCCGAGTTCTGTTTGGAGATTTTAAGCCAGTCATCATAAAAACCAAGGCAGGTAAGAACGAGCAGGGATAGCATAGTCAAAAGGACCATAGCGTTCGGTTGAGCCCAGAGCAGAACCGTGATATCGAGGACCAAAAAGATGAGAAGTCCGCCCATTGTTGGAGTGCCCCGTTTGGCCATATCGGCGGCAGCGGCAGAGGGATCAGAGGCCCCGCGAACATCCTTGGGTTGATAATTCTGTCGAAATTGAAGCCCAGTGAGCCATTGGATCACGCTTGGGCCAAGGAGCCAACTAAGGAGCAAAGCCGTTACAGCGGCACCGGCGCTTCGAAAAGTGACGTAACGAAACACCGACCAAGGAGTGTAGGGGAAATATTCTGAAAGTTGATAAAGCATCGGCTGTTAGCTTATTTTTTTTGTAGATTACAGCGAAGCGATTGCAGAACTCGTTCGAGTTGACTGCTGCGGGAGGCTTTGGCGAGGACAAGATCGCCACTTTGGACAAGGCGATGGATGTCAGGGAGGGCGGATTCGATCGAGTCGAATGCGAGACAAAGCGCGGAGCCTCGAGCGGCCTGAGCGGTGACGGAGGCATATTGACCGATAGCGATCACTATGTTGAGGTAAAGGTGGGCCGCCGCCGCACCGATTTCTCGATGTGACTCCTCAGAATTGGATCCTAATTCTGCCATATCGCCTAGTATTGCTATGCGACGCCCGAGGCAGGGGATATCGGCGAGAGTTTGAAGTGCGGCCAACATGGAATCGGTGTTGGCATTGTAAGTGTCGTCGATCAATCGGACCCCTTTAATTTCGGAGCAGTGTAGCCTTTGTTTTATACCGTGGAATCCGGCCAATGCCGAGCGCGCCTCTTCCGGACCGACCCCCATTTCGGCGGCAGCAGCGAGAGTGAGAGCGGCATTGCCCACCATGTGGCGCCCGTTCATTCCGAGTTCGAATTCTCCTGTCCAAGCAATCTTTGGAGCGATCAGGTGGAACCGAGTTGACTTCCAGCGAGTTTCGATGAGACGGATTATCCAATGATTCTGAGGGCCGAATCCAACGCGGACCACTGAGGCTTTGGTTCGTTGGGCGAGGATATCAGATTCGAGTAAGTCGCCGTTGAGAAATAATGTCCCACTCGATGGCAAGGCCTCACCGAGGGCAGATTCCTCGTCGATAACTCCCTGTAGATTGAGAAAATGTTCTAAGTGTTCGCGCCCGATGTTTGGCACGAGTCCCACCGTTGGAGCGATCATCCGGATAAGCGGAGTCAGTTCACCTGGGTGATTGGTGCCCGCCTCGAGGACTGCGGCCGCGTATGAGGAATCGAGGCGGAGCAAACTTAGAGGCACGCCGACATCGTTGTTAGAGCTAGCCTCTGAGTGCAGGGTTTTGAATCGTGTTGAAAGAAGAGCAGCGAGCCATTCTTTGGTGGTCGTTTTGCCATTAGATCCAGCGACACAAACCATCTGGACTAAATGTCGAGCACGATAGGCTGCTGCTATTTGGCCGAGGGCGATGCGGGTATCTCGGACCCAAAGTGTCGGAAGGCCTAAGGGTGGCCTGTGAACGTTGGATTCGGAACAGAGAACCGCTGATGCACCGCCGTCGATTGCTTCAGAGACAAAGTCGTGGGCGTCAAACCTATCTCCCCTTAAAGCCACGAATAGATCGCCGGGTCGAGTTGTTCGTGAGTCAGTGACAACACGCTCGATTCCAGTGCCACCGAGGTCATTAACAAGGCGTCCGTGTACGGCCTTGGCAAAAAAATGGAGGGGGAGAGGTTCCATTAGTTGAGAGCGAAGTTCGCGTGAATGACCGCCGTCACCGTCTTTTCCCAACTACCAGTATTTATACAATCCCAAGCATTTTGGGTTGAGAAAAGAGGTGTAATTTGGAAGGCCCCCATCCGTGCCGACTTGAGGCGAGAGACAGTTCGGTTTCCTTGAGACGCAATCTGCAATGCACCTTCTTTTGAATCGCGTATGGCATCGGTCAGCATGACTACTTTAGCTTCTCCTGCCGTAGTCCAGATAAATTCGGGTTGTGCAGCGGTAAATTTGATTCCTTCTTGGACTAGATTTCCAGTCGTAGCATCTATCGCCAGCACCGTATCAATATTGGCTGAGCGTATTATTTCGGTGCGACTCAATCGGAACCCCATATGAGTGGTATGAGTCCTCCAGCCTTGATTGATCTGACCTGAAAGGCGGGTAATTAAAATAGGCTGAAGAGTGGCGCTCGTCACTTTGTTTGCTTTGCAGAAAGTCAGTAAAGTATCGGTGTTAGCATGGAGAGTAGACTGAGCTTGCAGCAGAGAGAGTTCTTTCAGCGTCATCGTACCTCGCCAAGAGACGAGGTTTGATAAGACATTTCGTCGAGCTGAACCGGTGACAGAGATGGATTTTAAATCGGCTACTTTCATCCAAGCGCGAGTTAGAGGAGCCGATGAAAAAACGAGAGAGCCTGAGAGGAGTAGTCCGGCAAAGAGGCCGAGAAGATGGGGTGGAGGTGTTGTCACGGAAGGTCTCCTACCCAGCCGCAGGCAGCTAGTCCGTTACGAGCATGGGTGCGGTCATCCCAAGGAAGAATTGTTCCGTTGATTTCCTGAATCGGATGCGTGCCCTTGCCAGCGAGGAGCACAATATCGCCTGAACGCGCCATACGGATGGCGTCGCTAATCGCCCGACGACGGTCGGGTTGGAGGTGAGCTGTTTGATTTAGGCCGTGCTGGATATCGCGGCTGAGAGAGTCAACCTCGATTGATCGAGGGTTGTCAGAAGTGAGGTTGACTTGGTCGGCTTGGCTGGCGGCTTCGCCGAGTTGACGTTGTTGTTCGGGTGTCGATCGAGCAGAAGCTCCGGTGAGTAAAATGACTGAACCTTGGGTCATTTCGCGCGCCTCTCTGATCAACCGTTCCAGTGCTGTTGCTTCGGTAGCAGCGTCGATAAAGACCCCGAATGATTGACCCGCGCGAATGGGTTCCATAAAGCCTGTATCGCAGTCGAAAGAGGTGAGAAGAGCGGCGAGCCTCGAGGGATCGGCGCCAGCGGCGACGGCGGCAACGAAAGCAGCATCGAGAGCCGCGAGTGAACTTCGTCCCACGACAGGTGTGTGAGCCAAGCGCTCTGAAGGGCCGACACGGATACGGATGCGACTACCCCGCCAATTCAGAGCAAGGGGTTCAATGAGAGAGTTCGATGGCAAGGAGACGATCGATTCGGAGCGAGGAGGAACGTGTCCTAGCACATTTCGAACGCCCGAGACATCTTCAATAACCAAAAGTCGTCCCCCGGTACGGACATGAGCCGCAAGAAAGCATTGCCATTCGTGACAATCCGTTTCCGAGGGTGATTGAAGGAAATGACGTCCGGCGATACAGCCTCCGTGGCTGGTGAGTAGAGCCGAGCGATGATCTGAGGCTTCGAGGAGCCGGTGGAGAAGAGTCGCGGTCTGGGCACTGAGATTTTCTGGTAAGCGGACGCGAAAGAGATGGAGATGGGAGACTGGATTATTGTTTAAGGCGGCGGCGGTAACGAAAGTGAGTGAGGGTTGATCGGCGACGATCCGTCGTGTTCGGCGAGTTAATGCTGTATCTGGAGGGCAAATTATCGCGGGAGTTCCACGCTTGAGAGCTGTCTGTATTCCCACAGGGGCAGCAGAAAGAGTGCTAGGTAAAACGGCACAATTCGTATTGGGACCGGCACGGTCTGGGTGGGTGGTGACACCCCGAATTGTCTGATCTGCACTTTGGGAGTGTTTGCCTCCGTGGAGATCGCCAGGCAACCGTGCGAGCAATGAGTCGTGAAGCATGGTTAAGGAGGTGTGATCGATGGTTGGCCGATGTGGGTAGCCACTACCGGTGAGGAAAGGGGGATGGTCAGGTAGCTAGCCGTACTAATGGCGATTTGCTTAAAGGTAGGAATACAAGCAGCCCCATAAGCAGCCCGACCGTCCATGCCGGTCGGTTCATCGGCGCAGACGAGGAGGCAGAACTTGGGTCTTTCAGCCGGTAAAAAGCCGACAAAAGTGCTGAAATGCGCATTAGCACCGGAGGCGAGGTGTTCTTTTGTCATTTTATTGGCTGTACCCGTCTTACCCGCCACGGTGTAACCTTCTAGCACCGCATCTTTGCCGGTGCCCTTAGGGCTGACCACAGCAGTGAGGAGGCGCAGTAACTGGCGGGCCGTTTCGGGGCGAACGACCTGACCGACTTGCTTGGGTGGAAAGGTTCGAATGATACCACCAGTAGAGTGCTCGATGGATTTCACCAACATCGGTTCCATGAGGAAGCCATCATTGGCAATGGCGGCATAAGCCATACAGACTTGGAGCGGAGTGACGTAAATTCCGTAGCCATAAGATAAGATAATTTGAGTACCGATGCCGTCCCAAGCGGGGATTCGGGTGATCGGTTCTCCACCGCAGAGAATGCCCGTTCGGCGATTGAAGCCGAAAGCGTTGGCATAAAAACAAAGAGGCGATTGGAACGAGGGCGCTTTGGGATCCCAGAGTTCGTAGTAGGCAATTTTGGCCGCGCCGACGTTGGATGAAGTAGCGAAAGCTTCTTCGACGGAGACCGTTTTGAGATGATGCCCACGGGAGTCGACCACCGGTTTTCGACGTCCAGAAGGAGGTCGCCAAGAGCCACCTTCGCAATTGACGAGGGAGTCAGGTGTAATCCGCCCTAAATCCAGAGCTGCGGCGTAAGTGACTAGTTTAAAAGTGGAACCTGGTTCGATCAGATCTGAGACGGCGTGATTCCGAGGAGGTTGTTGACGTAGAAGCGCTTTATTGGTGACTCCGAGAGGCAGGTAGTTGGGATCTGTCGCATTTGCGAGAGCGAGAATTTCACCTGAGGCAACCTCCACCAATATGGCCGACATCCAATTAGGTTTGAGCCGTTCCATTCCCGTGCGGAGCGCGTCTTCGGCCACGGATTGGAGGTTGGCATCCATAGTGAGCCGGACGGCCGTTCCTTGTTTGGATTTAATTTCCAACTCCTGAGTGTTTGCAAATTCACGTGAACCACGAACGCGCATGATTGTTTTCCCCGGCACGCCAGGGAGTTCGGTATCAAATTGCCGTTCGATTCCAGAAGCCCCTTTGAGGGCAGGCGGCAGTTCTTTGGCAGGTAGTTGGAGGGTAGACAGAGAGGTGCGATATTCGACCAAGGGGATAGCTCCATTAGTGGTCGAACCGAGAATAGGGAGAGCAAGGTTGTCATGGGAATATACCCGACGCTCGACAATTTCCCGAGTAATAGCGGTATTTCGGACGATATTATTGGTCAATCGCTCAACCTTGAGGGGGCCAGCAATTTGACGACGGTCCTTAGCTAAGGCCCTCTGAAAGGCATACCGAGCGGGGAGTTCCCACAGCTTAAATTTAGGACTATGGATTCGGCGTAATTCGAGTGCTGCCCAAGCCTGTTTGAGTTCTCGTTCTCGAGGCGGCACATAGGTGAGTAAGTTAGAGTGGACTAAAGTCCAGCTATCGAGAGTGAGGTTTGTGGCGATGAGAACACTTTGATTAGTGTAGAGCGTGCGGGACCAATTAGTGAGAAGAAGTCCGGTTGTATTTGTGAGGGAAGATTGTTTCCAACGCCATTCAGGTTGGCTGCGAAACTTCGTGGTAAGCTGTGCCACTGGGACACCCAGTGAGGGGGCTAAATGAGCGGCGAGTGCGGGACCATGTTCGCCAATGAGAACAGGGTTGGCGCGTAAATTGAAAAGAAACTGAGAATGAACCAAGCGCTGCCCACGTGAGTCGAGGATTTCACCCCGTAGTGCTGGGGTGTAGGAGATTTGGGGCGGAGCAGAACCGAGAGTGTAGCGCGGAGATTCTGGTTGAAAGCCTTGGATATAGATCAATCGAGCCGCGAGAAGCGCAAAACAAAAACAACTCCCCCCGGTCAGATATTTCAGAGCGACATTGGTCTGATTTTTCATTTGAACTATCGGGCCGACGCTGTCGCTAATGCGGGAATGGGGGCGTTATGTAGTGGGATTTTGGGGTTAGGGGACGGGACGACGGCAGGGTATAGATTGGTGACTCGTAGCACCTGCCCAGCGACAATGTTAGAAAGGCCCAGATTAAACTTTCCAATTTGCCGCATCAGAGACGGACGAGTCAGAAGAGAATCCAAGTCGCGTTGGTCTTGCCGAATCAGGTGCGTCAGTGCGATTGAGTTTGATTTCGATAGAGTGATTTGGTCCTGAAGGCTTTGGTGTTCTCGACTTTGCAAGACCCAGAGGAATCCCAGAACCGCAATGCAAGCGGATCCGGAGACGGCCTGAACCGCAGTGCCGATACTAATTTCGGAGAGAGAGTTTTTAGAAGGTAAGGCCATAGTTCAGAGGCGTTCAATAACCCGGAGGCGTGCGCTTCGCGACCGTGGGTTAAGGGCTATTTCTGAGTCAGAGGCAGCCCAGCCTTTACGTTGAAGCTCGATGCCTCGAGATCGGCGCGGTTGGCGGAAGTCAGGATGATCGAAATCGCCAGTGATATCGTACTCTCTCGCCTCTGTTCGGACGAAAGTTTTGACGATGCGGTCCTCAAGCGATTGAAAGGTAATCACCGCGAGTCGCCCGCCGGGTCTGAGCATTTTGAAAAGGACTCCGATCGATTTCCCGATGACATCTAATTCGTTGTTGACCGAAATTCGGAGGGCTTGAAAGACCCGTGTAGCAGGATGGATGCGGGCCCCGTTGCGAGGAACAATTTTTGCTACGAAGGAAGCCAATTGAAGCGTTGAGACAAAGGGTTGAAGTTTTCTTTCGGTCTCGAGCGCCCGAGCGATCCGCCGCGAATTACGTTCGTCACCCAAACTCCAAAATAGGTCAGCTAATTCTTCAGCGGACAGACTGTTCACGAGATCTGCCGCGGTCAGACCTCCCCGACGATCCATTCGCATATCGAGGGGGCCATCAAGTTGCAGAGAAAATCCGCGCTCCGGGCAGTCCAGTTGATGCGAACTAACGCCGAGATCGAGTAAAATGCCATCGAGGCTGTTCGGCTTTATCCACTCTCCCATTTCTGAATAGTTGACTTGCCGCAGTTCAAACCGGTCGGCGAAGCCGGCTAATCGTTCCGTCGATATCTGGAAGGCGTCTGCGTCCTTATCGCAGCCAAAAAGAAAGCCGTCCGGTCCACTCGTTTCGAGAATAGCCTGAGCATGTCCTGCCCCGCCCAAAGTACCGTCCAGATACCGACCACCAGCGCGTGGGCGTAAGGCGGTCAGTGTTTCAGTCAGTAAAACAGGCGTGTGTGAGAAGGCGAGCACTAGGCATGCGGGTTGATCAGTCTTGGTGAACGGGTTGAGACTCGAAAAAGTGCTGTTTTCGGAGGCGGTTGAGGGCTAATTCCGGATCGTGATATCCAGGGGTCGAAGAGGTTGGGCGTGTCTCATGGATGAGTCGGGATGATTTACGTCGACGAATCAATTCAACATCGTCCTCCAGCAGATTGCTTCGTATAGGTCGTACCTCTGGAAGAGGGAGTTCGCTTTGGGCGAAGGCGTGACCGGGGCGGCGTTGATTTTCTGAGGAGAAAAGTCGGCTAACCAGTTGGCTTGGGAGCGTCTTAACTGCGCCTAGAGGAACACCAGCGTTAGAGCGGTCACCGAGTCTCCAAAGAGGAATTAACTCAGTCGACTCAGACCTTCGTGACTTAAACCAGTTAAAAGGATTTAGCTTAGAAACTATTTTCATAAGTGGTTTGAGGATTGAATTCGTGTTGAAGGCTGGGCCGAGAGTTTAGTAATGTTTGCTTACCCGTTCTAACGCCCGCGCTGTTTCGTAGGCCTTGGGATTCCAGATTTCGAATCGGTCGATACATCCGACAAACAAAATGGATCCCTCTAGTTTTGCAGCGCTTAGAATTTCATCAGGGAGAGTGATCCGCCCGTTATTATCTAATTCCAGTTCGATGATGCGATCAACGTAGTCATGTCGTTCGGCTAATTTTCGCGGTTGAGTGAAATCGCCATCGCAGATTCCCTGACTAAATCGATAAAATTGCTCCATCGGCAGCACCATCACAAACTCCGCTTGGGTCGGATGAGTGATCATTACCGCCATGAAGGAGACCCCTTTGGGCGACTCTGGACGCCATTTGCTTGGAAGCGGGACTCGACCTTGGCCGTCGATCTTGTTTTCGTAGCGCCAAGTGAAACGCGGACGATCCAAACTAGCCCCTATAGACCCCACCGTTATCGGCGGTATTGCTTCTGAATCTATGGATTTCTGCGCTGTCACAAACTGTTCCTAAAGTTTACTTTAATACCCTTTTAAAAGCTAATTAATGCTTGAACTCCCCTTTCTTACCCTTTTCATTCCTAATTGTGCAACTGTCTGATTCAAAAATTTGCTTTTTTTTGGCTTTTTTACTGAGTAGTGTGAATAAATTAATTAGTTAGTGAGCCAAACTTTGGCGTGGATTGGGCCTTTCTTCTTGAAGACATCTGATTTTGATTTTGATTTACCGATGGAATTGATTGCAACTGCGCCCGCGGTTGAGCGCGACGGATCGAGACTCTTGCATGTAGATCGAACCGCGAGGTGTGTTTCTCATTTAATGTTTGCCGAGATTATCGACTTCCTACATGCGAGCGATGTGTTGGTATTGAATGACTCTCGGGTGATACCGGCTCGGCTACGGGGTGTGAAGACGAAGACAGGGGGTGGAATTGAGATTTTGTTGTTGGAGGAGGTTTCAGACTGTATCTGGTGGGTTTTGTTAAAGCCCGGTAAACGGGTCAGGAAAGGAACACGGGTTATTTTTTCGTCTAAAAAGTGGAACGAAGAAAAAGAGTGGGGAGCCAAAGTTTTGGAGAAGAACGAGGAGGGACATTGCCTGTTGCGATTTGATTCGGTATCTGACTTTTTTCAACAGTTGAGGCAGATGGGAGAAATGCCCTTACCGCCCTACATTGAAGCAGCCAGACGAGGAGAATCGTTTGATGATATGAACCGTTACCAAACGGTGTACGCCGCCACTGAAGGGTCGATAGCGGCACCGACAGCGGGGTTGCATTTGACTAAAGATCTTTTGCGACGGATCGGTGAAAAAGGAGTCGAAATCTGTTTTTTGACCCTACATGTCGGCGCTGGAACCTTTCTGCCGGTAAAAACGGTCGAACTAAAAGAGCATCGGATGCACTCTGAACGCTTTTATGTCTCTCCGGAAACCGCTGAAAAAGTCACTCGAGCGAAGCAAGACGGACGACGGGTCATTGCGGTAGGCACGACAACAACACGGGTTCTCGAAGCGGTCGCCGCGCGCTCGGTTGGCAAGCTTCAAACGGGAAATGGGAGCACTGATATTTTTATTCATCCCCCTTTTCGGTTTCAGATTGTGGATGGACTGATCACCAACTTTCATCTTCCGCAGAGTACCTTGTTGATGTTAGTGAGTGCCTTTGCTGAAGCGGGAGGAGAGACCGGCCGAGAACTAATATTGGCCGCTTATAAGGAGGCAATCCGTTTAAAATACCGTTTTTATTCCTACGGCGATGCACTGTTTCTCGTTTGAGACTAACAATGAAAAACGAAGTTTACCCTGCTGCAAAGCGTCCTTGGACGGTGGTTAATATGGCGATGACCGCGGATGGCAAGATAGCGACTGCTGGGCGTGAAGTTACCAGCTTTGGGAGTGCGAGAGATCTGGCGGGATTATATGCACTTAGGGCGACCGTAGACGCGGTCCTTTGCGGAGCACGAACCGTGGAAGAAACCGGCGCAACCCTTGGAAACGGGGGGGAAAAATATGAGCTTCGACGACTTTCTTCGGGGCTTTCGGTTGCCCCATTGCGGATTTTAGTGAGTGGGTCAGCCTCGATCAGTCTCACCGCACCTTTGTGGGAGCAGAGGTCGGCGCCGGTGGTGGTTTTAGTTTCCGGAGATGCCCCGATGGATCGGGTACGACGTCTACGGGAGTGCGCGGACGCGGTGTGGGAATCTCCTAGGGCGGGGATTGATTTTCAAAGCGCGTGGGAATGGATTGCTTCGAAGTGGCGGGTTAGGCGGATGGCCTGTGAGGGAGGTGGGGTTCTGAATGCGAGCCTTTTTCAGGCTGATTTGGTGGACGAATTACGAGTGACGCTCTGTCCTCGGATCTTTGCTGGAGTGGAGAGTCCGAGTCTTGCGGACGGGCCAGCTCAGCAGTTGTTGCAAGCGCGCCGTTTTAAGCCAGCGGGCCTGAAACGAGTTGGTGAAGAGCTTTTCCTGAAATTTCTTAGAGTGCCTCCGACGGGTGGAGACGACTGAAAGGGCCACGAGGGATGCGATTGACTGCTAACTAATGAGCTCCCTGGCGGATCCAAGTCTGAAGCAGTTGTACTTGTTTTTCAGGGAGTCGATGTTTTTCAGGCTTGGGAATATCTTCGTCCTTGCCGCTCACAATGGCTAAGAGCGGTGATTTTTCTGGGGCACTTGGATTCACCGCTTTTCCGTAGGTATCGCCGCCGGCGAGGAGTTCGGCGAGGGAATCAATACGAAAGCCACCCACGGCAGATTTTCCCGAATGGCATTGGCCGCAGGTCGTGGTTAGGAGTGGTTGGACGTCGTGGACGAAAGTAAGCAGTTGCACGGTTTCGATAATAGGCCCCTCCGGCCAAAGAGCGCCTTGATCGACCCAAGCCCGCACCAACCCGATCTGCTGTGGGGTGAGAGGATCACTTTCCCCTGGTTTTCCGCCAGGGGGCGGCATGAGCATTTCGTCAATAAGACCAGCCATCATTAGAAGAGCCGCGCTCTTTTTACTATCGCCCGGTTGAAAGGAAGGACCGTGATTTTCGGTCGTCTTAAAAGCCCCTTCGCGAGTGTCGATTCGGTATTTTCCCTTTTGTTTTTCAGCTCCGTGACATCGGAAGCAAGCCGTCTTAAAGATGGGGTAAATTTCCGTCTTAAAATCGATCGGTCGAGTTGCGGCTGGGGGGAGGTTTCCTGAGAGTGTTCTTGTCTCAGCAACCAGATGAGTGCCTAGGACGGTGGCGAGCAGGAATCGATGAAGGTACATAGTGGGCTTGCTTCGATAAAACGTACAGAGAACAGTGGGTTTATAGTTCGTTGTTTTTGGTTTTGAAAGTGGCGGGAGAAGGGCCTCCAAGGGAGGAGTGTCGGCGCTGGCGGCTGCAGAAGACCTTGATGAAATCGAAGAGTTTGGATTGTGCTTGGGCCTTCAAACTGGCGGGTGCGATTGACTAACTCAAGTTTGATAGTGCTCCAAAAGCTTTCCATGGTGGCGTTGTCGTAGCAATTTCTACGGCGGCTCATGGAGGGCAAAAAGCTGGCAGCCTTGAGCGCGGTTCAGAAGTGGGTGGCTGCATACTGAACGCCTCTGTCAGAATGGAAGATCAATCCCGGAGTAGAAGATCGATGGCGGAGGACCATGGAGAGGCCTGAGAGGACGAGAGCGCAGTCGATCGAATAGCCCATGGTCCAACCAACGAGTCGTCGGCTGTAGGCGTCCAAAACGCCGATCAAGTACAACCAGCCTTCATCGGTCTGGATGTGGGTGATACCAGCGACCCAGACTTGGTTTGGAGCCGACGCGGCAGGAACTGTTGTGAGGCGATTGGGAGCGATTGGATGGTCGTGGTTGCTATCGGTGGTTTGCACGCGGTAGCGGCGCCGCTGGCCCCCAAAGAGGCCTCCATTCCTCCTAAGGCGAGCCATACGATTGCGACCATGCCGAGGCCCTGAATCTTTAGGGTCGAGGGCAATCCTAGGTGGCCCATAGGTCTGGCAGCAATTGGCATGAATGATCGCGACCTGTTTGGTCAAGGCCTGATCTTCTATGGCTTGATGTCCGGGGGAGGTTCGACGGCGATCCCAGTCATAGAAACCGCTGACAGAGACTTGAAGAAGGCGATAAAGCATGGCGATCGATTGCACGGATTTCAACGCGTGAACCTATTCGAAGCGCTCGGCGGTGGTTCGTATAGAATGCCCAACGCTTTTTTGAAATGTCCCGTTGTTCGCGTCGATGACGGTTCTTGCGCTGGGCAGCTTCGAGTTGGGTTTGGAGGGTTGCCTCAAGAGTCTAGATTGCCAGTTTCCTCCGGAGGCAACAAGCGATGCCAGAAGAAGTAGTGCTTGGTTCAGCCCCAGTTCTTTAGAGACCACGGCGGCTGATTTGCGCCGTAACTCAAAAGGGGGTGTTACCCAAGACGAGGCCGGAAAATGCTCCGGTTGACTCAAAAGTGGTGTTACCCAAAGTCCCCTGAAATTTGGAAGCGAAGGAAGCCGGGGCCCGGTGGCAGACCGGCCTCCCTCGTTCCCGTTTCT
>SIAZ01000018.1 GCA_009695405.1 Pedosphaera sp. | reverse complement strand
CGGCAGGCCCAGGGAGCGGAAGGCCCGGGAAACGCCGAGGGCACCGACGTGAGCACTGCTGGCTTCGGTCAGCGGACGCGGATCCAAGACAAAGGGTGTCTTGTGCAAAATGGGTAAACGCGCTGACATAGAGTTAATATATATAGAAATAATATATTATATATGCAAGACAAAACACGCTCTCTCATTCACTTTTTTTGGACTTCTAGAAAATTAGGAGAGGATCAGGGTCTAGCAGATGCAGGATCTTGCAAATGCACTGAAGCCAAATATAGGAGATTTGAAGAAGGATTCAAAAGCAGATTCATCATTCGGCACGCCTGACTAGTCCTTCCAATAGGGTCCGATAATCTTCGAAATCGGGGGTAATCATCTCCGGAACTTTACCCTCGTCATCATAGCGCCGCACTCGCACTGATGCCTCAAATTGAGGCGTTTTCTCGAACTCAGACGCTTCGACATCATTCATCGGTCCGCCTTGGAGAGCTAAACTTTTTCGTGATGCTTCGGACAAACTATCGAAATAACCCCTCTCAAGCCAGCAAAGGTAACGCTTAGAGGCTGCGTGATTCCTTACCGGTTCCACAACCTCAGAACCAAACCACGCCGATAATCGGTTTCCTCCAATTCGCTCATGGCGCGCATCAATTCCTTGATCAGCGATGTCCTCTCCTAAATCATGCAGTAGATGACCAAAATCATGCAGTAAACTCGCAGCGACAATTGAATCGGACTCTCCAGCCTGAACGGCAAAGCAAGCGCTTTGAAGGGCATGCTGATTCTCAGTCACATTTTCGCCATAACTCCGGTGACCTTGCTTCCGATACACTCGAAAAATCTCGTCGACAACCTCACTGCTCTTCATTGGGTTCATTGGTTTACTCATCGATTTCCATTGAAATCATTTTGCATACTCGACGTAGCGGGTCTCTCGGATGACGGTAATACGGATCTGCCCTGGATAGAGCATCTGTTCCTCAATCCGCCGAGCAATATCCCGCGCCAATCGCATCGAGTCTCGGTCGTCGATCGACTCGGGTTTGACCACCACACGAACTTCGCGTCCTGCTTGGATGGCGAAGGCGCGTTCAACACCTTCAAAATCGAGGGCAATCTGCTCCAAATCGGCCAAACGCTTCAGGTAAACCACCATTCCCTCACTGCGAGAGCCAGGTCTCGAAGCACTAATGGCGTCTGCCGCCGAAACCAAAATTCCGAAAAGGGATTCATGGGGGACCTCGTCATGATGCGCCGCTACCGCATTGACAGTAATACCTCCCTCGCCGTGCCTCTTTATAAAATCGGCTCCCACAAGAGCGTGGGGCCCTTCTACTTCATGCGACAACGCTTTGCCAATGTCATGCAACAAACCGGCACGCCGCGCCTGTACCGGATTTTCCCCTAATTCAGAAGCCATCAATCCAGCGAGTTGAGCGACCTCAATCGAGTGCTCTAGAATGTTTTGGGAGAAGCTCAGACGAAAGTGCAGGCGCCCCAACATCCGCGCCACCTCGGGGTGCATCGGAGACTGGCCTGCCCTCCCAATAGCCTCTTCTCCCTTGCGCAAGATAAACTCTTCTATTTCCTGAGTCACAGCCGCGACTACTTCTTCAATACGCGTCGGATGAATCCGACCATCCAAAATTAAACGCTCCATCGATTGACGTCCGATTTCTCGCCGCACTGGGTCAAACCCTGATAAAACGACGGCATTTGGAGTATCATCCACCAAGACCGTGACTCCGGTGACGTTCTCA
The DNA here is from genome assembly GCA_009695405.1 of Pedosphaera sp. GTDB lineage: Bacteria > Verrucomicrobiota > Verrucomicrobiia > Limisphaerales > UBA9464 > SXXZ01. The sequence goes on along the minus strand of SIAZ01000018.1, from coordinate 21,607 downwards.
AAGGCTCGAATGTTGCGGCCATCTCGACCGATGATGCGCCCTTTCATTTCATCCCCTGTCAGAGCCACTGTAGCGGTGCTGGTTTCAAAGGTATGACGCCCCGCATACCGTTGAATCACTGTCGATAAAATCCGACGCGCTTGCTCTTCCGAAGCCGTCCTCGCCTTTTCCATAATGTGACGGGACAAATTTGCCGCATCGGCAGAGGTTTCTTTCTCGACCTCTTTAAGTAACAATGTCCGAGCATCGAGAGCATTCAGCCCGGACAATTTCTCGAGTTGCGACCGTCGATCATTTCCAATTCGTTGAATTTTTTCGCGGTCCAAAGCTAACTTCACCTGCAGCGCCTCTAACGAAGCCCCCTGCTGCTTCAATTCTTCGGCAGTTAACGCCTGCCTATCCGTCTGCCGGTTCACCAATGCTTCTCGGTCAGCGACTCGTAAATCTGAAGCGTCCAACCGGTCCTTGACTTTCTCGAGTTCACGATCCTGGACCGCCCGCCACTTGACTAATTCTTCTTGGGCATCAAGGCGAGCCTGAACACGATAGTTCTCCGCCGAAGTCCGAGCTTGCTCCATTAAACCCTGTTCTTTTAGAAGCAACTCGTCCCGTAAAGACCTCTCTTTCATCCTGAAAAAAGCGTAGGATACCCCGGCCACAACAACTCCAACCATTACGGCCGGATATAAAATTTCAGCGGGCATTATTCTTATCTCCCTCTACACCCCAGTGCCGTTTCGATGTTAGGATTAAATCCATTCGGATATCGTGAGCTTCCAGCGGGGTTTCAGAAAGAATCTGACAGTCAAATACCACCCCGCAGGCCACTCCACGGAAACCGACAAGTAGACGATCGTAGAACCCCCGACCTCGACCTACTCGGCCTCCATCTGTAGAAAAACATACCCCAGGAACCAAGGCCAAGTCCAGACTCTGAATTGATACCTCAAGACATCGATTGTTCGGTTCCAAAATTCCGAAAGAGCCCACGACTAAATCGGTCATCCCAACAATCTGCCGCAGCCGATACTGTCCTGAAACAGTGTCAAAAGAGGGTAAGGCCAACAGGCGTCCCGTTGACCAAGCTCGCTCAAACACAGGCCGAATATCCGGTTCATCCTTCCGTGGATAAAAAGCGGCAAGTCTTGTGGAACAAGCCCATTCGGGACGTTCAAAGAAACGCTGAACTAAGGCCTCACTCGCGCTCTTCCTTTCAGGGTCAGACAACGCTGCCAGAGTGACTCGCATTTGAGCGCGCAGGAATTCTTTATCTAAGGGACCCTTCCCTTTGGAAGCGCCACCGGATTCGTTCATGAGATTATTCGTATCGCAAAGCGTCGATAGGATCCAGATTCGCCGCCTTCAAGGCAGGGAAAAATCCGAAAACAATACCAATCACCGCACTCACACTGAAGGCTAGCATAACCGATGTTTGCGAAATAAGAGTAGGAAATTCAAACAGAGCGGTCAGAAGTGGAGCCAACCAGTAGCCTGTTGCAATCCCTAATGCCCCGCCCATTAAGCTCAGCAACACGGCCTCGGTTAGAAATTGTAACATCACGTCCCGACTCCTAGCTCCGACCGCCAAGCGAATCCCGATCTCGCGGGTCCTCTCGGTCACACTGACCAACATGATGTTCATAATGCCAATACCCCCTACCACGAGGGAAATTCCCGCAAAAAAACCAATCAAAATGGTCATAACTCGGTTGTTCGCATTAAAGAAATCACTCGTCTCTTGCTGGTTCCGCACCATGAAATCATCGTCACGTCCCTCTTGAATTTTATGGCGGCGGCGCAACAATTCGGTCAACTGAGCCTGAACATCGACGAGCGAATCTGGACTCTCGGCTTGGACAAAAATAGCGCGAAATTTGGAATCTCCCGATAACCGCTTCATCACACTGGTGTAAGGAACCAAAATGACATCGTCCTGATCTTGGCCAAAACTCCCAGACCCCTTTGACTCCAATATTCCGACCACGGTAAAGGGCGCATTTTTGATTCGTATAACCTGCCCCACAGGATCACTGCCTTCACCAAAAAGGGTCTTGGACGAGGTTGCCCCTATTAAACAAACCTTCGAAGCTCCACGAACATCCCCTCCGGTAAAATTTTCACCTGATTTCAAACTCCAAGAACGCGCTTGGATATACTCCTCGCTGACACCCGACACTTGGATAAAACTATTCTGATTACCGGCGGCAATCTGCGCCGAGATTCGTGCCTCTGGGCTAACGGCAGCAATTCCTGTAACCTCGCGTCGGACAGTATCGTAATCTTCAATCGACAAATTTGGAGCCATACCAAACCCTCCACGAACACCGCCACGGGCCATGTTCCCCGACATAACTGTGAGCAGATTCTGCCCCATACTGGCAATCCGCTTATCAACCTCTGCCTTGGCTCCCGTTCCCATGCTGACTCCAACAATCACTGAGGCGATGCCAACAATGATTCCTAACATCGTCAAAAACGACCGAAGAAGATTGCGGCGCAAAGCAAGAATGGCGATTCGGATCGTGGAAAACATAATCAAACGGTCAGTTGTACAGCCTTCTGCTCCGCATCTAATTTCTTTAATTCATCGCTCGCTGTCAAACGATCCGCTACATGTGTGTCGCTCCGAATCAAACCATCTCGCATCACCACAATTCGCTTACAGTAGTTGGCGATATCTAACTCATGGGTCACCATAATCACGGTCATGCCTTTCTCATTTAAACTTTGGAAAATACCCATAATTTCAATGCTGGTTCGTGAATCTAAATTTCCCGTCGGCTCATCTGCTAACAAAAGAGTCGGACGATTCACCAAAGCACGCGCAATCGCCACCCGTTGCTGCTGACCACCGGAAAGCCGACTCGGCGTATGATCCAAGCGATCACCTAATCCCACTAAGGTCAACGCTTCTACCGCTCGACGACGTTGCTCAACTGCCGCTGGTCTCGGTCGAGCATACATCATCGGTAATTCTACGTTTTCTTGAGCCGTTGTCCGTGACAAAAGATTGAATCCTTGAAAAACAAATCCCAACTTCTGGTTCCGCAAATCCGCCAGTGCGTTGCGAGATAAAGCCCCTGTCTCAATCCCGTCCATTAGGCACTGCCCGAGGGACGGTCGGTCCAGACACCCAATGGTATTCATCATCGTACTCTTACCCGAACCCGACGATCCCATAATCGCCACAAATTCACCGGGTTCAATGGTCAGATTGACCCCACGCACCGCTCGGACTTCGATCTCCCCTGTCTGATAGGTTTTGTGGAAATCAAGGAGCTGAATGACGGCTGGCATAAAAAGAAAGAATCAGATTAGCGGCGTCCGCCCCCAAAGGGTGATCCAAAGGGGTTGGGCGTCGATCCTCCTACCGGGGGCAGAGGCGGTTTAATCGCGGTCACCACCACTGCCCCAACCTCTAATCCTTCTAATACTTCCGCTGAATTCCCATCGGTCATGCCGACCTTGACCTGCACCGCTTGCAAAACTGCGGTTGCACCAACAACACCCGATTTAAGCACATAAACCGTTTTCAATGTCGGCCCCTCGACGCTACGCACACGCCCTCCGCCGCCACCTCCACCTCCTGGCCCAGCAGTACCGCCGCCCATCCCTCCTCCAGGGGGGCCGCCCGCTGCCATCATCGCCCTCATCCGATCTCGCAGTTGTTGATACTGCTCTTTTTGAGCAGGGGTCAGGCCAGCCTCATATTTTTTTCGTTCCTCGTCGGTGGGACGCCGCTGCTCAGCTGTCCACGGCGGAACGGGCATTCCCTCCATTCCTGGCATCGCAGATCGGACGATATCATTGGTTGAAACCACGTTGGCCACCGGCAGAACTGCCACCGCAGAAGGGGGTACAAACCGCGTCGATGCCACGGGTATCCGAACTACATTGGTCTTTTCAGAGGTCACAATGGTCGCCGTTGCGGTCATACCCGGCCTCAATCGAAGGGCTCGGTTATCGACATCAACAACGGTCGTATAAGTCACTACCGACTGATTGGTGGTCGGGGCAAACCGGACCTGCCGCACCAAGCCGTCAAACTTCCGACTGGGAAATGCGTCCACAGTAAATTCCACCCGTTGCTTCTCTAGCACAGTACCGATATCTGCCTCTGAAACTGCTAACTCGATCTGCATCCGTGTAAGATCCTGAGCAATTTGAAAGAGTGTCGGCGTACTGAAACTGGCAGCCACAGTTTGGCCCGCGTCCACATTGCGAATCACCACAATGCCACTAATCGGAGCATAAATAACCGTTCGATCCAAATCTACCTTGGCACTTTCCAACGCCGCTTGTCGCATTTTAACCACCGCTTGAGATTGCTGCATAGAGACATCTGCCTGCTGATATTCAGTCTCTGAAATCAATTTTGCGGAGTATAATTCCTTGGCTCGTTTAAAATTAAATCCAGCCAAGGCAAGCCCTGCCGACGAATTCGCTAAATCAGCGTCGGCACGGGCTAGGGCTCGCTCGTAAATCGCCGGATCAATTTTCGCCAGAATATCTCCCTCAGTGACTTTCGAATTAAAGTCCACCCGAAGCTCAGTAATCGTTCCTGAAATCTGCGACCCAACTTGCACTTGTCGAATCGGAGCAATTCCGCCATTAGCACTCACGCTCTGGATAAGGTTGGTTCGAACCGCCACCTCAGTCTTAAATTCAAGTGGGGTCTCCTTTTTGAAACGATCACAGCCCACCCACATTAAACTAAAAATCAAGGGCAAGGACGCCGCCCGAGAAACCAATACCGAGGGTGAAACACTCATTCTGAAAATTATAAGGCTCATACTTTATCAGTTAAATCGAAATTAAAGGCCCAGTTTCTTTTTTGCTTTAGTGAAAACCATCCTGCGGTCGGACTCCATCGTAGGGCTAGCCAACTGACTTCCATCAGTACTACCCGATAGAATACCCAAGAAAATTGGGCCGTGATAGTTAAGTTTTTAATCGCTGTTCTCAACTTTTGCTCGGCTTTACCTGAATTCGAGCAGTGGAAAACTGGGACATCGACGGCCAAGAAAAAAGTGCGAGGTGAAAAGTTTATTCTGGAACGGTGAAAAGTCTTAGGAAATCTAACGAGGTTACCGGAAAGACTCAGCTTTAGAAAACATCGACCGAGAATCGGTTTCAAATTCCCGACGGCCCATACTCTTTCCATTGCAACCGTTTTACTGAAGGACTGCCTAACATAGTCGCAGGGGCTCGATCGAGACGGAGGCGGCCCCAGTTATTCGCGCCCGCTGGACGACGAGTGAATCAATTCGGAATGGTCTAACTAGGGTTAGGAGCGACCACTGATCGTCTCGTCTTAAAAGCGAATTAGCCTAAGAGATTCTCAAAAAATCCCATGCGGTTCAATTTGACTCTATCCGCAAACCGGCTCCATTCGCTCAAAAAACCTTCACTGACGATACACCACCATCACCCCAAAATCAGTCAGAAGTCTCTGAGTGGCTACATCCACATAACTATAATTAATCGGGGTAATGCTGACAATATGAGTGTCTCCAACCCGATTTAGAAACTCGGAAACAGTGTCATCAAAGAGATTTTTTCCCGACTCCTTACAGTCAGAATGTCGGATGGTCTTCACCCTCATTCCCGGCTTCGATTCCTTTACCATCGCTTCCAAAGATTTGTTTGGCTTTTGAATCACCAAACTGACGGGACTCTGAATTATCGGAACAGAAAACCGTTTTTCGCCACTGCTTTGGTTTGTCACACCCACCGAAGATTCAATCGGAGGCATCAAAGACCGCACCGGGGCCGCAACAAAACTCTCCGCCGTAGGCACAGTGAGTGCTTGGTGGCAGAAAGGGCAATCGAATCGTTCCCCAGAGTTGGCGGAGTCAACTTCTAAACTGATGGCGCAATGCGGGCAGTTAAAGGTGATATCCATTGGGGTTAATTGAAGGTCTTTGATAGTTTGAGGATACGGGCGGCTAAGAGCGAGTCGGCCTTATTCTTTGCTTTGACCGCAGCGAAAATGCGGCGAGCCTCGGTTGGATTGCTACGAATCAAAAGCTGGGCATAGTCTAACTCAATCGCCGAAAGTCGTGGTTCGGGTATATACCGAGCGTTTGATTCTAACCAGATTCGTACTGTCATCGCTCCGCCAATCTTCGCCGAACCTAATGCCGCTTCCATTCCCTGAGGCAAAGGCGGAATAGCCGCTTCTCCGACAGGGTCTGCAGCACCGCGTCGCGCCAAGGATCGCTCCTCTCGATCTGCAGCTTCATAAACGAGGGAAATGCGGTAGACCCCATAGCCGACCGCTACAACCAACAACACTAACAATAGTTTACTCATTCTTCCTCAACCCGTTGAATCCGGGCTCCCAGTTTTTGTAGTTTTAATTCCATCCGCTCATAACCGCGATCTAGATGATACACTCGGTTTACCTGAGTCTTACCACTCGCAGCCAAACCAGCTATTACTAAGGCCGCTGAAGCTCGAAGGTCCGAGGCCATCACTGGAGCCCCACTCATCGGTCTCCCTCCTTTAACAATAGCACTCGCTCCCTCAATCGAAATATCTGCCCCCAAACGCATCAACTCAGAGGCGTGCATGAATCGCGATTCAAAAATGCGTTCGGTAATAATGCTGGTTCCATTGGCTAGACAGGCCAGTGCCATCATTTGAGCCTGCATATCGGTGGGGAATCCACTGTAGGGCATCGTGGTTATATCCACCGGCTTGAAGTCAGCACGGGCACTAACCTTGATTCCGCTAGCGCAATAAACAATCTCGCCACCCGCTTCTCTCAACTTGTCGAGCACTGCCACCAAATGATCGTGCCGTGCCCCATGAATCATCACTTCACCTCGTGTTGCCACCGCCGCTGCAGCAAAGGTTCCAGCCTCAATCCTATCGGTAATGACTTCATGATCAGCTCCGTGTAACGCAGGAACACCTGTCACAGTAATCGTCGGACTTCCCGCTCCAACAATCTTGGCTCCCATCGCAATTAAAAAATGAGCCAGATCAATAATCTCCGGCTCACAAGCAGCACTCTCAATAACCGTGACCCCTTCAGCCAAGGTCGCAGCCATCAATATATTTGCGGTTCCCAAGACCGTGGGCCCAGTTCGCCCACCCATGAAAACCATTTGGCCTGTCAACTTTGCCGCATGGACTCGGATATAACCGCCCTCGGTGTCGACTTCAGCCCCCAACCCTCGGAGGCCTTTCAAATGAAGATCAATCGGCCGTGTCCCAATGACACAGCCCCCTGGTAACGAAACTCGAGCTTCGTGCAAACGCGCCAGCAACGGGCCCAAAATACAGATTGAACCCCTCATTTTCCGTATCAAATCGTAGTCACCAAATCCAGAGAGTTGAGCCGCTCGTACAGTAAGTGTGCCGTCCTCTAGGATCACTTCCGCCCCCAAAGACCGTAAGATCTTGGACATATATCCGACGTCGGTCAGGGCTGGGACCCGCCGAATGACACAGCGTTCCGCAGTCAATAAGGTCGCTGCCATGATCGGCAGTACCGCATTCTTGGAACCACTAATGATTACCTCACCTCGTAGGGGCACACCGCCTTCAATTAAAAAACTATCCATAAAAAAATCTCCTCTGTCGTATCCGTCTCAAATCCATACTCAGAATTTGCTGACGATGAGAAGTCGGTCTCGTCCGCTCAAGTCTTTCTCGACGGAGACTGCCAATTCCTTCGCAGAAAACAAACGAGAGATCCTCTCAGCCTGCCTATCCCCATACTCTAAAACCATCCAACCACCCGACTTCACCCATGAAAGTCCTATCGCTGACAGATGACGGTAATATTCGAGTCCCTCCTCGCCTCCGTCCAATGCCAATCTTGGATCATGATCACGAACCTCAGGTTCTAAGAATTGAATATCGCCTGAGGGAATATAGGGCGGATTAGAAATCACCAAATCTAAGCCTGAAAACGCGCTTGCGTCGGCTTCAAAAAGGTCAAGTTGACGGAAATGAATCTCTGGGCATCCGCAGAGCAGAGCATTCCTTTTCGCTATTTCTAAGGCGGCAACAGAAATATCAATTGCTTCGACTCTGGCCTTCGGAAAATGCCGAGCCATCGCGATCGCCAGACATCCCGATCCAGTTCCAATATCCAAAATTGAAACACCTTCCCCGTTACTACCTGACAAACAGGCTATCGCCCTAAGGGCCAACCCCTCTGTTTCTGGCCTAGGCACTAGCACCGAACCATTCACTTCTACCTCAAAATCGAGAAAAGCACCTGTACCCCACAGATGCTGCAAAGGGATCCGTTGACAACGACCTCGCACCACCCGCTCTATCGCCTCGATCTGCAATAACTGAGGGCAATCGTCTAATCGAGTCAGCACCGCAGATCGTGTATAACCTGTTCCCCTAGCCACAATCCATTCGGCTTCCGCATCAAAATCGAGGATTCCCGCGTCACAAAGCCTACCGCTAATATTTTGGATCGCTTCACGAAAAGTCATCCCCACCGATTGCACCCACACTTTTCACTGCTGTCGAGTCAACCCTCCATCGTCACCCTCTCTTTTAGCCATTTCGCCCCAATCCGCTGTGTGGATGTTAACAAACACTTGCCTTGCTTACTCTCCGTCTTTAAAGATTTAAACAATGAAACCTCTGGACTCAGATAACCCACCTTCTCGGACACGACTTGCCGGATTTACTCTCATCGAACTGCTGGTGGTGATCGCCATCATCGCCATTCTTGCCGGGATGCTCTTGCCCGCATTGGCTAAGTCTAAATCTAAGGCTCAAGGCATTTTATGCTTAAGTAATGGTAAACAATTAATGCTCGGCTGGGTCCTCTATTCGGGTGATAATCAAGATAGAATCTGTCCCTCCGCCGGTTTGGGGGGATTGGTGTCTACCCATAGTCCCAGCAAGAATTATCCTTTGAATCAATGGTGCATGGGAACGATGCATGAGGGACCTAGTTGGACGAATGGAATCCTCATTATGGACTCTCTTATGTATCCCTTTGTTAACTCGTTGTCCGTCTACAAATGCCCAGCAGATCGAGCTACGACCAAGAGTCCATTTGGGCGTGGGGGCGGCCCTTCCAAGGTTCGTAGCCTCTCTATGAGTTGCTATATGAATCCAATTGCAGGCCAAGAGTGGGGTGTCGGAAAGGCTTATAAAAAACAAGGCGACTTCATTTTGGGTGCAGCAAATACATGGGTCACTATCGACGAAAATCCGGCCTCTATTAATGATGGATGGTTCGTTCATGCCTCGAAAACCTCGTTTGTTGACTATCCCGCATCTTACCACAACCTCGCCGGCGGTTTGTCTTTCGCCGATGGGCATTCGGAAATTAAAAAATGGAGATCGCCGACGATCCTCAAATTCGGCGGTGCCGGTGGCGGCGGGAACGCAGCCTTGGATACAGCCGACGCTACTTGGTTGTACGAACGCACGACCACTTATTGATTAAATCATCGTACGCCTCCGAGCGAGAGAGCTCCTTAAAACTCCTCGCATATTGGTCCAACTAAAGCAGTCTAACTAAAGCAGTGCAGCCTTTGAATCATTGATTATTCCAAAGGCTTCCATTAACAGCGGCCCAAAGGGAAAGCAGGAAGTAGAAAGACCTTCCTTACCTCTGGGTCGTTTTTTATAGTCAAACCTTCTTCTTCAATTGTCGCGGGCAATTGCCCTCACAACTTTGGCTCTATTGAAAGGCGAGGGATCAATAGTCCCTCCCGCATTTCTTGTATCCTTAAAGCGAATCTTCTCATTCTCCACCTCTCCGATGCCCCAAACTGCGTCTCGCCTTAATGTCTTCACGGAATCTGTTATCCGCGGAATGAGTCGCTTGGCTTCACGCCACGCCGCCATCAATCTGGCTCAAGGTTTTCCTGATTTTGAGCCACCAGAACCTCTTCTCGCCGCATTGGAAAAGGCTGCCAGAGGGCCTTTTCACCAATATGCAGTGACCTGGGGTGCTCCACGCTTTCGCACGGCTCTTGCCACAAAAATTCAGTCGGATACCGGCCTCCCAGTTGATCCTGAACAACATTTGGTGGTCACCTGCGGCAGTACCGAAGCCATGATGGTAGCAATGATGACAGCCTGCAATCCGGGTGATCGGGTGATCGGGTGATCGTCTTCTCACCCTTTTACGAAAATTACGCCGCAGACGCTATTCTCTCTGGGGCCGAACCGATCTACGTCCCACTTTACCCGCCGGATTTTCGCTACGACTCAGCTGAACTCGCTCAAGCCTTTGAATCCAAGCCTAAAGCGATCGTTGTTTGTAATCCATCCAATCCCACCGGCAAGGTGTTTACCCGCGATGAGCTGACCGAAATTCTTGCTCTCGCCGAAAAACACGATGCCTTTGTGATCACTGACGAACCGTATGAACACATCGTCTATGAACCTCGACACCATGTGTACACGGCAGCTCTTCCCGGGGCCTTTGCTCGAACCCTCACCTGTAATTCGCTTTCGAAAACGTACTCAATCACTGGATGGCGTCTTGGTTACGTCTTTGCCGCTCCGGAAATCATCGCGCAAGCTCGAAAAGTTCACGATTTTTTAACCGTCGGTGCCCCAGCTTCTCTTCAAGAAGCCGCTGTTGCAGGACTCGAACTGCCTGCGTCCTACTATGCTGGTTTACGCGATCTCTATACTTCAAAACGCGATATCTTTCTCGATTATCTCCGCCGGACTGGACTCCCTTTCATTGAACCTCAGGGAGCCTACTATGTCCTTGTAGATATTTCCGCTCTCGGCTTTGCCACCGATACCGAAGCGGCCGAATGGTTCATCCGCGAACTCGGCGTTGCCGGGGTCCCAGGATCCAGCTTTTTCCGACATCCGGGAAATCGCTTTCTCCGTTTTCATTTTGCAAAGCGCGAGGAAACCCTTCGGGCCGCTGGTGAACGACTCCTTCGCATCCCCAACTACCTAGCCAACCCTCACCGCATTAACCTGAGTCGCATCTTGTAAAGTCAGTGAAACCGCTTCACCGCCCGAATCAGGGCAACTGTTTCCGATGCTTCCCGCTTCCTTGCTGACACAACGACCCTAAGGCCTCGCTCAACGGATCATCCCGCTCCGCACCGAAACCGAGGTGCAGATGACGCGTCCAGCCCTCTGCCTCCGTAAATCTTCCCGACATCTGACCCAACAAAGCCGACTCGATATCCATCACCTCTAGGCAACTATCCATCCCCTGCGAGACGTCGAGCCATTCCTTCTGACTCGCATGACAGGCTAGAGCCTCGCGCTTGCGACCGTGAACAGTTTTCGTATTGACCCAAAGTTCCGGACAAATCGATTGCCGCATTGGCCCCTTTAAACCATGGGGCGTGGAATGATAAATCGTCATCGCGCTACTAATCGCCTTTTGCGCTGGCACAGTCCGATAATTGGGTGCCGAACGGGCAAAGGCTGCAGTGACCGCAATACGCGCTGTCTCCATATGGTCCTCCATATAATCCGAGGTTGGATGAGTCAGTAGTATTGTCGGTTGAACACGGCGCACCAAGGAACAGACGCGACGAATCAGTTTGTCGGTATAAAAAATCTGAAGATCTTGAGAGATGGAAGGATACCAAACAAATCCAAGACGATGGCAAGCCTGACGGGCCTCTTTTGACCGAACAGTGGCCGTTTTTTTGGCAGACATTACGCTGCTACCCAAATCCCCCGACGACAAATTACAATAGTGAACATCCCATCCTCGGTCCCGCAAGAGAAGCAACGTCCCCGCGGCACGGAATTCAATATCATCAGGATGAGCAAACACCGCTAATACGGAAGGCATGGGCTAAGAGTGCGACGAACATTCCAAGAATCCAGCCAGATCCATCTGCTGAATTTCTTTAGTCTTTCGATTAAATCTCTTCGACCCACTAAGACAAAGGAGACGGGTCTTCCTTTCTAAAGAAGAAACAGGCTACTGAGGAAAGCTAACGACATCTTACATCGAAGGCTTGACCCGCAGGGGGCGTTCCCAACAAAGTCACCGCAGATCAAATGAGCGCGATTCTTCCAGAGATTCTGGTAGTTCAAGTACCTTATGTAGTAGGCGGACTCACCGCCGAGGGGACTTGTCGCGCTTGAAAACGCTTTAACAAGAACCCACGGCCGGTGACGGCCGTGGGTTTTTTGTTCGATGACGCCAACCTACGACGCCCGGCCAAATAAATAGAAACGAATAGTATGACCACGGCCACAACCACTCCGACCGCCACCCCGAACCCCAATAAAGAAATCGGCCCGCTTATGCTCGGCCGAGATATCTTCGTCGAAGCTCTCGAACGCGAAGCGGTCGAAGTCATCTTCGCTTACCCCGGTGGGGCGAGCATGGAAATTCACCAATCACTCACCAAATCGAAGATTCGGACGATCCTACCGCGCCATGAACAAGGCGGTAGCTTCGCCGCAGAAGGGTACGCTCGTGTCACCGGTAAAGCCGGAGTCTGTATGGCTACTAGCGGCCCCGGCGCGACCAATCTTGTCACGGCGATCGCGGATGCCTTCATGGATTCCTGCCCGCTGATCGCCATCACTGGACAGGTTCCTCAAGCGATGATTGGACGAGGTGCCTTTCAGGAAACCGATATGGTAGGTGTGACCCTTCCTATCGTAAAACACTCCTACCTGATTACGGACATCAATGACATCCCTCGGATTGTTAAAGAAGCCTTTTACATTGCCCAAAGTGGCCGACCGGGTCCTGTGGTTATCGACTTCCCAAAGAATGTCCAACAACTCAAAGCACGCCCAGTCTGGCCTACCCTCGATGAAGTTAAAGCTAAACTCCGTGGATATACCGACAAGGTAGCCGCCGACGAATTAGCCCTCAATGAGATCATCGGTCTTATCGAAAAAGCGGAACGTCCCGTCCTTTATTGCGGCGGGGGTATCATCACCGCTGGAGCCTCTGCCGAATTACTTCGGTTCGCCGAATCTGCCGAGATCCCCGTCACCACGACCCTGATGGGTATCGGAGGTTTTCCTGAGGAACATCCCCTTTCACTCCGCTGGTTGGGTATGCACGGAGCCGCTTTCGCTAACTGGGCGGTGAACGGCGAATATGTCAAACGAACCGACTTCTCTCAGCCGCTCGAAAAAATTAAGGATGGCTGCGATCTCCTCCTCGCATTCGGGGTTCGCTTCGATGATCGAGTCACCGGTGCTTTCGCCGAATTCGCTAAGGGTGCAACCATTGTTCACATCGACATCGACGCTTCCGAACACAACAAGAACAAACGTGCTCACCTCGCTATCCACGGCGATCTGAAGGATGCTCTCACTCGATTAAATAATTTAATTTCTCAGCGGGGTAGCATTAAGAAGACCTGCACTCATTGGCATAACCAGATCACTGAATGGAAAGCCAAGGCTCCTTTTCGCTACACAACTGAGGGGCAGATTGTCGATTCTGCTCATATCACACCCTTCAAGAAGGAGGGCGAAGAATACATCCTTCCTCAGATGGTCATCGAGGAATTATGGAAGCTCACCAACGGCGATGCCATTATCACCACGGGTGTCGGTCAGCACCAGATGTGGGCTGGGCAATGGTACAAATATAAATTCGCCCGTCAGTTTATCACCAGTGGGGGACTTGGCTCCATGGGCTATGGCTACCCTGCCGCTATCGGCGCCAAAGTCGCGCGCCCAGACAAACAAGTCATCGACATCGATGGCGATGGTTCATTCCTTATGAACGTGCAAGAACTTGCCACCGCTCATATCGAAAAAATCGCGGCTAAAGCGATCATTCTTAACAATCAACATCTAGGGATGGTGGTTCAGTGGGAAGATAACTTCTTCGATGGCAACCGCGGCCACACCTACCTCGGAAATCCAGCCGATCGATCTGGGATCTATCCCGACTACGTGAAAGTCTGCAATAGCTTCGGAGTGCCCAGCGAACGGGTCGTGTACAGGAAGGACCTCCGAGCCGCCTTGGAACGAATGTTGACTGCCGAAACTCCTTTCGTGCTGGATGTGATCACGCCCTACACCGAACATGTCCTACCCTTTATCCCCGCAGGCAAAACCGTCGCCGATATGCGCTGGTAAATTTTACTCCTTCATTTCTTCTTAAGTCGGAAACCACGAACCGAAAACTCGGTTCGTGGTTTTTTGTTCTCAAATCGCCCCAGCAGCATCGACCCGTATTTCCGAAAATCTCAGTCATTCAATTTCTAAGATACGTACAAAGGATCTCAGCGTTTGCGACGGGTACGATACCCTCCCTTGCCCTTGGAATTTCTATGGTCTCGCTCAGCTCGTCCGCTCGCACCGAGCTCTTTGGTTTCAGCACCGCTCAAGCGACCTTTTAATTCCCGTATTTGATCCCGTAACAGGGCCGCCTTCTCAAACTCAAGGGCATTCGATGCCTCGATCATCTCGCCTTCTAATTCACGAAGGGTTTCCCTGATATCAATTTGGGCGACACTCTCATTTAAAATCGATGCCGAAACGCTCCGCCCAGAACCCACACTGCTCAAACCCTCTTCTAATCCTCGGGTCACACTGCGCGGCGTAATGTTATGCGCTTTGTTATAAGCCAATTGCCGTTGACGTCGATAATCCGCGACCGCTAGAAACTTCTGAATACTCTGCGTCTTCACGTCGGCGTAGAGGATCACTCGTCCATTAATATGCCGCGCAGCCCGTCCCGCAGTTTGAATTAGGCTGGTCGTACTCCGGAGATACCCTTCCTTGTCCGCATCCAATATGGCGACCAATGATACCTCCGGGAGATCAAGTCCTTCGCGAAGCAAATTGATCCCAACAAGCACATCGCAGTCGCCTCGTCGCAAAGCACGGAGAATTTCAACGCGCTCAATCGCATCAATTTCACTGTGCAAATACCGCACGCTCACCCCCAGATCCCTCAAATAATCAGTCAACTCCTCGGCGGTTCGCTTGGTTAAGGTACTCACTAGAACACGCTCCCCTCGCTCAATCACCACCCGAGCCTCGTTCAGTAAATCATCGATTTGCCCTTTTAAAGGTTTGATTTCAACGGCCGGATCCACCAACCCAGTCGGACGCACTATCTGCTCGGCGACATGATCCGGTCCCGCCCAACCCATTTCGGTCGGGCCCGGTGTCGCACTCACATAAACAGCTTGCCCCATCAATCCTCTGAATTCATCGAAGTTTAAGGGACGATTATCTAAGGCACTGGGCAATCGAAATCCATGATCCACCAACACTGTCTTTCGAGCCCGATCTCCAGCATGCATACCTCCTGCTTGCGGTAAGGTCGCGTGACTCTCATCTATCATCATCAGAAAATCTTGAGGGAAAAAATCTAACAATGTTCCCGGACGCGTCCCTGGTAAGCGCCCTATTATATGCCTCGAATAATTTTCGATCCCCGAACAAAATCCTAACTCCTGTAACTGCTCCAAATCAAACTCACACCGCATCTTGATGCGTTGGGCTTCAAGTAATTTACCCTGTTTCTCAAACTCCGCGATGCGCAAACCTAATTCCTCGCGGATGGAGAAAATAGCTCGGTTTATTTTTTCCTGCGGTGTTGCGAATTGTTTACTAGGGAAAATATTGACCGCTGTCAGCGACTCAATCATGTCGCCTGTCAATGGATCAAACCGTGTAAATCGCTCGAGTTCATCGCCAAAAAACTCAATGCGTAAGGCATCTTCGGTGTAGGCCGGATGCAGTTCAATAATATCCCCGCGCACACGAAATTTGCCACGGGTCAAATCATAATCATTGCGCGCATATTGCAGATCAACGAGCCGGGTCAGTAACTGATCACGACTGATCGTCTGCCCTATCCGCAATGGAATCACCATACTCTCGTAATCTCTTCGGTCGCCAATACCGTAAATGCACGATACAGAAGCTACCACAATCACGTCCCGCCGCGATAGCAATGAGTTCATTGTCGAAAGTCGCAAACGTTCTATCTCTTCGTTCACGCTGCTATCTTTCTCAATAAAAGTATCGGTCCGCGGAATATACGCTTCGGGCTGATAAAAATCGAAATAGCTCACGAAATATTCAACGGCGTTCTCTGGAAAAAAGGCCTTAAATTCAGCATAGAGTTGCGCCGCCAATGTCTTGTTGTGCGACAGCACCAAAGCAGGGCGCCCTGTCTTAGCTATCACATTGGCCATCGTGAATGTTTTACCTGACCCCGTCACACCCAACAGCACTTGATGGACCTGGCCAGAAGCAACTCCAGCAAGAAGTTGAGCGATCGCCGCAGGTTGGTCTCCTGCGGGTTGGTACTCAGAATGAAGCTTGAACAGAGACCCAGACACGTCAGGTAAGCTAGGCCGAATCCCTTACCTAGGTCGAATCACGAATTTAATCGCCCTAGGGTTTTACAATCGTCGGCAAAAAAAGTACTGGGTGCCACTCGCCCATCTACGCACCTCTTCCCAATGAAGCAAGGTTCCCTCTGTCGAACGAAGGATCCGCCGCTGTGACGGTCCGGGCATCGATACAAACTCAGAAACACACACATTATGATCCGTATTCCTGTTCGATTTTTACCCCCTATCGCACTCGTTATCGTGATAACGAGCCCCTTCGCTCCCGCGTGTCTAAGTCAAGTTTTTTACACCGTAGCGGGAAGTTACTATCAACAAAACTTTAATACCCTCGCTAACTCGGGTTCCTCTGTAAAATGGCAAAATGAAACAACACTGGATGGCGGTTGGTCGATCTTCCATCGAACATCAGCGTCTGTCGCTTCCCCCCTCCCCGTTACCTCCTACTCCACCGGAGATGGCTCCAGTACCATCGGCTCTTTTTATAGCTATGGCACTACCTCCGGATCAGATCGAGCGCTCGGCGGACTCGGTACCGGCGGTGCCTACTTTGGGTCGCCGGCTAGCGGTACAACTGCGGGCTGGATTGCTTTGGCGGTTCAGAATAAAACCGCTTCCCCGCTTACCGAATTTACCCTGAGTTATGCGGGTGAACAGTGGCGAAATAACGGCGCTGCAACCCCTCAAATTATGCGTTTTGAATACGGCTTAGGAACTGCTTTTAGTACTGTTCCCAACTGGACAGCCCCAGGGGGGCTTCGACTTCACCTCCCCAATCAACTCAACTCTCACAGCTCGGGTCGATGGTAATACGGCCAGATTGTCGCCAAATCATGGATGTAGTATTGACAACTTAACTTGGGAAAGAGATCAAACGCTCTGGTTACGGTGGACTGAACTGAATGACCTCGGCACTGATCACGGACTCGCTATCGATGATCTACAATTTTCCGCTTCATCGGTTCCTGAGCCGTCTGAATATGCAGCAGTGGCGGGTGTCGCCCTCGTCGGATTTGCTGTTTGGCGCCGTCGCTTCGGAATTAAGGCTTAAACGCTGAACTTCTGACAGCTCCCGAGTCCCCAAGCCTGAGGGGACTCTTGTCGTCTGAATGAAAAAGTCTACAGAGGAGATATCCCACCGAAGTCACCTTGGACATTGAACCTTCGACGACAAGAGGTGACGATCACCCCGTGTTCCGTGAACTCGGTGAAATGTTAATGTTGTTCGGTGCCACAACTTGCGCGCTACCTCTTGTCTGGCGCCAACGACGGAAGGTAGCGGAACAACTTTTTGAAATCGGGAACGCCAGCCTGTTTATGGCTTGCGTCCTCTCTCTCTTTATCGGTGGAGTACTCGTTTTGCAGGCCGGGCCCCTTCTCGCCCAGCGGGGGCTCGGATCCCTGCTGGGTGGACTCGTTGGTGAATCCCTCGCCAAGGAACTCGGCCCAGTGATGATGGCCATCCTTCTCGCTGGCCGCATCGGCTCCGCTATGGCTGCCGAACTCGGCTCAATGCGCGTTTATCAAGAAATTGATGCTCTCCGCACTCTCAATATTAATCCCGTTCATTTCCTCGTCCTTCCACGGGTGGTCGCTCTCTCTATTGCTCTCCCTTGTCTGGTCATTTTTGCCCTCCTCACCGGTTGCGCTGGCGGTGCTATGGTGGCCGCTTTCAACCACGATGTCGGAGTCACTAGTTCCGCCTTCTTTAACAATCTCAGGGCCACTCTTACCCCAATCGACCTCATCCACGGACTGATCAAAACATTCCTCTTTGCTGTCATGATCGGCGTGGTTTGTTGCAATCAAGGCCTTCAAACAATCGGTGGTCCTCGGGGTATTGGTCGGAGTGTCACCAAGGCTATGGTTAATTCTATCGTCTTCATTCTTATTATGGATTACGTGATCACTCGACTCCTCCTCCCCATGGCTCAATTTCACGGTTGATCCTTTTATTTTTACGAATGACTCCCAGCGTCAAATCGGCCCCAAGTATTCAAGTCCGTATTCAAGGATTAAAGAAATCTTTTGGATCCCAACTCATTCTCGATGGTATCAATCTAACCATCCAACCCAGTGAGATTTTCGTTATTATGGGGCCTAGCGGCGCCGGAAAATCGGTCTTCTTGCGTCACCTAATTGGCCTCGAATCCGCAGATACGGGCGATGTTCTTCTCAATGACGTTCGAATCGATGATGAGTCCATTCGCGAACGCTTCCGATTGGCCATGGTCTTTCAAAGTGGAGGTCTCCTTAATTCATTGACGGTCGCAGAAAATGTCGGTCTTTATCTCACCGAACATCGTCTCAAAAGCCTTGATGAGATTCACCAAACAGTGATCGAAAAACTCGCTCTGGTAAACCTCACCGAACGCGATTCTCATAAATATCCTGCGGAACTTTCTGGCGGTATGAAAAAACGAGTCGCTATCGCCCGCGCTCTGGTTATGGAACCTCAACTCGTCCTCTATGACGAACCCACAAGCGAACTCGACCCCTTGATGGCACTGACGGTTGGGAGCGAAATCCTCAGCGCAAACCGGAGATCCGGTGCTACTACGGTGGTGGTGACCCATGATCGCGATCTCGCATTTGGAATTGCAAATCGAATCGCTTTTCTTGATGGGGGCCAAATCCTTGCCAGCGGTACCCCAGCAGAAATTCGTGCCTCCAAGGATCCTCTTATTGACCGTTTCCTCGCCGCCGATTTCTCCTCGTACGCACTTCGCTAAAATACTCCCTAGATTAAACTCATCGACATGAACCCCGCTTTGATTCGCCCTTCTCAACCCGGCGACGAAACTGGCGCCTATTATGTCTGCCTGAAAACCGGGAACTTTGGTGCAGACGGAGAACCCTTTTACCTAGAGGACCCAGAGGCTCTTGGCCGTCTTTTTGTGGGACCTTACCTCACTTACGAACCGTCTTACGCTCTCATTCTTGAAGATGCAGAGGGAGTCTGTGGTTATGCACTTGGGGCACTCGATTCTCGGCGCTTCTACTCTCGTTACGACTCCGACTGGCGCCCGAAATTGTGCCGCCAATTTCCCGATCCATCAGGTAAGGCTGCCAACTACACCCGTGTTCAACAGGTTTATAGCTGGTATCATCACCCCGATTACACCTGCCCAGAACCGTATGAATTGTATCCATCACACATCCACATCGATTTACTAGAACGCGCACAGGGCCGCGGATTTGGTCGGCGAATGCTCGAGCAGGTACTAGGCAACCTCCGCAGTGACGGATCACCAGGGGCCCATCTCGGGGTCAGTCTCGCTAATCCTTCAGCGCAAAAATTTTATACTAAACTCGGGTTTAAAGAACTCCTCAAAGTCGGTGAAGGCACCGACGGTTGCCTCTACATGGGACGCGCTTTTTAAATCATCTCTCAGCGGATTTTCATCGTTGCAAGCCCATGACGGATTGAGACTCACTGAATCGAACAACCCCTCATGAACAACGTTGCTACGACCAAAAAAGGGTTTTTACACGGCCGACTTCCCCCCTTCTTCCACGCCTTCAGCGAAGATCCGACCCTCTCCGCGATCCGTGCCGCAATGGTTTCTGTGGTACCGCTCACCATTATCGGTGGCCTATTTATGATCTTGGCATTTCTGCCAATAAACGGTTGGGAAAAGCGAATCGAAGCCTACCTCCCACTACTTCAGGTTCCAGTCACTGCCACCTTCGGATTACTGGCTATTTTTGTTTGCTTCGCCATTGGTTACGATCTTGGCCGTCGCCTCAATCAAGAGGCGGTGGTCAGTGCTGGGCTCTCAACTCTCGTCTTTCTACTCATCCAGATCGATCCCAAGACCCAATTGCTTGTAATGGATTCCTTGGGTTCCCGCGGACTCTTCTCGGCCATTCTTATCGCCGTAGTTTCAGTCCGGGTCCAAGCGTGGTTCACTCATCAGAATTGGGTCATCCGATTACCAAAATCAGTGCCTGCTGTGGTTTATGAATCCTTCTTGTCCTTAACCCCTATGGTCTTCCTGATGGCCTTCTTTTGGATGATTCGTTTCCTCCTAAATATTGATGTTAATACGGCGATTCAAACTCTGTTTAAACCTCTGGTCTTTGCCCTAAATACCCTGCCTGGGATCTTGGTTTACGCTTTCCTAGTCACCTTACTCTGGTCCATCGGTATCAATGGCGACAATGCTCTCGACGCAGTCGTTGCTCCCATCTTTCTTCAATACCTCGCTGAAAATGTCGATGCCCTCAGCAAGGGCCAACCAATGCCTTATATTACCGCTAATGGTTTCTTCACAACCTTCGTCAATGTGGGCGGTACCGGTGCTACACTCGCCCTCGCATTGGTCCTCTGGAAATCACGCGACCCTGGCTTCCGAC
Source organism: Pedosphaera sp. (assembly GCA_009695405.1). GTDB lineage: Bacteria > Verrucomicrobiota > Verrucomicrobiia > Limisphaerales > UBA9464 > SXXZ01. Next base: position 968 of record SIAZ01000018.1, on the reverse strand, counting down.
AAGTCAGTCGACTGTCGCTCCCGACTCAAATCTTCCAGATCAATGAACCGATGTTCTTCGGGATTCCCATCGTCCTGAATCCGATATTTATGGCGCCTTATATTTTTAACGCACTTCTCCTCACAGCAGGGACCTACTTACTCATGAAGTGGGGTTTGATCGGCAAACCCTTCGTCAATGTCCCGTGGACAACGCCCCCCGTGCTCGGCCATTATCTAATGACCGGTGGAGATTGGCGTGCGGCGGTCTGGGGCGTGGTTTCCATTTTTATCGCGATGTCTGTCTACTGGCCCTTCGCCAAGGCCGCCGAGCGTCAACGCCTCGGCGCGTTAGCAGTCGATAGGACTCACTAAACCCTTTTTAAGACTCTTCAATCCAACTCTGCTCCTCTCAACTTTTCTACTTCCGCTTCAAATAGCAATTCAAGGGTGCGACACGAAAACATCCGTGTAATCTAAACGCAACCCATGCCACTTAAGTCTTCTAAAATCCGAAGTTGGCCCAGTTGGTTCTGTTGGATTTATTGCCTCCAAACTTTCCTGATCACCTGTTGGATGAGTTCTCTTTGGGCTGCTCCAGCTAAACCACCCAATATTTTACTCATTATCTCCGACGATCAGGCTTGGAATGATTATGGCTTCATGGGCCATCCCTCTATTCGAACGCCTCGCCTCGACCGTTTGGCAGCGGAATCCGCCTGTTTCACCCGAGGCTATGTTCCATCGAGCCTCTGCTGCCCCAGCCTAGCCTCCGTTCTTACCGGTCTCCCTCCACAACGGCATCGCGTCGTTTGCAATGACCCACCCAGACCGCCCTCCATCCGGTGCATTCACAAGTTGTCGGTGAATGAGCTGGACTACCAGCGGCAAAGAGCTCAGAAAGCAGGGCGTGCTTAAAGAACTAGTATTGCAAGGGCGACGGATGGGATCTGAGGAAGTGGAGTGGTTACGGAGATGGATTGAGGAGCA